>CAZIDB010000014.1:0-34999 GCA_964537965.1 uncultured Melioribacter sp. | reverse complement strand
ACAATACATCCGATCCTTCCTTTACCGGATTTATTACTGCATCTAATGTTGAGTTGAATCCATTTATAATGTCTTTGAAACCGCCTGAAAAATTTGAAGCGTTGCCACGCAATTTAAGCTTTCCATCAAGAGCAGAATTTGTAAGTTCAGAAGTTTCATTTATCAACTGTTTGATTGTACCGGAAAGTTTCTGAATGCTGTTACCCAAAATATCCTTATCTGATCTTGGCTTTATATTCATTGTAAGATCTCCCAAAGATATTTTTTCAACGCTTGTAGCCTGAAGTTTTACATTTTCAGCAAGGTTAACGAATGCTCTTTGCAAATCCCCAATCTCATCTGTCCTTGTTGATTTTATAGTAATATCAACTTCCCCGACTGATATTTTATTTGCTCCTTCGGTAACCAACTCTTTAACCGGATTTGTTATCATCATTCTTATAAACCTGTTCAGGAAAAAGATTGCAATAATTAACACAATAACAGTTACAGGAACTACGGCATAAATAATACTATTACGGGCGCTTATTATTTCCTTAAGCGGTTTACCTGAAAACACAACTCCCATTGCTTTGTTCTCATTATCCAGCAAAGGTTTATATGCAGTTACATATGGATTGCCTAATATGTCAGCTTCTCCATAATATTCTTTGGATTCATTTAAAACAATTTCTACAACTTTGGGATCCAATTTCGTCCCGACCAAACGTTTTCCTTCTTTAATAATCGTGGTATTAATTCTAACATCACCAAGGAACAGAGTAAACTCGCAATCAAATAATTTTTTCAGGTCGTCAAGTTTCTCATTTTTATCTAAAGCAAACCCTGTAGAAATAACACCGATCAGATTATTTTCATTATCATAAACTGGAGCGCCGGAACGGGCTGACAATTTAACCACAGTTCCTGTTTCAATTACTGAAACCTGGCTTCCGCCTAATGCAGTTTTAACATTCAACTGCTTTGAAATATTATCCCCGAATTTTTCCGGTTCATGTGTGCGTGCAATTACATCACCTGCATTATCTGTAATAGTAACAAAATCTATATCGGTCCCTTCGGTCATTGTTTTAATTTTCTTGATAAGAAATTCCCTGTTCCTATCCTTTACAGCGGCAGACACTTCAGAATTTAGAGCTATAATACGGGCAAAATATTCCGCCCTTTCTTTATACTTGGTTAATTCAAAGTCCAACGTATTAACTGCGACCGAGGCTTCACTTTCAGCTTTTGAAAAATTAAAATTCGAAAACTGGTAGATAGAAAAAATCATAGTAGCTATAACGAGTATTATTCCGAACGAAATAATCAATACTAAAAATTTCTTGTTTAATGCAAGATTATTAAACCATTTCATAGAACCCTCATAATTTTAATAACAAAAAAAACTAAACTTTCCTTCCCAAACTTCCTTAAGCTTAATAAAAAAACTTTAGTTTAAAAATTTTCTTTTACTCTTTGTTATTGTTAATGCGCACATGCAGATGTTTTTACCCGGAATATTCAGGAATACATTCCTGTAACTTTATTCTAACGATTCGGTAAATTCAAATCGATGAATCTATGTTATTAGAAACCAAATTTGAAGTGCGATAATATAGGTTCTGTTTTTGCGCTCCAAACAATAACAAACATTCATATATATTATCGGATTTTGTTTATTATTTTTCAGAAGCAACTATTTGTTCCGTCGAATATTTTAATTGTATCAGTTGAGGAACTGAAACAAATAATTTGATTTATTGCAGGATGTGCTTTAATAAAGAAAAGCTGATTTGAATATTCTGTTATTTTACTAACTGATATAAAGGATAAAGATATAAATCAGGTAGATTGTTAGCAGCAGCGCTGCAAATAAAACTGCATAGTTAACACCTTTTTTAATTTTTTTCTTTCTTACTTCTTTTACATTTTCACGTTTAATCTCAACTGGTTTTGGCGGAATCACTATTTCGTCTTTTACTACAGGTTCCTGTTTAAGTTCAACAATGTTTCCGTTTTCATAATTTATTTCCTTATCAAGTTTGCCGTCTTCCAGAAAGTATTTTGACTGACCGGACCTAACGCCATAGACAAAACTTACCTCTTCCTTAATCTTTCCATTCTTATAAAATAATCTTGAGGTTCCGTCTTCCAAACCATTAGAATAATTTTTTTCACCGAATAAAACACCTTCTCTGTAATAGAATTTTGATTTTCCATCTAATGCACCATTTCTAAATGACCATTCTTCTTTCAACCCGCCGCTTTCATAGTAGGTTTTGGTAACACCATGACGTACATTTTTATTCAGCTTCTCCTGAATTTTAAGAACCCCATTTTTAAAGTAAACCCTGGATTCACCGGTCTTTTCACCTTTTTCAAAATTCATTTCTGCTTTAAGCTGGCCGTTTTCATGATAAAATCTTGCCGGCCCGTCCGGAATATTATACTTATAATTTAAGACGCTTATTTTTCTTCCTTTTTCATCAAAGGTAATATTCTCGCCTTCCTTAACACCCTTAGCATAACTAATTATTTCAATAAGCTGTCCGTTCTTGTTAAATATTTTTTCTTTCCAATGGACTTTATTATTAAGATAATATTTCTGGCTTTTAACACTTCCGTCTTCATAGTATGATAAAGCGAGACCACTTTTTTTGTTATCTTCTTCGAATACTTGTTTGCTCCAGGGTGTACCATCTCTCCTGTAATTTGTAATCTCTTTTATGGTTCCATCTTCAGAGTACAACACTTCTTTAAAAAGAATATTACCATCCGTATAAAATCTATCAGTCTTTATTTTATCTCCCTCATAAAATTCCCTTTCATTCCTGAAAGGAATTTCTCTGTCAAGATAGTCGGGAGTTAATTCCGGGTAATTCATTTCTTACACTAGATATTTGAATTTATAAAGACAAAAAGTTTTGTAATGGTTTATTTTTTAATTAAAGGAAATTTTATAAATACCGATGTACCGGAGCCTTTTCTGCTAAGAATATTTAAGTCGCCCTTTAGCAGTTTAGTTAGCTTATATGCAACTGTTAAACCAAGCCCGGCTCCCTCATAATTTCTTTTATGCCCTTCAAACTCTTCCTGCACAAACGGCTGTAATACAGATTCAATTTTACTTTTTTCTATTCCCCTGCCCGAATCGGATATTATGATTGTAACATAATCAATAGAATTTTCAGTACTTATAATTACGCTTCCGTTGGGTTTATTATATTTAATTGCGTTATCAAGAATTGAATCTATTATTTTATTAAACTTTGCTTTATCTACCTGAATAAAAACCGGGGAGCTTTGAACATCAAGTACAATATTTACGTTTTTAAGTTCTGCAAGGGATTCGAAACCGGCACAGGATTTTTCCAGAAGTTCATGAACATCTTCTGTTGTATAATCAAAAACATAATCGCCGGATTCCATCAGAGAAACTTCTATAATATTATCAAACAGACGAATCATTCGCTGGATTCCTTCATCCAAAAAATTCACAAGCTCAATTGAATTTTCATAATTGCCGGATTTAATATCCTCCCTGAGAATGTTTGCGAATCCTATTATTGCTGTTGAGGGCGTTCTAATTTCGTGGGACATATTTGCAAGGAACGCAGATTTCAAACGGTTAAGTTCACTTTCTTTTTCATATGCTTTCCTCAACCTCTCTTCGCTCTCAATATGTTCTGTTACATCATTGAATGTCAGGATGAAATTTGTGATATCCTCATATGACCGTTGAACAGGAGAAAGTCTTAGCTTTCTGAAACTATCCTTTCCCTTTTCATTTTTTGTAGAGCTAATACATTGCCACTCAAGTCTTCCCTTTAAGGATTCTTCGAGCGAATAAATATCCTGCGGAGTAATTAACGAACTTAGTGCTTCCGGCAGGTAATTGTTAAATAACTGTTCTATCGTATTCTTTAATATCTCTTCAGATGATCTTGATGTGTACTTAATGAATCCCCATTTATCTGTAATAATAATTGCTACCTTACCAAAATCTATTGCATTGATTAAATAGTAAATCCTCTCCTCTATTTTTTTCAGCTCTTCCACTGAATTAAACAGCAGGATAAAATACTCCTGGTTATCAATCAAAGCTCTTTCAACATCAATCTTATACGCGCGGTCAGGATACTGATAGTTTTCGGAAAGGAGCAAATCGAAATGAAAGCTGCCGTATTTGCTTTTTGCAAATCCATCAATTAAAAACTCAAGTTGCAGGTCAGCTTCAAGTTTGGCAAGGCTTTCTCCTTCAGACAAAGCAAACATTTTTTCGAAAGTTGAGTTGCCGTATTTTATTAAGCAGTTTTGGTCAATTATAACAAGCGGCTTTGCATTAAACAGTTGTTCCGAAGATTTAAATTCTTTAAAGGAAGAAAATGATTTCGCATTTAAAGCCATATTTTTCCTTTAACTTTTTACAGTGGTTATATTAAGAATGTGTATAAGAGAAATACTTTCATTGCTTATCTTAAGCTGGCCGCTGTTAGCGCCGCTTATCTTTTCATATAATTGAAGCACACCCGAGGTAATATGGTTTAACTCGTTAATCACACCTTTTTCAATTCCTTCAAGCAGATTTCTTACGGCGTCCGCATCAATTGAACTTACTTCTGCAATCAAATTATAATCCTTTATTTTTCCGAAAAGCGAATGAAGCGAGGAAAGGTTTTGCAGAGGAGCTTCATATTTCGAAGGTAAAAAATCAATAGAAGGTTTGAATTCAACCTGTAAAAGAGTTTTTGTTTTTTCGGTTTCATTTGAAGAAATAATTTTGTACAGAAATTTTTTTTCAAGCAATACTTTATCCAAGTCAAATTCTATTTTAAACTCAAGTCCGGATAAAATAAAATCGATAAATATTTTATGTGCAGATATTTCTTTAATCTGAACCGGATTCCAGTTTTTTTCAAGTAGAAAATGCAGAGAAGGTGAAAGAGAAATTGAATCTTCTCCGTGCCCTGCAGGTCTATGTACTTTTAATGCAGCAGGGTAAATGACAACTTTTTTTTTGTCACCCTTGTAACCTGAATCAGGATTAATATTTGTTATTCCTTCAAGCATTTTTCCAAAGTAAAAAAAATCAGAATAATTTAAGGTTGTTAACTTTTTTTAATAGTTCGTTAAAATCGGATATTGGTTTAAGTATATAATCTTCAGCGCCGGTTTCATCAAGAAAATTTCTGCCGTTTGTTAAATTCTTATAAGCAGAAACTATCAGTATTGGAATCTGATTAAACCTGTCATCTGCCTTTACCTTTTTAGCAAGAGTAATACCGTCAACTTTTTCGTTATTCAGGTAAGTGTTTTTAAGGTTAAGGTCCAAAATAATAATTGATACTTTGCTGTTCTCAAGTATTTCAAAAAATTTATCACCTTCATCAGTAATTAAGGATTCAAAGCCTGCCCTTTGAAAAAGCAGTTGATAGAACTGCTGAGTAAAAGAGTCATCTTCCATGACAAGAATTGTAGATTTCATTTTGATTCCGAATATTTAACAATAATACTTACACGACGGTTATAAACATCAAAAGGATTATTAGGGTTGCGCAGTTTTTTATCTGCCCACCCTCTTATTTCAACTATCTGGTCTATATTAACTCCACCCCTAACAAGCGACCTTCTTGCAGAATTTGCTCTGTCCGAACTTAATTCAAAATTCGTATATCCTTCTCCCTTGTTCGGGTAAGGTCTTGCATCAGTATGACCTTCAATAATTATCCTGTTATTTATAGCCGAAAACTTTTTTCCAATTGTTTGCAAAAGATCCTGGGCTTTTTTGTTCAGCACAGCGGTTCCAACTTCAAAAAAGGCTTCATCAACAGATTCAACAAGTTCAATAAGCATACCTTCATCAATAAATTTTATTTCAACTTTTCCCTGCAGATCAGAAAATTCTGCCTGGCTGTTCAGCTGCTCAACAATTTCTTCACCCATTTTAGTCAGCTGCGCTTTCTCCTCTGCACGGCGTATCATCTCTTCTGCTTTTTTATCGTTAATAATTTTTGCTCCGCCTTTAAGCAATCCGGCACCAGTGCCAATAGAAATTCCGGTCGGATTTTGAAAATATCCGGCAACCGCTTCTTTAACTTCTTCACTTTGACCCAACACCCAGAGAACAATAAATAAAGCCATCATAGCTGTAACAAAATCGGCGTAAGCAACTTTCCATGCGCCGCCATGATGCCCATGTTCTCCTTTTTTCTTTTTCTTTATTATCGGAGGAGTATCATTAAATTCAAGGTTGTTACTCATTCTTTTTGCCGCGGATAAATGATTCTAACTCTGTAAAGGATGGCCTTTCATCAGAGAAAATTGTTCTTCTTGCAATTTCAACAGCAACAATAGGAGGATTTCCTTTTGCATATGCGGAAATACATGCTTTTATAGTTTCAAGGTATCTAACATCATTTTCAAGCATATGTTCAATGTTTGTAGCAATTGGATTAAACAATCCGTAGGAAAGTAAAACTCCAAGAAATGTTCCCACAAGTGCAGCGGCGACATGGTGCCCTACTGCTTCGGCACCCTGATTAATGCTTGCCATTGTAACAATTATACCTAATACTGCAGCAACAATACCAATTCCAGGAAAAGCATCTGCAACTTTTGTAATAACCGTAGGTACAGGTTTGTTTTCCTTCTCCAGCGTTTCTACTTCCATATCCATTAGTTCTTCAATATCGTGCGGTGGAACTCCGCCGGAAAGCATAACTTTAAGTGTATCGCAAAAAAATGAAACAGCTTTTTTATTTGAAAGGAATTTTTTATTGGCGCTAAGTATTTCACTTTCTTCAGGTTTCTCAATATGTTTTTCAATAGCAAGCAAACCATCGCGCTGTGCTACCAAAAATAAATCGAAGAAGGATTTCAGAAGATCCATATAATCCTGCTTGCTATAACCGTGATTTCCAAAAATTTTTGGAACGGAGGAGATTACTTTTTTAACAATGGACAATGGCGCCATTATAAGCATACTACCTATTGCAACACCAAGAATTATTACAAACTCAGATATCTGAATAAGCAATACAAGGTTGCCACCTGCCATTGAAAATCCAACAACAATAGCTCCGAAGACTAATATTATACCAACAATTACCAACATGTTTTTTTAGCTTTTTAATTCTTCTAATTTTCTTATTTCTTTAAATAACTGTTCGCTTTTAACCTGAACAAAAAACCAGTCGAGATCGGAATTAATTTCTCTGTCGTGAACAGATTGTGCAATTTCACTAATATCATTATAACCAATAGTACCGCCTGCACCTTTTATATCATGCATTATACCTTTAATCAGCATCTTATCTTTCATTTCAATAGCCTGAACAATTTTTTTTTTCTGGCCAGCAAAGTTGTTAAGAAACAAACGGATCAGTTCGTCTTTCATATCGGTATAAACTTTTTCTTTAAAGTCTTCGCCAATTTCAAGCCGGGTATCTTCATGTTCTTCCGTGCGCGATAAATTAATTAATTCGCGATGGAAAATTTCTTTAAGAGTTTTTATTATAATATCTTTTTGCAAAGGTTTGGAAATTACTTTTGTAACTCCAAGTTCTATTGCCGTAAGTACATTCTGTTTATTTGTATTTGCACTGATAATAACAACCGGGATATCCTTAATTTCCTTAAGGACATTTTTTACCTGGAGCATTTTAATGCCGTCAAAGTTAGGCATCATAAGGTCAAGGAATATTAAACTCGGTTTTACCTCAACTGCCGTTTGAATGCCTTCCAGACCATTGCTGCAGGTAAAAACCTCGATATCAAAATCCTGCAGGAAAGATTTCAAAGCTTTCTGAATAATATCAGAGTCATCAATTACAAGAATTCTGATTGAAGGATCGCTTTTAGTCAGATTCGTCATTTTTATTCAACCTTAGCTTTGTTATTTCCTCAATTTCAGGTTTGGATTGTAAAGCCGATTCAGAAATACTTTGTTTTAATTTCTCGTAAAGTTCTTCTCTAAGAATCTTTACGTCCGCCGGCGCCTCAATTCCAATTTTAACCTGATTATCGATGATTGATATAATTGAAATCTTTACATCACCACCGATAATAATTTTTTCACCTTCTTTCCTTGTTAAAATCAGCATATTAATCTTTCTTAAAAAGTTTGTAGTTCATTGAATACTTATCGTTGTCAATAATTTTCTGGAATCCGGATTTTGCCGACTCGCTTATATAAACAGGAGCTTTCATGTTGATAGTAATATTCTCCGGTTCTTTATCGAGTTTAACAATGCCGAACACTTCAAAATTATTTTCATGCGGAAAATTATCGTAAATTGCATCAATTGCAAATAGTGGAAAAACTATTTCTGGTTCTTCCACAGATGTCAGCCATAAAAATAAGCCATCAT
Source organism: uncultured Melioribacter sp. (assembly GCA_964537965.1). GTDB lineage: Bacteria > Bacteroidota > Ignavibacteria > Ignavibacteriales > SURF-24 > SURF-24. The sequence goes on along the minus strand of CAZIDB010000014.1, from coordinate 26,648 downwards.
TGTTATTAATTAAAAGGAATTTTTTAAGTTTTTCGAAACCTATCATTCCTTCGCTGAAATTTACGATTAATTTTTCATCGTAGTCAATTTCACCAAAATGAGAATTGTTGATTTTCATTGTACTCTCTTAATTTAATATTACAATATCTACTCTTCTGTTATTTGCTCTCCCTTCAGGGGTTAGGTTTGAAGCAATCGGGTTATACTCGGAATACCCAACAATAGAAACCCTTTCCTGAGGAAGTCCTTCGTTTATCATTAAATAATATGCGGTGTTTGTTGCACGCCCTACAGATAGATGCCAGTTAGATGGAAACTGGCTTGAGTTAACAGGTACATTATCTGTATGACCTTCAATCCGTATATCATTTGGCAGGTTTTTTAATATGCCTGCAATTTTACTTAAAATTATTTTCGAGTAGCTCTTTAATTCGGCGCTACCCGAAGTAAATAAAATATCATCCAGAATTCTAACAGTTATTCCTCTTTCTGTTTCAACAATAGAAACATCTTTCTGAATATCATTTTCCCGGATAAGTGTATTCACTTTATCTTTAAGGGAGATTAAATTCTGTTCATCAGAGTTTCCGGCGGAAATATATTTTCCGTTTGTCTGGCTGTTGTATGAGTTTCCGAAATAACTGCCCATTGCAGAAATCATTTTCTGATACTTGGCTACATCTATATTGCTTGATGCATATAATAAAATGAAAAGCCCAAGCAACAGTGTAATAAGATCTGCGTAAGTGATTAAATACCTGTCTTTGTCATGTTCTTCGGTAAAGACAGAATCATCTTCGTTCAGATTACTACCATTTCTTCTTGTTCTTTTGGAGGAAGTGCGCTTGCTAAGCGGGTTTTTATCAAGGAGGGAACTTCCCCACTCCTCAAGGCCAAAACCCCTTCCATTACCACTTCCATCAGATGTTTCTCTTCTAAATGACATTGTTTAAGTTTATCTCCAACCGGTAGCCAAAATAAATTTGCAGAAAGAACTCCCCAAAGTGTTGCGATAAATGCCGATGCAATATTCCTTATAAGTAAATTTGGATCCGAGCCTGCATTGGCTAAGGTCATAATTAAACCCATTACAGTACCCAGAATACCCATAGTTGGAGCATACCCGCCCATTTTAGTAAAAATGAATATGTTGGAAAAATGTCTTTCCTGCATTGCTTTCATTTCATAAGCGGCAAGGTTTTCAAGCTCATCTTCAGTTGCACCATCAAGCATGTAACGCATCATTTTTTTAGGGAAATAATGATCAAACCTGTTAATTTGTTTTTCAATTGCCAAAATTCCATCGCGTCTTATAATTATTGCCATCTCGGAAAAAATATCTATCGATTTTTTTACCTCATATTTTCTTGGGAAGTATGCAATCTTAATAAGAAAAAATAATTTCCTGAACCTCTCAAAGCCAAAACCTATAATTACTGCGGCAAAGGTGCCGCCAAAAACTATAATCATTGCAGGTAGCATGAACAATGCTTTAAACGAGCCGCCTTCCATAAGGTAAGCCCCAAAGATGGAAACCAATCCAAGGAACAAACCTGATATTGTACCAAAATTTTTCTTTCTCATCATAAGTAATCCAGTAATGATTGAGGAAGAATCATTGAAGAAATTTTATAAGCATACTCAAGAGAATAATTAAGTGTTTGTAATTCCATTGCCGCTTTTACCATATCGGTATCTTTCTCGTTGGAAACAAGCTCCTGTATATTTGTTTCTTCATTTGTAAGCTGGTTTAATACGTTGTCAATCCTGTTGGCAATGTTTCCTTCTTCAGAAAGTTTATACAGGATATGATTATTGAAATCATTAATAAAGGCAACCTGGTTTGCCGTTGGTTTTTCACCGTTAGCTAACTTTGTACTGATTGAAGCAAGCGTATTAAAAAAGTCACCTTTCAAATCTATGTCCTGCGCAAGCGCTTCTGCTTTATCTGCTTCCTTCAGATTTGTCGGGTCAATCTTAAATCTGATTTTCGGAGAATCGATATCAATACTTATAGCTGAAGGATCTGCGCCGTCAACAGTAACAAGTTCACCGGTAGTAGCATCAAAAGCCAAATCCAATGTATCATTTGCAATTACATTGGAGGAAGCATCTGTAATATTATACTGCATGGAATATTGATTATCTGCCGTTTTAGTATAAGTAACCTGCACTCCATACTCATTTCCGTCGGCATCGTAAATTGTATTTGTTAAAGCTGATGTTGTTCCTGCTGCTGCGCTTCTGTCAAAATTTCCGTTAAGTTTCATAACGGAAGCAAAAAGATCTTCTCCGCCAATATTAATTTTCTGTTCAATTGATTTTGATAATCTTATTGTATGAGAACCATTGGGAGATGAAGAATTAAATGTCGTCTCCAACGTAGCTTCATCAAATGAAAAAGGTTTATCATAAAATGTAGAACCGGCAAACAGGTACTTACCATCATATTCTTCATTTGCATAATCCACAATATTAGCAAGGTAAGATTCAATTTTTTGTGCATAGTTATCAAAGGACCCGCTGTTCAATGCATTATCTGTCTGAACAAGAAGGCTTTGAATATCGCTTACAATTGTTTGCATTGACTGCATCGAGGAAATTGTTTTAGTAACAAATCCATTCGCATTTTCTGCGTTGGACATATACGTTTGTATGCTTCCAAGCTGTTCCGTAAACCTGATTATTCTTGCTGTTCCCAAAGGCGAATCTGACGGGCGATTCACTTTTTGCCGGGTGGTAATCTGTTCCTGCACTTTGTTCAGGTCATACTTCTGCCTGTTTATATTATTCAGGTAAGTATTCTGGAGTATAAAATCTGTTACTTTCATAATTAGACCGCATTCAATAATATTTCAAAAAGCTCATCTGCAACCTTAATCAGTTTTGCCGCAGCCTCATAAGACTTCTGGAACTGAAGCACGTTCGTCATTTCCTCATCTAAGGAAACACCGGAGTAAGATGATTTTTGCTGCTCTAACTGCTGAAGCACAAGCGAATTGGATTCATTATTAAGTTTGCACATGCTTATAGTGTTTCCAATGCCACTTACAAAATTTGAATAACTTGTTACAAGACTTTGCCCGTTTATAATTTTTGCATTGCTTAATTCCGCAATCTGAAGAGCAATATCATTATTTCCGTTTGTTCCGTCTGCGGAAGTTGCAATAAAATTTACATCACTTTTAATATTGGAATTAATGACAAGGTTGCCTTTATCATAACTATCAAAGAATTTTATACCTGTAAGCGGAGGCTCCGTATTTGTATACCCTGATTCGTGAATCGAGTTTACATTTTCTACAATAGAATTGCCTACAGTATCAAGGTAGCTGAGGTAACCTGGAATAGTTGTATTTGCAGTTTCAACAATTGCCCCAAGGCTTCCTTTAGTAAGTTTTAATTTACTTATACCATCAACAGTTTGTATAGAAAGATTCCCGTTATCTTCCACAACCTTAAACTGAGCACTATAATACCTGTCAACTGCATAAACCCCTCCAATGGTAATGTTAGCCATATTATCGGAATCATATGAAACATTTATATTCGCAATGTTACTTAGTTCAAGAATAAGTTCATCCCTTCTGTCTAAAAGAGCATTTGAATTAGAATCTGTTACTCCCAACCTGAAAATCTCATCATTAAGAGTTTTTATTTCGCTGACATACTTATTTAATAAATCCACATTTTCAACGGCTTGCTCTTCCAGGTCTCCCCGCAGTGTGGTAAATCCATCATAAATATTTTTTAGTTTGTTAGATAAATTTTCTGCACTCTGAACAACGTTAGTCCTTAATTGTGCATTTTCAGGATTAACACTTAACTCTTCCCAGGAATTAAAAAATTCACCGAGTAAATTTGAAAGTCCAAGATCACTCGGTTCTGAAAGAACCGATTCAAGGTTTGACAGAAGTTCGGCTTTCTTCTCATTATAAGAATCACTCTGCGTATAAGCGATAATCTGATTTTCCGTAAACTGATCTCTCAAACGTTTGATATCGGAAATTTCAACTCCATCACCTACGGCAAGTGTTTCGGCAGTATTTGCCTGGAGCGCTGAAAAGTCTACTCTTTGCCTTGAAAAGTTAGGATCGCTTGCATTGGCAATATTGTTAGAGGTTACTTCCAAAGCTTTTTGGTAAACAAACAAGCTCCTCTGGGATATATTTAATAATTTACTGATACTCATGGTAACTGATTAAACTTTTTTATCAACAAATGATTTTTTTCTGTTTCCAAGTAAGGCTAAAATTGTTTCATTAATAAACTCAAGCGAGTTTTGAATTAGTAATTGGTTCTGCCTGTTTATTTCTTTAATATCTTTAACAAGGTTTCGCAAGTATTCTTCTGCAGAGCTTATTTTTTCCAACTCTTCTTTAACAACTTTACCTTTTATAATCTGGCTAAGTTTAGGTTGCTGGTTGGTTTCTTCCATATACCTGAATTCCTCCATCACGTTATGAAGGAGAGTTAATCTTTCAGTTTCGCTTTTTCTAAGCCCGGCAAGTAAGGATTCTTCGGTATGGCTTAATAAATCAATTCCGTTTCCATCTGAAGCAATAAGAGCCTTCTGCTTTTCAATAATAGTATTTTTCAGATTTAAAAGAATACCGGCTTCATTATTCAGGCAATTAAGTATCTCTTTTGTATTCATAGTTATCCTTCAAAATAGTTTAAGTAACCTAAAACTCTTGTAACGTAAGTCTTTGTTTCATCAAAAGGCGGAACTCCGTTATATTTATCAACATTTCCGGGGCCGGCGTTATATGCAGCCAGGGCCAGCTTCAAATCTCCATTATATTGTCGTAGTAATTGGGAAAAATATTTAGTGCCGCCATTAATATTTTGAACCGGGTCCCAAACGTTTTTAACACCCATATCTGATGCGGTACCATTCATCAATTGCATTAAACCTTTTGCATCAGCGCTTGAATGGGCCTTTTCATTTGCTGCAGATTCCGCCAGAATAATTGATTTAATAATCTTTGAATCTACTCCAAAGCTTTCGGCCGCATTATCTATTACGGAATTATATTTTTCCAGGCGTTCAAGTGATTTGTTGCTTGGCGTAACCGCCGGGCTTTCCGGTTTAAAGTGCTTAATAAACTCCATTGCTTTTTCTTTATTGATGCTGCGCGTTTCTACTCGTAAATCCGGCAAGTCTTCGCCTGTCATATTTTTATAGATCATCTGTGCTATTCCAAGGCTTTTTGATTCCGTCATGTATTTTGAAATCTCGGATTCAAAGATTGTATCCATAACATCACCGCCAAACTGGTCACCCTCTTCATCACCAAACATGCCCCCATTTGTCTTATTCATACTTTTCAGCATCATCTGGGTTAAAAGACTTTCAAAATCTTTAGCGGCTTTAGCAAGTTTTTCCTTTCGTTCCGGAGAAATTTTAGAACTTATATTCTGCATTTCCTGCAGATGTTTTTCCGGATTTGTTATTTTTAAGTTTATCTCGTCCATATCATCACATCATATTATATTATAACTAACTCTGCCTGTAAAGCGCCCGCTTCCTTTATTGCCTGGAAAATTGCTATTATATCTCTTGGTGTTACCTTAAGAGAGTTAAGAGCAGCCGCAACCTCCTGAACATTTGAGGCACCGTTTATTGATACCACATTACTGTTTTCTTTTTCCACCGAAGGAACTAAATTATTAAATAAGGTTGTATTACCTCCTGAAAATGCACCGGGTTGTGAAATCATAGGATATGATTTAATGTTTATTTTTAAGCTGCCATGCGAAATTGTAACTGGAAGAATTTTTACATTACTGCCAGCTACAACAGTTCCAGTCTTCTCATTCAAAACTACTTTAGCTACTACGTCAGTCTGGACTTGAATCGCTTCGAGCTGAGCTAAAAACTGGGGTATATTATTTTGTTTATCAGTTGGTATTTTTACCTTAATTTCTGAAGCATCTACTGCAAGTGCTACACCCTGACCAATTTGTTGGTTTATTGCCGAAACGATATTATTTGCTGTTGTGTAATCTGGCGAATTCAATATGATCTGAACTTCAAGACTGTCAAGTTCAAAAGTTGGCAGTTCTTTTTCTAAAATACCTCCGCCTGGAATTCTACCACTAAGGGCATGGTTCTTTGCAACCCTCCCACCTGAAGATGTATTAACATCGTAACCGCCAATGGAAACCGGACCCTGGGATAAAGCATATAAAACAGCATCTCTACCTGAAAGTGGACTCATTAGTAATGTGCCACCCATAAGACTTGTTGCATCTCCCATAGAAGAAACGTTTACATCAAATTTAGAACCGCTCTTTAAATAACTGTTTACATTTGCAGTAACCATAACTGCAGCAATATTTTTTGTTCTAAGATTTACATCGGGGACAGTAATACCAAATCTTTTTAACATACTTACAACGGACTGTACAGTAAAAGTTGAACGGTAGCTATCCCCTGTTCCAGCTAAACCAACAACCAAACCATAACCAATCAACTGTTCAGAAGTTGATCCTTTAAAAAATGAAACGTCTTTAATCCTTTGGGCTAGCAAGCCTAACGGACTAAGACAAATAAGAATTATAATTAATACTTTTTTCATTTTATCACCTAAAAAAGCCAGTGAAATAATTTTGTTAGCCAGCCAGGACCTTGTGCTCGTTCTATCATTCCATTTCCCTCAAAAACAATTTCAGCCTCGGAAATATTATAAGAGAGAACTGAATTATCAGTAAGGATATCTATTGGTCTCACAATTCCTTTTATTCTTATAATTTGTTCTTCACCATTTATAACAATCTTTCTACTTCCTTTGATTCTAAGATTTCCATTATCATAAACTGAATCAATCATCGCACTGATTTTGGTGGAAACATTTCCGACTGATTTAGTAGAACCAGAACCCTGGAAATCATTCTTAGATCCAAGAGCAACATCGATTGTGGGTATTTTTGATGAACCAATTCCACCCTCTGCAGTTAAACCAATATCGCTATTTTTAGTGGTTGCAGTCTGTGCTTCGTTTGATGCCGTAGATGATTCTATTACAATTATTGTAATTGCATCACCAAGTCTTATAGCTTTGTAATCAGAGAAAAGAGAATTTGAAGCATATTGCCTCATATCCTGTGAATTTAAAATTCCTGCAAAACAAAGTATTGTCAAAAATATTTTTCTCATTTCATAACTCCGTTATAATAACTGTTCCGGCATCTTTAATTTTTGCCCGGTAGATTTTATTATCTTTATTTACAATCTGAATCTGATCACCAATTTTGCCTTCGGTTCTGGCTTTGGCAGAGAAAGAAATCTCAACACCGCCATTGAAATATACGGCCGTAATTTCATCACCGATTTTTATTAAATTATTTGGTTTAATCATACTCTGGAGAAGAATCATATCTTTGCCAATATTTAATTTTGCTGTACACCCTGTAATTTCAAAACATTTTTGGACTGGTTCTTCTTTAAGAGTACTAATTTCTTTTTCAATCAATTCAAAATCTACCGGATTAAGTTCTGAACCCGCTGAAATTTTTCTTGTTGCACATAAAACTTCTTTATATAGATTCAGTTTAACCGTTATAAATGTAGATGACGATTTTATTGTTCCTTTCTCCTTAATTGGGATATAACCATAGTTTCCTTTAATCTGTAATTCTCTTTCTTTATCGATTTCCAGTATTAAATTCTTTCGGGCTAAATTATCTAAATTAGTCAATATGGAATAATTCCATTTAGAATAACCTTGAAGTCTTTCACTTAAGTATTTTTTTATTCCTGTTTCAAGATCCTTTTGCGGAAAGAAAACAAATAGCAATATTGATAAAATCAGGTTAAACATTTCAGTTTTTTATCTCTTTAAATTATTTACCATACTAATCATATCCTCGACGGTTTTTACAGTCTTGGAGTTAATTTCATAAGCTCGTTGTGCTGTAATCATGGAAACCATTTCTTCAACAATATCAACATTGGAAGCTTCAAGAAAACCCTGGTGTAATTCTCCGAATCCTTGTCCCCCCGGGGTTCCGAGAACCGGTGTTCCTGATTCAGTAGTTTCCTCATACATATTATCGCCAAGTGCAACTAAACCACCTGGATTTTGGAATTTGGCAAGTTCGATAGTACCAAGTTCGACATTATTACCACCGACTTCTGTTGCGGTAATAACACCATCACGAGAAATTGAAATATCAAGAACATCGCTGTTTAACCTTATACCCGGTTCAAGAATATAACCACTTGAAGTTACTATTGATCCTTCAGAAGATAATTTAAAAGCTCCGTCTCTTGTATAAGCAAATGTTCCGTCGGCTTTTCTTACCTGAAAAAATCCTTCACCCTGAATTCCGACGTCAAATTTATTTCCGGTAGTCTGCATATCACCTTGTATAAAAAGTTTTTGTGTTGTTGAGGTTTGAATACCATTGCCAATTTGAATCTTTGAATTTGTATTCTCTGTAACTCCAGGCATATAAGAATTGAGCGGAGTAGTATTCACTTCCTGATACATAAGATCTTTAAACTCTGCCCTGTTCTTTTTAAAGCTTGTTGTATTAATGTTAGCAATGTTGTTTGAAATTACTTCAATATTCACTTGTTGTGCATACATTCCTGAAGCTGCTGTTCTTAATGCTCGTGTTGACATTTTATTTCTCCTTATATTTTTCCTATCTCGTTAACTCTACCAAGGTGCTGATCAAAATTCTGCATTAACTTTTGCGAAGATTCGAATGATCTGTTGAGTTCAATCATAGCCATCATTTCAATTATGGGATTGACATTCGATTCTTCAATATATCCCTGAGAAATTTCATACTCGTTTTCTTTAGCATGACCGAAATCCCCTTTTTCATAAATAAAAGATTGATCATTATTCCGTAATAAATTTTCCTGGCTTTCAATTTTGCCAATTAAAATCTTATCAAGAATTTTATCACCAACTTTTATTTCACCATTTGTTGAAACTCTTATACTTTTACTTGGATCAAAAAGAAGCTCGGATAAACTTATAGGCCCTTTTTGTCCTAAAACTTTATTCCCTTTATCATTTACAAGATAGCCCTCTTCCGAAAGTTTAAATTTACCGTTGCGAGTCAATTCGTTACCTTCATCTGTCTGAATAACAAAAAAGCCGGTACCGGATAGTGAGAAGTCGTATGGATTTCCTGTAGTAATAAGTGCTCCTTCTCTGAAATCTGTTATCTGTTTAAATCCGGAAAATTCTTCTCTTTTTAAAAATTCTGTAAACGGTTCTTCTCTTTTATAACCAGTAGAATTAATATTGGCAAGGTTATTAGCAATTATCTCCATATCCTTCTGTTGCGTCTGCATTTTTTGAGTTGTTTTGGCAATACTATCAATCATAATTAAACTCCAATCTCTTATTTATTCATTAATGATTTCAATTTCATAGCAAGATCAATTTCACCGGTTGCAATTTCATATTTCTTGGCGTTTACAATTTTATCTGCTTTTGAATTTCTCTTTGATTTTCTGATGAGAGACGATCTAAGTCTTTTCATATCATTGGAAACCGCAACCTGAAAATCCTCTGCCCGTAATTTTTCAATATTTGCTTTAAGAATATTCTGATGACGTCTTTCCGCAGATATAAAATGATGAATAGTAATTGCAATTATTCCTGCAAGCAGAACAAGTGCAGACAAGCAAAAGACCAATTCAGTTATTGTGTTAAACTGAAAACCAAGGAAGTTAATTGTTCCCTGAGTGGGTTCTGTCTGAGCCTGGGCTGCTGTTACAGCGTTCATAAGAATAACCGTAAAAAAAGAATTTCTTAAATAACCGGATTTCATTTTCTTATTTTTCTCCTTAATGGAAAATTAAAGGTAACAACCGTACTACCTATTGCAGAAGTAACGACCGTTACTTTACCCTCATGTTTTTCCATTATGTCATTAATTACTTTCAGATTCAGTTTAATTGCAGGATCACTTTCTTTGTTGTCTTTATTTTGTAAAATTGCAGAACTTATAACTTTCATTAAAATTGAATCCGATTCTGCTTTCGTCTGAATAATAATTGCTGCCTCGCCGGCGCTTTTTATTTTTATTATTCCAAAAAGATTTGATAGAATCTGATTTATATGATTAGGATTGCTTAAAATAGCGGGCAGATCATTCTGCAAATCAAGCACAAATTCAATCCTGTTATTTTCCAAGGTTGATTTAATTATCTGGAAGAAATCGGTAATTACTTTGTTAAGATCACACGGCTCAACTTTAATTTCCGCCGGATTGTTGTTTGCAAATTTTACAAGACGGTTAACAGTCTGGTTGATTTTTTCAATCTGGGCTTTGAGTAAATCAACTTCAAAATTATCCTTTATCTCAGGAACCATAAGATCTATCTGGCTCATTATAACCTGAAGCGGTGAGAGTATATCTGAAACAATTCCCTCTGTCATTCCACCGACTGCAGTCATTCTGTATTCATTATTCAGTTTTGCCTGGTAAGTTCTAAGATCTTCGTAAAGGCTGTTAACTTTTTTTGTAAGCATGCATTTATCAATTTTCGCAATTGCAAGGTAAACCAGAGATTCGGCAAGTTTTTTATCGAACTCGGAAATATTTTCTTCCTTTGATGTTGTAAGTAAAGCAAGCAAGCCGCGTCTTTTTACTTCTTCATACAAAGGAATTATTAAAACATTATACTTTGGTCCGTCGGATTCATAACTGCTTAACAGTGGAAGGATTGTAGTCATTCTTGAATCGAAAACAATATTCAGAATTCCTTCTTTGTAATAACTGTTAATCGTGTTATCAAGCTGAACAGAAAGGCTTTTATCTATTGGTAAAAGAGCAGAGTAATTCTGATCGAAGAATAAAAGGCTTGCTTCCTTGGAGGGTAAAATCTTTTTAAGCGATTGCTGCAAAGCCAAAAATATTTTTTTATGATCCGAAAGGTTTGCGGTATCTCTTTCAAACATTGAGATAACACTGAAGATATAATTATACTTTTCAAAATAACTTACATCTGCTTTACCATGCTTTGAATGCTGCAAAGCTCTATGATGTATCTTTGGAACAGCATAATTACCGGAGAGTTCCTCTAACATTTTATTGAACGGAAGATAATCCGAACTATTTTCTTTAATAACTTTCATTAAAATCTGACTAATTTAATTTCTTCTTTAGTAGCTTCCTTGTACCCGTCTAAATAACTGTGCATATGATCCGCATCTTTAAATCTCAGTATATCAATAATTGATTCATCGTACCTGATTGGTTTTTCCCAATAAAACTGTTTTATATCAAAGTAGTTTATTGCATAATCTGCCATATGTATAACGGAAACAATTTCATTGTTTATAAAAGCTTTGCCCGGGTTATGGTGGAATAAAACGGCGTCTGTTAATGCTGGTGGAAGATTCCATTTCTCTGCAAGGAATTTTGCAATCTCCTGATGCGTAAGTCCAAGTTCTTCAAATTCAGCTTCAAGAAAACTTTTCTCGCCGGTCTTTATGTGGCTTATAATTTTGAGATAAGATGAATGGAAATATTTATGTATAACGGAAATTCCCATATCGTGTATTAAGCCGGCAACAAAAGTTTCGCCACCAAAGTTATAACCCATATCAAGAGAAATTCTTCTTGCAAGTGTTCCTGTAAGAAATGAATGAACCCACAGATCGTGATAATTAAGATTTTCATCGTTCTTAATTTTGAACGCTTCCATCATTGAAAGACTGATTAGAATGTTTTTAATATCCTGGTAACCTATAACAAGAATTGCAAAATCAATTGTGGCAACTTTTCTTGGTAAACCGTAAAGCGGAGAGTTTGCAATTGAAAGAATCTTGGTAGCAAGACCCTGGTCCTGCCCTATCATCTTAGATAACTTAGTGGTTGATGTTGCGGGGTCATCCAGCAATTTAGCGGTATGATACATAACTTCCGAAATGACCGGTAAGGAATAAATATTCTCAAGTATCTTTTCGGTTTTTCTTCTTTTCTCTAAAAACTCTACTGTTTCCATAATTTACCTTTAAAAGATTATTGACTCTAATTGATTCTGAAATAGTTCTTTATAACTTAGAATAAAATTCTCGAGATATTTTTCATCACCAAGATTAAGAATACCAAGAATGTTGTTGTCTAACTTGAAATGATTATCCCACTCAAACTCACCGAACTGTAAAAATTGCGTCATATAATCTGCAAGATGAACAAGTGCGGTTATAGTTGCATTCTCTTCTGCATCCGAAGGCTGGTGGTGATTAAGGATAACGTCAGCAAGAAATTGCGGAAGATTCCACTTTTCAATTAAATAGTTGCCTATTTCTTTATGAGTAACACCAAGCACTTTTAATTCGGCTTCCTCATAAGTAATTGTAAGGTTCTCAACCATTTCATTGATCTGTTTAAATTCACGCGGGAAATATTTGCATATAACCGGAATTCCCAGATCATGAAGCAAACCAGCAGTAAAAGCTTCTCCGCCAAACCTGAAACCCAAATCGGAAGAGATTCTTTTTGCCGCAGTAGCGGTCATTAAGGAATGTATCCAGAATTTTTTATGATCGAAATTAAGATTTTTGAAATTGTTGAAGGACTCCATTATTGAAAAAGCAACGGTAATATTTCTTATGTGGTTGAAGCCAAGAATAATAATGGCAAAGTCGATTGTAGATACTCTGCGGGGGAAACCGTAGAGCGGCGAATTAGCTACGGATAATAATTTAATAGACAATGCCGGATCCTTTGAAATTACCTGGCTTAGCTGGGCTGCGCTTGATTTAGGATTTTCAATAATCGAGTTTACTTCTTCTATAATAAAAGGCAAAGCAGGCAGATTATAAATCTTTGATAATATATTCTTTGTCTTTTCTTTTTTAATTTGTTGATCAAGCATACTGTACTTTCAATTCACTTTTTAATTTGCCTAATATTTTTGTGTGAACCTGGGATACACGGGAAATAGAGATATTCAGCACCTGTGCAATTTCCTGGTAATTAAGGTTTTCGTAATAGTAAAGAGTAAGCAGCAAACGGTCGCGTTCATTTAATTTTTTCAATGCTTCCAGAAGCATTTTTTTCTCCTCACTTTTATCCATAATTTCTGCAGGAGTTTTAGCGTCAGATGGCAAAGTTTCATACAATGTAAAACCTTCTTCAGAAACGAGCTCATCATTCAAAGAAACATTTACATATCTCACTTCATCGGAAGATTCTGAACGCGGTTTTATCTGTAGCTTCCTGATTTCATCAATTATTTTCCCTTTGATACGCGGGATTGCGTAGGTTTCAAATTTCGTCCCGTAGTTCGGGTCAAATTTGTCTATGGCTTCATACAACCCCTCTACGCCAAACTGATAGAAGTCTTTATCTTCTATTACATTAGGCCGGGGGAAGCGTGAATGCTGAATAACATAGTGTACTAAGTTGGAATACCTTAATACAATTTGCTTTTTTAAATCCGTAGAAGGATTACTTTTGTAGGTTGCCCATAATTCATTATTATCCATATCTATCGCCTAATTTTGATTTGTTAATTTTTCTTTTTTAAAGGAGCTTTTATTTATAGCACGAATAAAAATTATCATTATTACAGTGAACATTATTGTGAAGGCCATGAACACAACAACAGATCTGAATAATGCCGTCTCAAGCAGTATTCCCTGCTGTAAAAAAATCACTATAGAGAGAAAAAATATTAAGAGCCCGATTTCTAAAACTATTTTGTACATGTAGCCTCCTACCGTGTAGAACTCAAACACTATACCACTGATATCCGGTGATTTAAGTTAGAAAAGCTTCGATTTTATTTTGAAAAGTGACTTGTTTGTCCGGCAGATTTTTAGGGATGGTTTATATTAGCCACCTGCTTAATTTTAGTTAGCTTTTGTGAAAGCTGGACGAAACATCGTGAAGTTTCCAGGGCGGGCTTTTGTTCAACAAAAATTGTTTGATTAAATGTAGCACTCATTACTTCCATGTCAAACGGAATAAAACCAAAGTAGTTCACCTGTTTTTTAAGGAAATGCTGCAGGGCAATATTAAGATTATTAAAGGCATAATCTGCATCTTCTTTTCTAAGAACTTTATTAACAATTACCTGCAGATTAATATTGTCGTTTTTCTCTGAGAGCAGTTTTATAATTGCATAGGAATCAAGTACAGAAGTAGGTTCCGGATTAGTAATTACAATAACCTGTGTAGAAGCAGCAAGAATCTCAAGTGACAGATCACTTCCGCCGGATGAAGTATCAAAAAGGATAAAATCATAATTACCGGCAAGTGATTTTATTTCCTTTATAAGATTCCTTATTAAAACAGGATCAACAGCATCTTCATCTTTGCCGGAAAAGCCAAATAAAAAATCAAGGTTGGAATTGTAATTTGTTATAAGTTCTTTTACATCAGCACCCGAATTAAGATAATCATAATACGTTTTTTGAGGAATTACATTTACAAGTGTGTGCAGGTTTGCAAAGTTAAGATCAAAATCAACAACAAGCACTTTGTAATAATTTAATGACAAAAGATACGCAAGGTTAAGACAGACAAAGGATTTCCCGGTTCCGCCTTTACCAGAAGTAAATGTTATTACCGGAACATCATTCCTTGCAGAACTATTGTTCAACATTAAATTCTGCAATTCATATAATCTTTTAGCCTGGCCTAACATCAACCGGTATTTCCGTTATGAATAATTTTAGCAATGTACTGCGGGTCGGCAGCAATAATATCATCCGGTATAACCTGGCCGTTTGTTAAAAATTTAATTGGAATATCCACCTTACCGGTTACATTAAGTAGGTTACCGTAAACCGCCGCTTCATCAAGCTTGGTAAAGATTAACCCGGTAAAATTAAAATCGTTGAATTTCTTAATTACATCCAGCAGGTTTCTTGTTGAATTAGTAGAACTTAAAACAAGGAAAAGCTCATCAAGATGAACAAGCGAAAGTGATTTTTTTATTTCCTTTAATGAAGTTGCGTTATTCTGGCTTCTGCCTGCGGTATCAATGAAAATCAAATCTTTCTTCTTAAACTTATTAATAAGTTTGGGAACATCAGCCGCTTCATAACCCACAAGAAAATCAACATTGCTTATTTCAGAAAATATTTTTAACTGGTCGATAGCGCCAAGACGAAAAGTATCAAGAGAGATTATCCCTATATCCAGCTTATGAAAAATCTTGGAGATAACAGCCAGCTTAGCGATGCACGTTGTTTTACCAACTCCGGTTGGTCCTACAAGAGCAACAATCTTCGGAGATTTTTTTCTTTTAATTTCGAAATCGGAAGTACGAATTAAAGATGCAATTGAAGAAACAACATGATCTTCAAAATTACCGTTTCCAATAAAATCAGCCTGGGAAGAAAGATGATCAACAATTTTATTTGCAAGCGAAGGAAAAACTTCTTTTATCAAAAGATCTTCTTTTAACTTTTTTAATCTTGCCGGTGTAATGTGATTTGCTTTTTTCTTTTCCGGCTCTTTAACAGCTTGTTTCTTTTCAGAGTGAAGTGCGGGAAAAACTTTTTCCTGAAGCTTTTGTATTTCTTTTTCGGAATGACTTTCATCGTCTCCGATAATTCTATCTACAAGTCTTGGTTTCTCACTTTTATTGTTACCCTTAGTTTCCACTCCGGCAATTACTTCATATTGTTTTTTACCGCCATGGTCATCGTCCAAATTTACGACTCTGGTACTTAACACAACTGCTTCTTCACCAAGTTCTTTCTTTAATTGATCCAATGCTTCTTTTAAGGTTGAAGCAAGATACTTTTTAATCTGCATTTTACACCTCTATCCTGCCAAGAAATTCAATTTCAACATTTGCCGGTAATTCCGTATAAGACAGAACGATTAATTCCGGGAAACTTGTATTGAGTAATCTGAATAAGTACGGTCTTATTGTGGCAGCAGTAACAATAATAGGTACATATCCCATACTTCTGAATTTAGTAATAAACGATTTCATATTATTATTTAGAACAACCAGGCTATCCGGACTTAAGCCAAGCGTCTGGATTGATTCTTTTTGTTTTTGCAATGCATTAGTAATTTGTCTTTCAAAATCATCACCAAGAGTAACCGCATGAATAACACCATTGCCGTCGCGGTAAAGATTTGCAATCGTATCTCCAAGTGAATGACGGACATACTCGGTTAATACATCAACATTCTTTGTAATCTTTGAATAATCGGTCAGGGATTCAAGTATCTGCACAAGGTCTTTAATCGGAATTAATTCTTTAAGCAGGTTCTGCAAAACTTTCTGAATAACGCCAAGAGGAAGAACTTCAGGATTGATATCTTCAATTACTGCGGGATATTCTTTCTTCAGGTTTTCAAGCAAAGTCTTAACCGATTGTCTGCCGAGTATTTTATCAAAATTCTTTTTGATTGTTTCCTGTAAATGAGTTGACAAGACGGAGATGCTGTCAACAACAGTAAATCCAAGCAATTCGGCCCTGTCCTTTTCCTGTGTCGTAATCCAGAATGCGGGCATATTGAATGCAGGGTCTTCAGTAGGTATGCCGCTTAACTGCTCTGTAACATTACCGGGATTCATTGCAAGTGATCTATCTGAATAGATCTGGTATCCTGCTGCAATATTACCTTTTATTTTTATGATATATTCGTTCGGGCTAAGTTGTAGATTATCTCTTACTCTTACAGGAGGAACAAGCACACCATATTCAAGTGCAATAAATTTACGTGTTGCAGAAATTTTCTGGAAAAGGTTTCCACCCTGGGATTCATCTACAAGTGCAATTAACCCGTAACCAATTTCAATTTCAATCGGATCTACCTGCAGATATTCTTCTACTTTTTCTTCAACCGGTTCAACCTGTACGGCATCAGGAATTTTTTCAACAGCCGCCTGAGCTTTTTTATTTTTCTTCACGAAGTAAGCAACGGAACCTAATATTATGGAAAGCAACAAAAACGGAATTGTAGGCATGCCAGGTACAATTGAGAATAAACCCACCGCACTTGAAACAGTACCAAGTACTCTTGGATTGGAGAACAACTGGCTTTTCATCTGGAGATCAAGCATATCTCCGCCGCCGCTTCTTGTTACAACCATACCGGCAGATGTAGCTATAAGAAGTGCGGGTATCTGTGTTACGAGACCATCACCGATTGTTAGTATTGTATAAGTTTGAAGAGCATCTGTAATTGACATCCCTTTCTGGGCGACACCAATTATAATTCCACCAACAATATTTATTACGTTGATAAGTAATCCCGCAATCGCATCTCCTTTTACAAACTTGCTCGCACCGTCCATCGCCCCAAAAAATTCTGCTTCCCGGCTTATTTTTTCTCTTCTTGTTCTTGCTTCACTTTCATTTATAATGCCTGCATTAAGGTCTGCATCAATTGCCATCTGCTTACCCGGCATACCATCAAGAGTAAAACGTGCGGCAACTTCAGAAATTCTGCCGGAACCTTTAACGATAACAATAAACTGAATAATTACGAGGATGATGAAAATTATAAATCCAACAATATAACTGCCGCTAACTACAAACTGCCCGAAGGTTTCAATTACTTTACCTGCATATCCGTCAATAAGAATTAACCTTGTCGAACTGATATTCAATGACAATCTTAACAATGTGAGCATTAGAAGCAATCCGGGGAAAACAGAAATTTCCAGCGGTGATTGAATATATAAAGACACGATCAGTATAAGAACCGCGGCCGAAATATTTAAGGCAAGGAAAAAGTCTAATAGAAACGGCGGCAAAGGAATAACCATTAACGCCAGAATAAAAATTATTGCGAAAGCAAGAATGATATCCGTATGTCTTAATAAATTCTTCATACTACACTATGCTCTTCTTTTTCCTGCTGTTTCTTAAGTTAAAGATATAAGCCAGCACCTGAGCAACAGCTTTAAATAAGTTAGCAGGAATTTCGTCTCCCACTTCACAACTTTTAAATAATGCTCTTGCAAGTTCAACATCTTCGTGCAGCGGAACGCCATGTTCCTTTGCAATCTGTTTGATCCTCTGGGCAACGGCATCTGCTCCTTTAGCAAGAACTTTAGGGGCATATTTGCTTCCGGCATTATATTTTAGCGCAACAGCAAAGTGAGTAGGGTTTGTAATAACAACATCAGCTTTGGGAACATCCTGCATCATCCTGCTGCGGGCCATCATCATTTGCTTGCTTTTAATTTTACTTTTAACAAACGGATCTCCCTCGGAATTTCTCATCTCCTCTTTCTGTTCCTGTTTCGTCATCATAATTTCTTGTTTGTGCTTGTACTTCTGGTAACCGAAATCTATTCCGGCAAATATCATATAGACAAGCGTTATCTTCCAGATTAGTCTGAATGCCGTTTCAATCATATATGAAAATAATTCCGCAATAGTTAACCCAGCAAGGCTTACTGTTTCATCAATAATATCCTGCAGAATCCAGTACGCAAACAATCCGACAATTGTAAGCTTAATCAAAGCTTTAAAGACTTCTATAAAAGAATGACTGCTGAAAAATTTATTTTTAATGCCGGTTAACGGGTTCATCCTTGTGAATTTTGGAGCCATAGGTTTTAGTGAGAACTTAAAACCAACCTGCCCAATGCTTGCTGCAAGAGAAACAATTACAAGCACAATAAGAATGGGTGCCAATACCGAGAAGAAAAACAGGATTCCCTTTAATGCATACTCACTAAGCGAATCCGAAGTAATTGTTAATGAGTTTAATGAACTGAAAATTGTAATTGCAAATTCCGATATGCTGTTTCCTATCATTCCTTTTGTGACATAAACAGCCGTTGTTCCTGCAAGAAAAATAGCGAAGGAATTTATTTCCATACTTTTGGCAACAGAACCTTTTTCCCGTGTTTCCTTTATTTTTTTCTCGGACGGTTGTTCGGTTTTTTCCTGTCCATCTACTTCTGCCATTACGTTCCCATTGCCTTTATTAAATCGAACAAAAGATTTTCAAAATTAGCTAACATAGTTCTCAGCAAATAAATTATAACAGGTGTTGCCGCTGCAAGAAGCGCTAATCCTATTCCGATCTGAAGCGGTTGAATTACAAAGAACACCTGCATCTGCGGGATTATTCTTGCAATCAATCCTGCAGAAATATGTATCAGGAAGAACGAGATCATTATTGGCGCAGCTATTTTAATGGCCAGCACAAACACACCGGCAGAATAATTTACCAATAACTGTAACACATTTTTATTTATAGAATACGTACCAATCGGGATAATGTTGAATGAATAACTTACCGCCCTAATTATGTAGTGATGACCATTTATGGTTAAAAGAATTAACACCGCGACAAAATTAAATATCTGTCCGATGATATTGCTTTCCATTTCAAGTGTGGGATCAAAAGCCGAAGCCATTGATAAACCAATATCAAATCCTATAAGCATTCCGGCAAAGGAGACGCCGTAAAAAATAAAATTTATTGAAAAGGCTATTATCATTCCCGTTATAAGTTCTTTTATTCCGATTATAGCAAGCATTAATAATCCCTTATCAACATCGAACGTAAATCCTTTAATGGAAAAAAAGACAATGTAAGAGATTACAAGCGCAAGGAATATTTTAGAAATTGCGGGAAGTGACGTACTGTTAAAAAAAGGCGCTATAAAGAAAACAGGAACTATCCTTAAAAAAACAAGCAGCACTATTATAAAATCGTTTACTAAAATATTCATTTTATAAAGGTGCCGAACATATTAAAAAATCTTATCGTAAGAGAAATCAACTGATCAGCAATAAACGGAAGCAGCAGAATTATAACTATTGCAGTAACAATAATTTTCGGTACAAAAGTTAATGTCATTTCCTGGATTGAAGTGGCCGCCTGGAAAATTGAAATTATTATACCGACAATCAGAGAAGCTCCAAGTATCGGCAGAAGAATAAGCAGTGTTGTAAAAAATACGTCGCTTAGAAGACTTGAGATTACTTCAATCGTCATACGTTAAAACTCCTTACAAGTGAACCAACAATTAAATTCCATCCGTCAACAAGTACAAACAGGAGGACTTTAAACGGAAGCGAGACAAGCATCGGCGGCAGCATCATCATACCCATGGACATAAGCACACTTGAAACAACCATATCCACAACAAGGAAAGGAATGAAAAGGAAAAATCCTATAATAAATCCGGCTCTTAATTCGCTTATAACAAAAGCAGGAATTAAAACGTAAGTCGGTAAATCATTTCTGGAATCAGGCTTCGGCATATTGGAAAGGCTGACAAAAAGCTCAAGGTCTTCATCTCTTACATTTTTAAACATAAACTCGCGGATAGGATTTATCCCTTTGTTATAAGCAGAATCCATTGTTATTTTCCCGTCCATATACGGTTTAAGCGCTTCGTCATTAACTTTATTCCATGTTGGTGCCATTATAAAAAGCGTAATAAATAAAGCCATACCTGCAAGCAATTGGTTCGGCGGCATCTGCTGTGTACCCATTGCATTCTTAAGAAACTGGAATACAATTATTAACCTGAGGAAGGAAGTTGTCATAATCATTATTGAAGGAGCAAGAGAAAGAACCGTAAGCAAAAGTAAAAGCTGAAGTGTAACGGAAATATCTTTCGGGCTATCCGACGAGCCAACATCAATACCGATTTTAGGTAAGGGAATAGTAGTCTGTTGTTGCTGTGCAAAGGCATTATCTGCAAAAATAATTAATGCGGATACGGTAAAAAGTATAAGTAAGAATTTTTTCATTTCTTGTTCAATCCTTTTTTAAAGTAGTCCAAGAAATTAACCGCAGAGGCTTCTTCAATATCTTTCAGGTTGATTTCATCCTTGTTCAGTTTATCTACAAGGGAAATTGACTGATCACTTACGCCAAGCACATAAACCTTATCCATTATCTTTACCACGCTTATAAACTTTTTAGGCATTATAAGCTGGGTGGATAATACTTTTATGTTAAGTAATTTCGGATTCTTTCCTTCGGATGCATAGACGTATTTTTTTAACAGGTAAAGCATTGCATAAAGCAAACCTGCAAGCAGTAACAAAACGAGGAAGATTTTAACAATATCCCACAGGTTCATATTAAAGTCCTTTTAATCTTTCAGCAGAATCAACAAGGTTCGTTATTCTTATGCCGAAATGCTTATCGATAACCACGACTTCACCTTCAGCAATTTTTTTGTTGTTCACAAAAACATCAACCGGTTCGCTCGCAAGTTTATCAAGTTCAATTACGTAACCTCTTTCAAGTTCGATTATGTCTTTTATCTGCATTTTTGTTCGGCCAAGTTCAATGTACACATTCAGGTTAACGTCTTTCAAAAACTCAAGTTTTTCATCTGAGAAATAGCTTTTTCTTGTTGATTCATCAAGTGATGTAAATTCAGCTTTTCTGGCATCGATATTAGACATCCCCGGGAAACCTTCACCATTTAAAGATGATTGTTGATTATCCATTATTAATTCTCCTCGTTTTCAATACGTCTTGTAATTTTTATTGCTTTATGTCCACCGACAATTCCGGGTAACCCCATAAATGTAGGTTTATCTGAAATAGATACAGTCAACTCATCACCGACTTTTTTATCAACCAGAATAACGTCTCCGGTATTTAATGAAAAAAGTTCTTTGAATGATATCAGGGATTTACCAAACTCCACTTTAAGTACTAAATCAGTTTTTTTAATATGATCAATTAGAATTGCCTTGGAAGAAGTGCCCTGGTACTTTACCGGCCTTATTGTTGAAATACTCTGGCTGTTTATTTTTGACAGGATTGTATCGAATGCATAAGTCGCAAAACAAAGGTTCATCAGGTAAGAATTTTCACCTATCATTATTTCAAAACTGAAGAGCAGAATACTTTCACTCTGGGAAGTTATCTGCGCAAAGTCGATATCGGATTCAAACCGTTCAACTACAAATTCATAATCGCCTATAATCTGCCAGGCTTTATTTAATTCTGTCATTACCTTTTCAACAAAGATATAAAGAACGCGCTGTTCTATCGGAGTAATAAGTTTAGCTTTCACATCACCGCGTCCGTTACCGCCAAGCAGTCTGTCAACAAGCGTTAATGCCAATTCAGGACTTATTTCCAGAATTCCTTTAACATCAGAGCCGTGCAAATCATAAGTATATAAACAGGCAGGATTTGAAACCGACAGCACATATTCCGAATAATAAATCTGATCCACGGAAATAATATTTATGTTAATTATTGTTTGAAGTTTAGACATAAGGAAAGATGTAATACTTTCGCTAAACGTCTCGTGAATATTTCTTAATGTTCTAAGCTGGTTTTTGGAAATTCTGTTCGGCAGTCTGAAGTCATAAGGTAAAACATTTTTCTCTAATTCAGTCTGACCCGGTTTTTCCGTACCGGCTTTGACGGTATTAAGAAGGGCATCTATTTCTTGTTGTGATAGTAGTTCAGCCATATTATTGCATTATATATTTACTGAAATAAATATCGTTTATTTTAACGCTTGGAAATTTGCTTTTAATACTGCCGGAAAGTTCAACCTTAAGCGAATCCTTAAAACCAATCTGTCCAAGCTGGACAATTGTTTTACTTGAAATGGTTGAGATAATAAGATCTTTTACAATCGGCTCTCTCTCTTTTAAAAATTTCAGTTGTTCATCACTAACAACATCAATGTTTACGGATGCAAGCATTAAACGCTGGCCGGATGTTCCGGTTGGATTAACAATTACATCCTCCATCGTATAAATAAACTTGCCGAATGATTCTTTTGGGGCTTCTGATTTGTTTTCTCCCTTGTTTTCTTCTGTGCCTGTATTTTCAGCAGCAGAAACCTGGTTAGAATTATGTTTGTTCATCAGAATGTTAGCGGTTATAAAGTAAACAACAACAAGCTGAACAATAAATAACGGTAAACCAATAATAAAAACTTTGGGATTTATGCCGGATTTTTTAGCTGAACCGGCTTTGCTTTCCACGTTTGACCCTTCAATTTTTTCTTCCATCACACTATAATCCGTTTTTACTTTCGTGATAAAAGGCAACGAATGTGCCATTAAGTATTAAACCACAAATGCAGTTTTTTTATTGTTTTATAGATTGAAATGAAGGATGAAAAGAATACGCTGGCTAATATTGCGCAGGTGTGGAAATATAAAAAAAGGGATACAACTAATTGTATCCCTTTGGTTATCTAAATTTATCTTTGGTTACCCATTATCTAACTAAGTTGGTTATTTCTTGTAAGAGGGTGTCTGATACCGTAACAGTTCTTGCGTTTGCCTGGAAGCCGCGCTGTGCTACAATCATTCTTGTCATCTCTTCGGATAAGTCAACGTTTGATTGTTCCAATGCACCGGACTGCAGGGTGGTTCCTGTTTCTTCACCGGCTTCTCCAATTAAAGGATTACCTGAGTTTGCACTAACTGTATATAAGTTATCTCCTACACTTGCTAAACCGCCAAGGTTCGGAAAGCTTGCAAGCATTATCTGTGCAAGGTTTCTTGAGTAACCGTTTGAGAAAACACCTACAATGTACCCGTACTGATCAATACTTACATCTGTTAAAGTAGCTGCTGCAGAACCATCCTGTGATAATGCTGATACAACTGATTCAGATGAGGTCTGTGAAATACCGCTGAAGTTTTCACCAAAATCCAATGTAATATTCTGCTGACTTGCACCAGATTCCGGATTGAAAATTAGTATCGGAGGATTTGGTGAAATGCTCTTTATAGAACCGTCTGTGTTGAAAGAAATTGTACCTGAATTCTGACTTAATGTCCCGCTTTCAGAAGGTACGCTTGCACCCCAGTTCCATTCATTGTCTGATGTCTTTGTAAATTTTAGAGATAATGTATGAGAGTTCCCCAAAGAATCAAATATTGTTAAAGTACCGGTTACAATGTTTGCTTCCCTGTTATTATCAACGCTTGAGCTTAAAGTTTTGGCGCCATCAGTTTGGGTTACTTCAATAGGATCAAAATCAAAATTAATGCCTAAGACAGAATCTTCAATACTGATTACATCAGGAGCAGCGCCATCCATTGTTAATAAAGCTCCGGTTGTACCGTCAAAAATCATTTCAACTGCTGTCGGAGGCGTTGTATATATTGAAGCACCTGTACTATCAGTTACATCATATGTCATATCATAAGTATTAGCAGCAGTTTTCTCGTAAGTAGAAGTCAAGGTATATTCTCTACCGCTGTCATCATAAACCGTATTATACTCTACAACTGTATCACCAACCAGCATTGCAGAGTTGATATTACCTGATTGCTGATAAATTTCTGATCTTGTAATTGTAGATGAGCTGCTTAAATTACCGCCCCAGGTTGTATTTTGTGTTGCAACTGCAGGTAACTTAAGATTAGGATCAATAAGTACATCTTCAAGATGGTTTCCAGGAGGAATAACACCGTCGATTGTAGCTACTTTACCCTGAACAATTGCACCGTCTGAATTAACTAATTTACCGTCTGCATCAAATGAAAAAGCTCCGGCTCTTGAGTAAAAGGTTTGTCCGTTACTTTCAAGAACAAATAATCCGTCGCCCTGTAAAGCCAGATCAGTTACAATACCGCTTGTTTCAAAAGTGCCCTGGCTCCAGTCCCTGTCAATAGAGCTGACTTTCATACCAAGACCAACCTGGTAAGTATTTGTACCACCGGTTGTTGTTGATGGATTTGTACCGTATCTAACGAATTGATTGAATGTATCACTGAATGTAACTCTTGAACCTTTGAAACCGATAGAGTTAACATTTGCAATGTTGTTACCGATAAGATCTAACATGGTTTGATGGTTACGTAAACCGGAAACGCCAGCGAACATGGAATTAAGAAGTGACATAATAACCTCCTAAGGTTTTATTTTGTTGTTGATCCGGCGTCAGTCAGTCGGCCGGGTCAAGAGCGTCCTCAAAAGGTCCCGCTCTTATATTGTTAATTAAAATTTGTTATGCGAACACTACACTGTCTATATTCGTATAGACATTTTCTTTACTATCGTTTTTGTTTAATGCAGTGATTACTGTCCTATTGGGTATATTTACAATAAAAGCAGTCTCATCTAGCATTACAAGAGAATCTTTTGAACCTTTAGCCTCGGCTTTTTCCACGGCTGATTGAAGTTTATTCAGGGTAACATCATCAAGCTCGATATTCCTGTCTTCAAGCCTTTTGGTGGCGTGGTTCGAGAACTTGATTTTATCAAGCTCCGTCTTGAATATGGAATCAAAGCTTCTTCCGTTGCCTTTTATTTTACCGGGAGCAAAATCTTCATTTTGCACCAGGGGAACGAACGGAACTTTAATCCCGTTTACTTCAGCCATTATTTTCCTCCATCTGATTGGTTTACTATTTCAGAAACATCAGATAAATCATATTCAAAACCATCAACAATTAATTTTGTACCGTTGTCCGTGTATCTTACCGCTTCAATTTGACCGTATATGAAAGCGTTTGCTGTTATATCTTCACCATTCAAATCTGTAGCAGTAACTTTAAAAATATAAGTACCAGAAGAAACAGTACTACCATTATTATCGGTAAAGTCCCAGGAAAGTTTATGGTCTCCCGAACTATTTTCTGCATCATTAATTGTTTTTACTATGTTGCCGTATTTATCATAGATATTAATTGTTACAGATCCTGCACTGCTCGGTAATTCATAACCGAGATTTACATTTGACTGACCTGAGTATTTAATTGTATTCTGGTCAAGCTTAATCGATTTGTTTATTAGCGAAGGAGCGAGCGTATTATTAATTGACTGCGTTAGCTGAAGATTTGCATTGATTGAATTCTGAAGCGATTCATTAATATTTGATAACTGCTCAAGTGAACTGAACTGCGCTAACTGAGATGTAAACTGTGTGCTGTCTGTCGGATTTAACGGGTCCTGGGATTTTAGCTGTTCAATCATAAGCCTTAGAAAAGCATTCTTATCCAATGAGGCGTTTGATGTTGCGGAAGAAACCGCATTTGAAAGGCTGTTGTTATTTACTGAATTAACCATTTAAATCTCCTAAGCTAAAAATTCATAAGTGTTATAACCGAAGCTTTTAATTTTGGTTTTGTCCTCAATAGTTGCGGTTGTTTCGTTTTCAAGGTTAAATTTCTTTTTATTGCTGCTTTGATTTTTGGCCTGCTTTGATTCGCTGCCGGAAGTTGATACCTGCAGAGATGAAAGAGCCAAACCATTCTGATTAAGCGACTGGAATAGCTGCGAGACGTTGTTCTCAATCATCTTCTTGACAACTTCATTTTCAACTTCAACAACTACTTTTGCGTTGTTCTCAACAATATCAAGTCTCACCTTTACTTTGCCGAAGGATTCCGGTTCAAGGTTTAAAGTGACAGAACTTTTTTCCTTCTTAAGTATAAACTTTGATATCTCTTTAACAACCTCGGAGTATTTTACATTTTTTGTTATATCATATGTAACAGTCGGCTCCGGTGCGGTGCTTTTTACCGAAGACATTTCTTTTGCAAAAACATTATGCTCGCCTGATTGTTTTTTATTGCCTGCACTATTTTCACTTTCATTTCCATATTCATCTTTTGAAGTTGAAAAACCAGGCTTGTCTGAATCCGAAATGTTTTTTGCTTCCTTAATATTTTCCTGGTGCAGATTGGTATCAGTACTAGTTAAACCGGAAGTGGTTTTTACGTTTAACATTTCCGGTTTCTTATCATTCTCACTATCTTCTGCAAAAAGTA
>CAZIDB010000013.1:29631-35224 GCA_964537965.1 uncultured Melioribacter sp. | reverse complement strand
GACCACGGCGGCGGCGCAACCAGAGAAGATCTGAAGAAGATAAATAATTTTAAAGAACACGAAAACAGGGTTGAGATAATTCATTCAACAACGGAAAAGTTTTTTGAGGCAATTCTTCCTTTGGCGAATTATGCTCCTGTTGTGGAAGGCGATCTGCAGAAAATATTTACCGGCTGTTATACATCATTATCAAGAGTAAAGCGCGGAGCGAACAAAGACCTTGCACGGTTATTACAGGCTGAAAAATTAGCAACAGCTGCATGGTGGATTGGGAATCATAATTATCCAAATGAGAGATTTGAAGAACTCTGGCGGGATCATATCTTTAATAATTTTCATGATATTCTTCCCGGAACCTGTATAGAACCGGCTGAAAACGATGCACTGAATTTATACGGAAAGATTTCTGAAGAGTTGAAAAGAATAAATCTGAAATCAGCAGTTTCATTTAATGGTGATGATTACCAGGATCTCTATTTGCCTCTTACTGTTATGAATTCAAATGCTTCACTCGCCAATGTTCCGGTTGAAGCCGAGTGCATGATTTCGTATCGACCTAAATGGGAAGGCAAATGGCATTTGAAATTGACCGACCTGAATGGAAATGAAGTTATCTGCCAGGAAGAACAGCCGGAAGCATTGCTGCCCTTTAACGACTGGCGAAGAAAAATTTCATTTGTTACAAAACTTCCTTCAATCGGAATAAAGAATTTTAAAATTGAAGCGGTACAGGGAGAAGTTAATCCGCAGGAAGTAAAACCGAAGCTGACATATACGTTTGATAAAATAAAAGGATTGGTTAACAGAATAATAATTAATCAAAATAATCTTCTTATTGGAAATTTGTTTGAACCAATTGTAGTAGATGATGAAGCGGATTCATGGGGAACAAACTTTAATGGTTATCACTCGGAGGCGGGAAGATTTTCTCTTGTTCCGGATAGCTTTAGAGTTATTGAGAAAGGTCCGGTTAGAACTATCACAGAGTCAATCCTTGAATTCAATAAAAGTAAAATTGTTATTCACGTAATTGGTTATGCCGAAATAGATATACTTGAATTCAGGATAAGAGTTCATTGGAATGAAGAGAGAAAAAGACTGAAGCTGTCTGTACCCACTATTTTTGAGAATGAAAAAATTTTATGCGAAGTTCCGGGTGGTGCAATTGAAAGAATAGCTGACGGAGATGAGCAGGTGAATGGTAGATGGCTTATGGTTGGTGGAAAATTGAATAATGAAAATATAGGCTTAGCTGTTGTTCATAATGGGCAGCACGGATATGATTTTAAAAATGGTGAGATTAAGCTTTCAATTCTTCGAAGCGCAGCATATTGCCACGAACAGGGATTTAAAATTGAAGAGTTCCCGTATAGAAAATTCAGCGATATTGGTGTACACGATATTCACCTGATAATTAAAGCCGGCGCGACAGATGAGGTGATGAATTCATTAGCTGGATTAGCAGAGTTTGTTTCTGCTCCGCCAGTTGCTTATTCGCATCTGCCTGTTGGTAAAGCTGCATTGGAAGAAAATCTTGTCAGCGTTTCTAACCCGGCTGTTCAAGTATTAACAGCAAAAAAATCTTTTGAGAACGAAGCTCTTATTTTAAGATTACAGAATTCCTTAAATCAGATTAGTAATGACGGGATAGAAATGAAATTACCAGC
Organism: uncultured Melioribacter sp.; assembly: GCA_964537965.1. Taxonomy (GTDB): domain Bacteria; phylum Bacteroidota; class Ignavibacteria; order Ignavibacteriales; family SURF-24; genus SURF-24. The sequence continues at coordinate 33,557 of CAZIDB010000013.1, read as the reverse complement.
GATAAAATTTAATCTTACATTTAAACCCTATGAGATAAAAACCATCTGCATAAACAAAGATGGTAACTGGAAAGAAGTAAATATTATAACGGAGGAGTAATATAATGGAAACTGAGAAATGGAAAATGGGAAAAGGAAATCCGGGAAAATTTGAAATAAGCTTTATTTATGAAAATGAGAAGAAATTTTTTGCTTCTGTTATTTTTATCTCATTTATTCTTTTGGGAATTTCATTAAGAGCACAGGAAATAATTAATCTTCCGGATAACGGCTGGCGGTTATGGTGCGATACTTCTGCTCAATGGCAGAATGATAAATTATTCCTTCCCGGAGAATTTGAAATTGGCAATCTTCCCGTTAATCCTCCGACCGGTGGATGGGATATTCTGAATGAACAGCAGGGGATACCTGTTAACCTTCCTACAACAGTTGAAGAACATTTCTGGGGAAAATTCGGATTCAAACCTTATCGCGAAGAAGATTACTGGTTCGGCAGAGAAGATACACAAGTTCAGAATGGAAATTATACAGGAGTATCATGGTGGTGGACTTATATTGATGTACCGGAATTTTTTGAAGATAAAATCGCAAAACTTTTTATTCGCGGAGCAAGATTACGTGCAGAAGTTTATCTGAATGAAAAACTTGTCGGCTATAATATTCTTAATGAAGTATCATTTACCTGTGATGTTACTAAAGCGATTGTTCCGGGTGAAAAAAATATTCTTGCTATTAGAATTACTAATCCCGGCGGAAGATTAGATTGGGTTGATACGCGCCTTCATGAATGGGGCGAATATAAATTCCAGAAAAGTCATGGTTTTGGAGGATTGGACAGAGGTATTACTCTAACGGCTTACAACCCTGTATTTATTGATGAATTTTATGTCTTGAATAATTCTGAGATTACTAAGATAACAGGGCATGCAAAAATTAAAAACTTAAGTGGAAAAGATTTTAACGGAAAAATTCAGTTTGATATTTTTGATCCGGCTAAACCTGAAAAGATTTTAATCACTTCCGAATTGAATATTAAGGTTACCAAAGATGAGCTGATTGAATTTGCCGGGGATATAACTTACGATAAAGCAGAATTGTGGAGCGATAAAAATCCAAAGTTGTACAAGGTAAAAGCGAAATTAATTTCAGGCAAAAGTGTTCTGGATGAAAGCGAAAAAACTTTCGGCTTCCGTTGGTTCTGTGCTGATGGGATTAATTCCAATGCTGTGCTAAGATTAAACGGCAACAGGATAAGATTGGTGTCGGCAATCTCATGGGGCTTCTGGGGCTATAACGGATTATTCCCAACTCCTGAGCTTGCAGAGAAAGAAGTAAAAGCAGCAAAGCAGCTTGGACTTAACTGTATTCAGTTCCATCGTAATGCTGGAAAAACAGAAGTCCTTGATAAGCAGGACGAGCTTGGTTTGTTAAGGTATATGGAACCTGGAGGTGGACAGGCAGCGCTTGGTGAAAAATTTTCTATGTATGCAAAATCACCGACCGAAAAAATTGATGCATCAGGTGAAAGCGGGGAACCGCAGACATTTACAGAAAAATATACTGAAGAAAAGATTCTTCAGATGATAAGAGATCATAGAAGTCATCCTTCTTTAATTATCTATTGTGTTCAGAATGAAATTAATCCTGATCTGAAGAATCCGCGCGTTTTCAATCTGATTAAGAAAATGCACAAGGAAGACCCGAGCAGGGTTGTAATTCTGAAGTCAGGTATTCCTCCTAACAACCAGGTTTGGATGCAACCTTATGATGAAAAAGTTTATTTTGATACCGGTGATGGTTCCAGCGGATGGTGGGATCAGCATACTGTTGGCGGGCCGGGCGTTTGGCGCGATGATATGTACAAAGGTTCAAATGATTTTACCCATCGATCTGAAAATAAAAAAGAAATTGTAACGTGGGGAGAAATGCTGGGTGCTGCTGTTCCGGATAATCATCCTTTAATGATTCAGCAGATTAAAGACCACGGTACAAGCTATGATCTTCAGGAGCATCAGCAGGTTCTTGAAGCGTATGATAAATTTTTAGATAAATGGAATTTCAGAAAAGCATTTAAAACTTCTTCAGACCTGTTTAAGGAAGTGGGGAATAAGAGTTACGATTTCTGGGGTCGCGTTATTGAAACAGCGAAACTTTCTGATGAAAATGATTTTCTTGTAATCAGCGGATGGGAATCAACTGCAATCGAAAATCATTCAGGCTTGCTTGATAACCTTCGCAACTTCAAAGGTGATCCTGCATTAATCAGTTCCAGATTGGCTCAGGTTAAACCGGTCTTAAAGTTTCGCAATCTTGTCCTTACGAAAGGAGAAAAAGCCACTTATGATATTTACTGGCTGAATGAATTAAGCTGGCCAATCGGTGCGAGACTATATTTATATATGACTGATCCTTCAGGCAGGCGATTAGCAATTGATACGGTAAATGTACTTGATTTTCAGAAAGACCAGTTTGCTTATAAAATTGCAATGGATTGTAAAACTCCGGTACTTGATAAGGCAGGTAAATATTATTTCCGTCTTCAGCGTGGTGCAGATACAACAATGTACACCGAAGATGAAATTCTTGTAGTTGATCCGGCTTCAACCGGAAAACTTCCGCAGCTCGTTGGAGTAATTAGTGATGATGCTAAATTTGTTAATGCAATCGATTCATTACCAAACGTGAATGCAGAAAAATATTCTCCCTCAAAAAAATATGATGCTGCAATTATTACCACCCGCTTAAAATACGGCTGGCGGTCGGAAGTTGATTCCTCTGTAGAAATAGAAAATACCGACGACGATATTTTATTCCATACCGAAAGCTGGGGATACTGGGAAAATCTTGAGTATGTTTTTGCTAATCTTCCAAAGGGGAAAGCTAAAGTTACTTTGCGTTTCGCAGAAGTAACTCTAAGCAATCCTAAAGCAAGAATATTTGATGTTTCACTTAACGGAGATACGGTTCTTAAGAACTTTGACATCTATACAGAAGCAGGCGGCAGAAACAAGGCGATCGATAAAGTATTTACTGTTGATGTTAAAGACGGAATTATTAAAATAATTGTACCTAAGCTTACTACAAATTACGGCAAGTTCAGTGCTATAAAAATTGAAGCAGGTGATTCTGTAATTGCAATCAACTGCGGGGGAAAACCTTACAAAGATAAAAATAGCCTGGTATGGAAATCCTACGAAGCAAGGTTAAATCTTGATAATGAAATTATTGATAAAGTAAAAAACGGAATGCCGCTTCTTGTGTTGCCGGAAGGTGAAGAAGCCTCACTTGCTTATGGCAAAAAATTAGGTGAAGCCGGTGCATTTAATTTTTATGGTCATGTTGGAACAACGCGCGCGCCATGGATGGGATCATGGTATTTTGTAAGAGAGCACCCTGTGTATGACGGTCTCCCTGTAAACTGTGCTATGAGCAGCTATTATCAGGCACCGGTTGATGGTTCAGATGGAATTCTGCTTGACGGCGAAAACGTAGAAGTGTTTGCCGGTTACGGAAGGGACCACGATACAAATATCGGCGCCGCAAGTTTTTCATCTAAACTTGGCAATGGTAAAATTTTATTCCATACAATTCCGGGAATTGTCTCTGGACTAAAAGGAAATCCTGACGGCATTCAGCATGTAATTCTTAAAAAACTTTTATTGAATTCATTGAGTTACTTAGCAAAGTAAATACAATAAGAAACAATATGAATAATATTTCCGGGCGGGATATTTTATTCTGCCTTCCCTTAAGGAAGAAGGAAAGAAAGAAATTCTTCTTCCAAAACAAGAAGTGAAAGTATCCTTAAACTTTACATGATTACTTAAAAGAAAAATAAATCTTAATATGCAGATTAATATAAATGATTGTATTTTGCCGACAATAAAATTTAACAGATGAGAATGCGACCGGATATTAAGACTTTT
>CAZIDB010000013.1:0-29531 GCA_964537965.1 uncultured Melioribacter sp. | reverse complement strand
CATGGTGTAATTTCAAACTATAATGATTTTGGGAATTATGTGTTTCCAACGAAGGAAGATTTTAGTTATGAAAAATTTGATAAAGTAAAACCTATGCTTCCCGATGGGATGGGTGTGGTTGGTCAGTATGGAGATATTTTTACAATGACCTGGGAAATGATGGGCTTTGAATCTTTCTCCATTAACCTTTTTGAAAATCCTGATTTGATAGAAGTGCTTAATAATAAAGTCGGTAATCTTGTTTACAGTATGTTTGAGAATATGGCTCCTCATCCTAATGTTGATGCGTTGTGGTACAGCGATGATATTGCATATACGAATGGTCTGCTTGTTTCTCCTGCTGTTCTTAATCAATTCTTTTTCCCGTGGTTAAAGAAAATCGGTGACCTTGCAAAGAAATATAACAAGCCGCTTATTTATCATACCGATGGAATTTTGTACGATGTGTTTGACAAAATTATAGAGTGCGGAGTTGATGCAATTCATCCAATTGAACCAAAAGCGATGGACATTGCCGAAGTTAAAAAACAATATGGGGATAAGCTTTGTGTAATCGGTAATATAGATGTTGATTTACTTTCGAGAGGAACTGTTGATGAAGTAAAGAAACAAATCATATTAAACATTGAAAAGGTTGGAATGAACGGCGGGTACTGCATTGGTTCTGGTAATTCTATCCCGGAGTATGTTAAATATGAAAATTATATTGCAATGCTGGAAATAATAAATGAGAATTACTGACGGGTTTTGGATTTTACTAAATTGCTCAAATTAAAAACCATTTATATTCTTTAACTAATTGAGGGTGTCATGAAATTTTTAAGCTGTGTTCTGCTTTTTACAACTTTAATTTTAATATCCGGCTGCAAGGATAATTCAACGGAAGCAACTGATGAATTCAGTAATAAATTAACATTAGGAACCGGACTTAATCCGCAAAATTTATTTCAGCTTACTGGTGAAGGAACGACTTTTACAAAGAACACTCCCATATTTTTCAGGTTGGAAAGCAAAGATGATATGGCTGGTTCTACGGTCAGGATAAAAATTGAATTAAAAACAAATGGTACTTATAGTGAAAATAAATCATTCGATTATCCTAATCCTCAGAGTTACGGACACATTCTGCTTTCCTCTTTTACATTAGATGCGGCAGGTAGTTACAGGGCAACGGGAATTTTGGTCACCGGAAATAAAACCATTGCCTCAAAGGAGTTTGTTGTTAATTAAAATTTTTAGAAAAATGGAAATTATTTTTAAAGTCTGTATTTCGATAAATATTCCATTGTCTAAAAATATTTATAGTAAAGTACACCAGGGATTATTGGCAAATAAGAATCTTAATATAGAACTTTTTACTAAAGTTATTCTTTACTTGTTTTTCTGTATAAAGCCCAGGCAATTGCAAATAACAGACATGTTTGCGAAAACATATGCCAGGTGTAATTAGCAAAGTACACATGTAATGAAAATAATTTACCTATGAATCCTACAAGAATACACAAAGCGGCAATTACTATACTAATCAGAATAATTTTCTCTTTCATTTTGGTCCCTCTTGTGGTTTTTAGATACTGATGTGAAGTATTTATTTTTATAATCAAAAATAGATTAACCAAATATAAGGTAAGTATTTTGAAAAGATGACATCTAAAGAAAGAATTAAAAATATTATTGATCGGAAACATACGGACCGGTGCGGATTCTGGCTTGGCAATCCGCATCCGGATACCTGGCCAATCCTTCACAAATATTTCGGCACTAACACAGAAGAAGAACTTCGCATAAAACTTAATGACGATTTCAGATGGATTACTCCGCAGTATATGGATTCTACTTACCGGCATCCTGAAGGTAAGGGTATATTCGATATTTGGAAACACAAGAAAAGCCATAACCAGGAAGGTCCGCTTGCAAATTGCGAGAGCGTTGAAGAAGTAGATGAATATAAATGGCCGGAATTAAAATATTTAAATTTTGCAGAGTGTTTAACTGTTTTGAAAAGTTCGGGAAGTTATTATATTGCAAGTGGCTTTTGGGCGCCTTTCTTTCATGACATAATTGATTTGTTTGGAATGGAGAATTACTTCCTTAAGATGTACACTAATCCAGACATTATTCACAGGGTAACGCAAAAAGTTTGTTCATTCTATTTGGAAGCTAATAAAAAATTCTTTGATGAAGCCGGTAATCTTGTTGATGCTTATTTCTTTGGTAATGATTTCGGAACACAGACAGGTTTGATTTTAAACCCGGCACAGTTTGATGAATTCATTTTACCATGGTTTAATAAGTTTGTAGTCCAGGCGCATAGTTACGGGTACAAACTTATTCTGCATTCTTGCGGTTCAATATTTAATGTAATTCAAAAACTAATTGATGCGGGAGTTGATTGCCTTCATCCTTTACAGGCAAAAGCAAAAGATATGAACGCAGAAATATTGGCTGATCAATTTAAAGGAAAAATTACTTTTATGGGCGGAATCGATACACAGGAACTGCTTGTTAACGGAACGCCTGCTCGGGTTAAAAATGAAGTTAAAAGAATTATTAATATTCTTGGACCAGACCTGATTGTTAGCCCAAGCCACGAAGCATTATTACCGAATATACCACCGCAGAATGTTGCCGCAATGGCAGAAGCGGTTTTGGAAACTTAAATTAATTTTAAGGATGATTATGAGATCTCTTCTTTCTCTTCTTCTCTATACTGCATACATGTTTGCACAGGTTAATAATTTGCCAAGACCTGAATATCCAAGACCACAGTTCGAAAGAAGCGACTGGATAAATTTAAATGGAGAATGGACTTACTCGTTTGATTTTGGAAATTCAGGCCGTGATAAAAACTGGATGAGCAAAGAGAAATTTGACGGGAAAATTATTGTTCCTTTCTGCCCGGAAAGTAAATTATCCGGTGTTGAGTATAAAGATTTTATTGAGCATATGTGGTACCAGAGACAATTAGATATTCCTGCCAACTGGAATGGGAAGAGAATCATTTTGAATTTTGGAGCAGTTGATTATGAAAGTGAAATCTATATTGATGGAAAATCTGTTGGTGTTCATTATGGTGGAACGTCATCATTCGGATATGATATTACACGTTATGTGGCTGCCGGTAAAACACATAATTTAGTTGTAAGAATTGCTGACGACAGCCGGAACGGCGAGCAGCCATCAGGTAAGCAATGCTATGCTTATAATTCTGAAGGATGTTTCTATACTCGTACAACAGGAATCTGGCAGACAGTCTGGCTTGAAGCCGTAAACCAGTACGGGCTGAAAGATTGTTATATTGTACCTGACCTTGATAACAACCAGTTCAATTTTATTCCACGATTTTATGAGATGAAACAGGGACTAAAACTAAGAATAACTTTGTCTAACGGACAGGAAAAAGTTGCTCAGGCTTCAGCATCTGTTTCAGGTGGAAATATGATAAGTGTTCAGGTAAAAAATCCGGTTACCTGGTCACCGGAAAACCCTTTCCTGTATAATATTTTATTTGAAGTAATTGATCCTTCCGGAAATGTTTTGGATAAAGTGAACAGCTATTCCGGGATGAGAAAAGTTCATGTTGAGGGAAATAAAGTTTATTTAAATAACAAACCATATTACCTGCGTTTTGTTTTAGATCAGGGGTTTTATCCTGACGGAATCTGGACAGCGCCTACCGATGAAGCATTGAAGCATGATATAGAGTTATCTATGGATGCAGGTTTTAACGGTGCACGTCTGCACCAGAAAGTTTTTGAAGAAAGATTCCATTACTGGGCAGATAAACTTGGTTATTTAACCTGGGGCGAATCTTCCAGTTGGGGATGCAACACCAATAAAGTTGAAGCCGCAAGAAATTTTTTAAGCGAATGGGAGGAGATTGTTGTCAGAGACAGGAATCATCCTTCAATTATTGCCTGGACTCCATTCAATGAAACATGGGAAAGATCTGAGAGCGACGGCAAACAACATAACAGGTTTCTTACGGATGCATATAAACTTACTCACAACTTAGATTATACAAGACCGGTTCATGATGTAAGCGGAAATTACCATGTCAAAACAGATATCTGGACGGTTCATTTGTATGACCAGGAGCCGGAGAAGTTGAAACAAAATCTAACAATTGATCTTGAAAAAGGAGTGTATAGAAATAATCCTAAATATGAAGTTGAATACACCGGCCAGCCATATCTTGTTGATGAGTATGGCGGAATTAAATGGATTGCAGGAAATGCATTTGCTCAAAACTCATGGGGTTATGGAGCCGGGCCTAAAACATTGGACGAGTTTTATGACAGACTTGATGCGCTGACAAATGTCATTCTCGGCTTCGATCATGTAGTAGGTTATTGTTATACACAGCTTACCGATATTGAGCAGGAGCAAAACGGAATTTATAACTATGACAGATCGGAAAAATTCGATATGGCAAGAATTAAAAACATATTCGGCAGATCAAAAGAAATTAAGTAATAAATGTTTTTTATATAATTGGAGAATCTAATGTACCAGGAAATTAATAGCTCAGTCTTTAGTTTGCCAAAGGCATTACTAAAGCTTGGAAATTATTCACGCGGTGAGTCTGATGATTTGATTCAACAGGGAAAAGTTACTGTAAACCAAAAAGTTGTTAAGGAAACAAATACAAGGGTAAACCTTATTACGGATGTAATTAAAGTTGATGGGCATACTGTTGAGCATAAAGATAAAGTTTACATTATGCTGAACAAGCCTAGCGGAGTTATTACAACGGCATCTGATGATATTAGGAGAGAAACTGTTTACGATTATTTAAAAGATGACCGGATGCCGTGGGTTGTTCCTGTTGGTAAATTAGATAAAGCAAGTGAAGGTTTGATATTTCTAACTAACGATTATAAATGGGCGGAAAGGTTTGCTGCTCTAGAACCAAAACTTGAAAAAACTTATCACATGAAAATTAATCTTGTTCCTGATGAAGAGATGATTGAAAAAATGAAGACAGGCGTTAAGACAGATTCGGGCGAAGTAATTTCATTTAAAGAAGTAAAGATTAATAAAGCGGCAGACAAATTCAGCTGGGTGGAATTTGTTATTGTCGACGGTAAGGATAAACAGATTCGCAGGCTTTTATCTGCATTGAATTTAAATGCATTCAGATTAATAAAATCTGCCATCGGTCCGGTAAGAATCGGTGAATTACAAAAGGGACGATACAGAAGACTAAATGAAGTTGAAATGGAAGCCCTGAAAGATCTTATTTCATCATAGTAATTTTAGCCTGTGTAATTCCGCTCAGCTTTATGTTTATGAATTTGTCCCTGTAGTTAAATTTATAACCGGTAATTTGTGCAGTGTCTGATGTTTGTTGACCTGCAGATTTAATTCCAACTTCAGAAAATATATTCAACTCATAATTCCTTTTTACCTGTCCGGAAATTTCAAAAATTATTTTGCTGTTATCCTTCGAACAGGAATATTTTGTAATTAAGTTATCCTCGTACTGGGTATAGGAAGAATCATCCGAAGGATAAACGGTTATTATTAACTTATCAACAAACTTGTCGGGAATTCTTTTCTGTAATTCCATCATCGGAATAATTGCACCTTCTCTTACATAAAGGGGCATATCTTCAAGCGGCATCGTAATGCTTTTATTCGCAATTCCGTTAACAACTTCACCGTTATGAAAATCAATCCACTTACCTTCAGGGAAATAGACTGTTCGTATATTAGTTTCGTTAAAAACCGGGGCCACAAGAAAATGCGGACCGAACATGAATTCCAGATCTTTGTTGTATGTATTAGGATCATCAGGAAAAATTAATGGAAGCGCACGCAGCACCGGCATACCTGTAAGACCGGCTTCAATTGCAGTGCTGTAAATGTACGGGAACAGGCGGTATCTTAAATTAATATACTTGCGTACATAAGCTAATGCTACTTCGCCAAAATACATTGGTTCACGCGGGCTGTCTCCGTGCATCCTGCTGTGCGAACAGAATAAACCAAACTGTGCCCATCTAATAAATAATTTTTCCGAAGGCATACCTCGGTAACCACCAATATCATTACTCCAGAATGAAACGCCGGACATTCCAATCGATAATCCTCCGCGGATTGTACCTGCAAGACTTTCAAAATCTGCAGCGGGATCTGCAGACCAGCATACAGGATATCTCTGGTTTCCTGCAGTGCCGGAACGGCTCCAGACCAAACGATATCCTTTCTCTTCGTTCGTTACTTCGGTAACTGCTTTATTATAAATAAGCGGATATAAATTATGCATCGTCTTGCCGGTTTGCCCGTTAAAGAAAACTGCATCTTCCGGAATATCTTCACCAAAATCTGTTTTAAATACGCTAGCCCCATCTCTTAAGATCGGGCGATGTAAATCCTTATACCAGTTGCAGGCATCAGGATTTGTCAGATCAATTATTGCAACACGCGCATTCCAGGAATTTTGTTGTGTTGCTGTTCGTATTATTCCATCAGGCTTTGGCGCTAACGATAATCCATAATCAATTATATATGGTTTGCCCAATGGAGTTTTAACAAAGTAATCTTTCTCAATTCCAATTTTGTAAAGGTTGCTTTCAATTGAAATATATGGATGCTCCCAAAGGCAAACTTTTAATCCTTTGGAATTTAGGTCTGCAATAAATTTTTCTATTTCAGGAAAAGCTTCCCTGTTCCATTGAAAATTGCAGTATTCACGCCACTGCATCCACCACGGATCTATATGAATAACATCTGCAGGCAGGTTATTAGCTTCAATATTATTTACTAATTCTTCCATTGCCTTTTGATCCCGGTATGTTCCACCTGATGAATACCACAACCCGAATGACCATTTGGGAGGTACGGGTGATCTTCCTGTTAGCAGCGTGTAATTATATAAAATGTTTTTTGGCTCAGGTCCGTAAATTATATATACATCAAGAATGTCTGATTCATTTTTTATTGTATAAGACTGGCAGGATTCGGTTCCCAATTCCCATGTAATTTTAGAGCTTGAATTAACGAACAATCCGTATCCTTTAGTGCTCCAAAGGAAAGGAATATTTTTATGTGAGCGTTCGCTTGTGGAGCCGAAAGCATCCATTGTCCAGGAAATTATTTTTTGCCCCACCTTATTAAGAGGAACGAACTTTTCGCCTAAGCCAAACAGGGCCTCATCGGGACGTAAATAGAAAGATTGGGTTGTAAGGTTAATATCTTTTTCTTTTTTTGTAAATCCGAGCGGAAGTACAAAAGGTCTCCCAAGTCCGTCAATATCAAGTATGTTCTCCCGGAGGATTTCATTACCATTCTCATCCTGGAAGTAAATACAAAACGGATCCCGGCATACAACAAGTTTAAGTTTTGTCCCGGTAATTTCAATTCCGCATGCAGTTTCATGAACTTCAAGCTGAATCGTGTCATTACTTTCAAACTGGACGAACTCTTTTAGAATTTCATTTCCGGATTCCGGCGGGAAGAATGAGTATTTCCAGATTTCATCAGTAACTGCCTTGAATAAAAGTTCTGCATTCCACCCGTATGCGGTAGAGCAGTTTAAAAGAATTATATTTCCCTTCAGATACCAGTTCTTGAAATTAATTATCCAGTCAAAATTTTCCGGTGCGTTATGGGGTATTAGCATATTTATTGTTGTTCAGATTGAAGTAAAAAAATTATTTGTGTTTTTATTTATTCTGCATTAAGCAGTTTATAGATTTCAAAAAGATCAGTTTCCGGCCAGTGCTCATCTATTAATCCGTTGGTAACATCAACATTAATAAAAAGACCTCGGTTGGTTTTTCTTGCTTTAAGTATTCGCTCAACATAATCTTTTATGCTGTTGAACCGTATATTCTGATTAAAACCAATTCTGCATGCAAGAGGAATCTTCCCGTTAAAACGTCCGAGCACTTCTTCATAATTTGCTTCGCTTGCTCCAAATTCAAGCCCTCGCAGATTTTTAATTTTCTCCAAACTTGAAAATTGGTGTAGCCAGTTACCGCAGGAATGAATATAAATTCCGCCAAACTCTTCGGAGAGTTGATTTACATAAGGAAGATGAAATTCATCGTGCATCTCTGCAGAGATCATAACACATTCATCATTTGAAATTGAAACGCCTGAGCCATCCGGTAGCCATGGCTGGAACATCGCCGGAACGAATTCAACTCCTGCTTCTTTAACTATTCTTCTCTGCTCTTTAACAAAATCAATTGTTAGATCGGTAACCATTTTCATCAGGTGATGAACTTCCGCAGGATTTGTATGCATTGCCATTAATAAATTATTGTGGCCAAAGATTAATGCTGTGCTATCCAACGGTCCCTGGATATCAGTCAGACGAATAGGAAACTTTCCGGAAGTTTCTTTAATGAAATACTTTGTATAATCAAGCACTCTTTTAAGTTCACCGGAATCAACCTTAGGCTTTTCTATCTTGTATACATCTTCCGGGTTTTCACTTAAAGCAGATTTGCAGGAAGGGAAATCATTATTCCACCAAACAACTTCACATCCAAATGCCGAGGGTACCGCAACAACTCCTAGTGAAGGACAAAGCGATGGAACATAATCACCTTTTAATTTAACCTGTCCATCAATTTCAGTTAACTGTGCTTTAAGATATTTTTCCGGGTCAAGAAGCCTGTCGTTTACAGTGTCAATTCCATCGGTAGAGAAGAGTGCGCTTTTAACAGGTTCACCATTTTTTACTTTAGGGCCAACGTAGCTTATCATAAAAGCCGGGCGTTCATTGTTATCAAGATTCCAGAATTTGTTCAGGAAATCTTTACTCTGTTTGGAAATATCTGTTCCTGGATTTATTGGGTTCATAAGTCTTAATTGTGTGCGCTTTAAATATTACAGTTGAGATAATTCGATTGCAGCCTGCATCATTGCATTTATATTTTCTGTTGGGGTACCTGGAGGAATATTATTCCCATCCTGTAATATGAATCCTTTATAAGGTGCAAGTTTACCAATAATATTTTTGCATTCAAGTTTTATTTGCTCCGGTGTACCTGAATAAATTAACATCGGGTTAACGTTTCCGACTAAAACTACTTTTCCTCCCATAACTTCGGCTATATAATCCAAATCAACCTGGTAACCGAATCCCTGCAATTCATTTATTCTTAAATCATCACGAAAAACTTTCAGAAGGTGATCACTTTTACCACACATATGCAACGAAAGGTATCCATCGAAGTTATCTCTCAGCCTCTTTTCAAACGGAAGGACTATTTCCCGGAATTGTTCTTCTGAAAGCGAAACTGCAAAATCATCTGTCCAAGCAAAATCTTTTGGTACGGGAAGTTTTTCTTCCTGCCAGCAAAAGTCTAAATACTCAATCAACTTGTCGGTTACAATTCTTAACAGTTCTTTAACAAACCCGGGGCGTTCAAAGATTGCTTCAAAAATTTCTGTGTTGCCCATTAAGTCACTTGCAACACCAAACGGTCCGTCCGATGTATGTGTTAATGATGGATTCAATCCGGGATAAAATATTTCTCCTCCTAAAAATTGAACCGGATATTTTTCGGCAATATTAATCATTCGATTTCTGTATTCAATCTGCTTTGCATTTATACCGGAATGAATGAAATCCAAATCTTCAAGTTTTTTCAAATCGCTCTCATCTTCTATCCATGGTTTTCCAACCCAGGGAATATCGTCATCGGGAAAAATAATACTGCAGCCAAGGCTGCCTGATTCAAATGTATTCTGGAAGTCTGTCCATGCCCCTGTCCACGGGCCTGTAATTGAATACGCATCTGTTCTAATATTTTCCAAAAGCCATTTTTGTGCAATTATCTGGGTTCTAAGCATCGTTTCCGGATCACGATAATAATCTCTGAAACTTGTTCCGGTTTTAGGGATTAGAAATCGATGAGCAATTGCGGGAATTACAGGTACACGATCGACAGCTTTAAATCTCTTTGCGTTTTCAACTCTGTGTTTCCTGTCGGCTAATTCTTCTGTTGTAATGTTTATAGTAATTGGTTCATTCATTTTAATAAATGCATTTCCTTGCTTCATCAGAAAAAGCTTTAAGTAAATTTAAGTCGGCATCAAAAAAATGATCTGAAGGAGAAAGAATAAAGCCACCCCCTTCACCCGCGTCTTCAAAACATTTTCTTACGGCTTTTCTTGTTTCGCTTTCCGTACAATCTTTTAAATAATGAAACTGGTCGAAACCGCCAATCATACATACACGATTCCCGATTCGTTTCTTTGCTTCGCTTAGAATTGTATCTCCGCCCATTTCTGCAGGAGTAAATGTTTCCATTGCATCTGTGTTCATATCAGCAATCATTTCAAGGAATGGCATCATTCCCCCGCAAGTGTGATAGACTATTTTTTGTCCAGCTTCGTGTGCGAGGTTTATCAATCCGGAATCATAAGGTGCGACAAATTCTTCAAAAATATTCGGAGAAATAACAGTGCTTGAAGCATCGCCGCCACCGTGTTCTATCAAATCATATTTAGCGCCTTTAAGGGATTGCGTGTAAATCTTTTTCTTTTCAAAAAGAATTTTAAGAAATGTATGAACCCAGTCGGCATCATCGAATGTAGCCATGATTAAATTTTCAATCCCAAACAGAACGGAAGCATCCTGCCAGCAGCCGGATTGCCCGTATACATCAAAAAAGTTTATTAAGCCTCTTATCATTCCGCGTTCGCCGTACAATTCTACCTGCCGGTTTATTTCTGCAACGTTACATTTAGGGGCAACAGCAAATTCTGCAATAATTTCTATTTCGGATTTATCTTTAATTAATCTTTCGGAAACCCAGCTTGTGTATTCGTTGCTTTGCAGGACCATTGACAGAGTTTTCTTTGGAGTAACAAAGTTATATCTTATAGTTTTATAGGTGTCATTGGGAATTTCTTCCGTAAAAATTCTCCAGTTATCTGTTGAAATTCTTCTTGCTTCAAGATAACCTGGGACATGAAGAGGATCGTAATATTCGCCTTTTGATTCATCCGGTAAATAAGCCTGAACCCAATTGATCGGGTCTAATTCAAACACATCAAAAAATTCCTGGTTCGTTTTACCATCAAGATATTTATCAAGGAAATAAGTCTGTACGTGATGAGTTGTAACCGGAAGCCTGTCTGGCTTTTGTCTGTTTATTGCTGCGTTAAACCTTTGTTTGGAAGTCATACTAAATTTCTTGTAAAATTATTTTAAAGCACTATTTCTTTTTAGATAATTCCAGGAATTCATTAATCTCAGCACGCAATGGAATAGAAGGTTGAGCACCGGCTTTAGTTACAGACAATGCCGAGGCCGCATTACCGAATATTGCCGCTTCAATCAAAGGTTTATCTTCTGCCAATGCTGTTACGAGTGCGCCGTTAAAAACATCGCCTGCGGCCGTTGTATCAACAGCATCAACTTTAAATGACGGAATAAATTCTCTGATTTCTCTTGTGGCGAGGTAAATTCCTTTTGCTCCAAGTGTTATAATAACTGTATTAATTCCTTTTGCCATAAGAAATTCTGCACCATCAGAAATATCCTGATCGGATTTAATTTTTATTCCTGTTAAGATTTCCGTTTCTGTTTCGTTCGGAGTAATGATCGAAATACACTTTAGCAATTCATCATCAAGATGTCGTGCCGGTGCGGGATTTAGAATTATCTTTTTATTTAAATGATTAGCAATCTTTGTGGCAGCTTTAACCGTTTCGAATGGAATCTCAAGCTGCATTAAGAGAAAATCGTTTTTTTCAATTAACTCAGAAATATTTTGAATGTCTTCCGGAGTTATTTTCATATTTGCACCGGGAGCAACAGCAATACTATTCTCGCCATCTTCAGAAACATATATTAAAGCAACACCGGTTGACTCGTTCTCATCAATTAAAATATAATCTGTGTTTATACCGTCCTGCCTGTAACCCTCTATCGATTGTTTTCCAAAGCTATCTTTGCCCACCTTAGAAACAAATGTTACGTTACCACCGGATCTAGCCGCTGCAACGGCCTGGTTTGCACCTTTACCACCTGCGGCCAAAAGAAATTTACCTCCGAGAATAGTTTCTCCGGATTTGGGAATCCTGGGAACGTTCACAATCATATCTGTATTCGAGCTGCCGATAACCAGGATTCTTTTCATTTTTATTTTGTCCTTCTTCTAAAGCAGCTTTCCATTTCACAGATAGAGCATTGATAATCATATTTTTTAACATTGCTTCCCAAGCCAACAATTCCGCTAATAGATTTTATTGGAATCATTAGTGCGCTTTCTGTCAGTGAAATGCCGCAGAAATTTTTTGGAAGAAGGGAAAAAAGTTTGTGCTGTTCTTTTACTATCCAACCGCAATAACCGGGACTGTAGCGGTTAGTAATTTTGAAATTATTATCAGAAACTTTTTCCTGTAGCTTTATTTCAAGAAGATCTGCCGCACATTCAACTACTTCAGACCCAATAGCATCCAGTATATAACCTTTTAAAATATCTATACCGCTAAGATATTCTTTAGACATCGTTTCAATTTCGGGTCCGGCAGTGGCAACAAAGATTGCAGCGGCAGTAGAATTTCTTAACGGCTTTGCAATAATTGCCCCGGTATTAAACTGTATATCTTCTATAAATAAGGAATCTCTTTTGTCGTTAAGGTGAATAGAATCAAAAATTCTAAAACCGGCTTTTACATGAATTAATTTATCAATAACAGGAAGGAGTTCATCAATTGAATGCAAAACTGGTTCAGGGGCAGAATTATTTTTATAACCAATTGCTTTTAATATAGACGGAACAGAAATATTAATTTCATTGCCGGAGAATGAATATTCGTAAAGGTCTTTCACAAATCTTGTCTTCTTTTTGGTAATACAGGTAAACTATTATTGTCTATAAAATCTTTATCTGAATGAATTATTTGTCAGGCAAATACGGTATTCAGGTAATCAAGCGCACCCTGTGGATCAGGCGCATATAAATCTGCACCGATTTTATTTGCAAAATCATTTGTTAAAGGAGCACCGCCAACCAGTACTTTTATATCCGGAAAAACAACTTTGATATTCTTTGTAATGGTTTCCATGTTCTGCATTGTAGTTGTAAGCAGTGCACTTAAACCAACGGCTTTAACTTTATGCTCTTTGATGGCATTTAAAAATTTATCTGCCCCGGCATCAACGCCAAGATCAATTACATTCCATCCGCCGCCTTCAATAACCATAGAAACAATATTTTTCCCGATATCATGTAAATCGCCTGTAACAGTACCAAGTACAATTGATCCTTTATGTTTTACCTGGCCACTCTGGAAATAAGGTTTAAGCAATTCCATAGCGCCTTTCATTGCTTTTGCTGCAATTAAAACGTCGGGAACGAACACTTTATTATCTCGGAATTTTACTCCTATCTTACCCATTCCTACCATTAATCCATTGTTAAGAATATCCTGCGGATTAATTCCTTCTTCCAAAGCTTTCTTTGTTATCTCGTATGCGCCATCCTGCCCTTTCATATCAGGAGGATAAGGAGATTGAACATTAATCTTTCCTCTTTCTACACAGACTGCAAGTTTTTCAAGAAGTTCGTTCATACATATTCCGTTTTTTGTTTTTAAATGTTATCGTTAACATAAAAGACTGCTCCAATACTAACATTTAGCAAGAAAAAATGCAAATAGTATTTTCCGGAGTAAAAACTCACTGATTCTCTATCGATATTTTTTGTTATTCCGGTGATCAACCAAGAGTTTTATTTAAGAATAGAAATCATTTGACTGGATTTACTTTCAGTTCCTTCCTTTGTAATGCTACGAATGTAATAATTGTATCTTTCGTTCTTTACAACAGATTTGTCAAGAAATTCAAATGGTTCATTTGTAATCGTTGCTATCGGTTTTTCTTTCTCCCTGCCTTTGCTTCTGTAAATTCTGTAAGTGTATCCTTCGCTATTAACCGGTTCGTCCCAGGTTAGTCTAATCCCTTCCGGAGTTGATTCAGCAAGTATTCCTGCGGGAGCAAGAGGAGTATTTAATTTAATATCAACAACTGCCGATGAACTGAAATCGCTTAAACCGTCATATAAATCTTTTGCCCGAACAGAATACTCATATATTTTCCCTTGTTCAAAAGTTGAATCAATAAATGATAACTGACTTGGAGAAATCAAACTATCTGTTAACTTTTTCCTAGGAGAAATTTCTTTCCCTTTACTATTAATTTCTCTCCTGTAAATGAAGTAACCATTTATATTGTGTTCGAAGGGTTTCATATCTGCCCAGCTTAAAAATATTTTTTTGCCAATCATTTTTGCAGTTAGATTAAGAGGAGCAGGCGGGGTAGTCGGTTTTAAAGGACGGACAGAGATTGTATCTGAAAATTCACTTAGAACTCCGCTCGTGTTTTCTGCTTTAACGGCGTAATTATAAAATACCTTGCCGGAAAGTTCAGAACTTGAATCTATGAAGATAGTTTTTCCTTCATTCCACAAGACTATTCCGGATATTGGTTGAAGCCTTGTATCGAAGGTATTGCTTCTGAATACGCGGTAACCTTTAATTAATAATTCATCTGAGGAAATTTCAAAGCTGATTCCGTTTTTAAGCCCAACTGCATTTGTTATTCCTGGCGGAAGCGGTGCAGTAGTAGATTTATACAGTCCGTAAACTTTAGCCGTCCTTGATGAAATCTCATTAAGAATTCCGATCATCTCAATTTCATAATAATAAATTTTCATCGGTTCGATATTCTGATCTGAATATACCGAATCATATGGTGATACTTCGGCAATTAACTTTCCTTTATCTGACCACGACTCGCTTCTGTAAATTCTTACACTTTTGATGTATTGTATATCTTTTAATTGCCAGCTTATTCTTAACCCGCTTCCTGTATTTAAATTCTTAACTGTAATTTTTTCGGGAAGGGGAACAGACGAAAAATTGTATGCAGCTACAAGAACAGTATCCGATGAATTTCCTACGCTTCCGAAATAATCAGCAGGTAAAATGTAGTACTGATAAATCTGATTTGTCTGAATAAGTGTATCGCGGAGCGAGTAGATGATTGTATCACCTTTTGCAGAGATTGTTTTTAGAGAAGAAATAAAATTATAATTTCCGGTTAAACCATCTCTTCTGAAAAGCTTAACTGCAAACGGCTTTTTACCGCTTATGGATTTATACTGAATGAAAATGGAATTATCCAGATACTGTTTATCAATTGCTTTTATAGGGTTGAAATCCACTTTTACCGGATAAGAAATTTGGTTTGATAAGTAGCTCACTTTTACATTACCATCGGTTTCAACTCTTGAAATTCTATATTCATATTTAATTTCTTTTTGAGCAGTAGTATCCAGATAAGCTATTCCTAAAGCAAGCTGTACCGGAAGGGTGTTAGCCCAGGCTTTTAACGAATCAATTTTTTTGTATTCAACTAACTTGTTCCATAACGTTTCAACCGGAATCTGTTTTATAGCTGACGGATCCGGCAGATAAACAGAAAATCTGTTTAGTCTGAATTTAAATTCCTCAAGTGAAGCTGGTGCTGATATCTCGGCCAATTTAATCCATGTGTTTTCAGGTGGAATCCTTCTTTCAATTATATTTGCTTTAAGATGATCAAGAGATTGCGAAGCTATCTGGTAACCGACAAGTACAAAGATGCCATATTGTGATGATCTTGCAAGGTTCTCAATCCTTTGCTGGGCAAACACTAATGCGTTAAACGATAAAAGACAAGCAACAAAAAAGGTTCGCATTTTCATTCTTAAAACTCCATAGTACAGTTTAATATATTCATTGAATATTTTTTTCAGTTACATAATCCAAAGGCACAAAATTTTGGTCCGCCTTCACCAAGACGTACTTTTAACATTGGGATTGTTTTGGAGCCGCTCCATCCATCGGACAAACAGCCACCGCAGACACAAACATCAAATTCTTCAAGAGCACAATCACAGTCGCTGTCGCAGCATCCAACTCCAACGTAAGCGCTTCCGCTTAAAATTAAATCTGCTCCACCTTCAACGTACCAGCTTCCCGAAGAAAGATTTAATTCACCCTGGCCGTAAAGAACAACTGTTCCGGAAAGCGAAGCGCCCGCACAACCAATTATTACTGAAGCACCAAGACCAGCTTTTACACTAACATATACTCCAGCGTTCAAATAATAAGCATTGCTTGAACCAAAGTTCATTCCAAGAGCAAGGAAGCCGCCGAATGTTGGTGTTACATAACATTCTAAAAGCGGGTCTAATTCAATATCGATTGTTGGCAATAACGGAAATGGAATAGTTGCCCGGCCTGTGAAATAAAAGCCACTTAGTTGAT
The DNA here is from genome assembly GCA_964537965.1 of uncultured Melioribacter sp. GTDB lineage: Bacteria > Bacteroidota > Ignavibacteria > Ignavibacteriales > SURF-24 > SURF-24. The sequence continues at coordinate 13,244 of CAZIDB010000013.1, read as the reverse complement.
CCTGCAGGTATTGAGGAACCATTCCGTTGTATGTGTATTTATTTGGATCGGCAAGAAATACTTGTTGAAACTCATCTGTGTTTGCAATTGAAGGATAGTGCCCGAAAAGTACAGCAGCGGCAAGATTGATTACCGGTTTATCGAGTGTGAAATTTCCTGCTCCTAAAAAGTACCAGCCTCTTTCATCAATCACTGTTGAAAGATGTCCGTCAACATGAACTTTACCGGATAAATCCATATTGATATCCATGCTACCGACTAATCTGCCATGTTCAAAATCCAGCAGGAATGCAAGTTGACCAAATGGAGTATCAATGTTTTCTAACTTAAGCTGCTGAGGTCCCGGTAATATTGATCCGACAACTTCAAATCCAAGTTTGCCTGATGCTCCTGTTGCACCGGTCAGATCGCCATTAAAATGAAAATTATCCCAGGCGGAAGAACTGACAACCCGCATTGTTCCAACAAGGTTCGTGAGCATTCGTGTGTTGTTTTTTGTAAAAACAAATTTCTGGTTTGATTCTAACCATAATGAAGTTGAATCCTTAGTTCTGTACAGCCAGACGTTGAATTTAAACATATCCGGTTTCTCTTCATCGATAATTGTTCCTTTGGCTTTAAAACCAAAGTCGCTAAACTCTTCAACATTTCCATCGAACTGAGCATAGATTCCATTTGTTGAAATGAAGAACGGGAAGTTGTCGAATCCGAAAGAAATGTTTCCGTTTTTAACCGAATAATTAAGTGCCGTACTTTTAATGGATGTTCCCGGGACATTTAAATTAATTGCTCCATTTATCTGGAGTAAATTATTTCCGGCCGTTAATGCTGAAGGACTAAATGTAGCCACTTTGTAAATAGTTAGCGGCGGAGTTGTTGGAGAAATATTAAAAGCATCAAAGCCTTCACTTGCTAAAATAAAATTACTGATGAAAACAGAATCAGTCATTTCCATTCCCGGCAAGTAAGTAAAGAATGCAGTTCTGCCGGAATTAGAAGCAACGCCCAATATCCATTTTTGTTTTGAAGCATCATATCCAAATTGTTTTGTTGCAGCAGGATCAATTTTAATCGGCACAAATCCCGCTAAAGTCATTGCATCAAGGTTGAATATTCCGTTTGCCAACTTAAATTTATTTCCTGTTGAAGGAAGAATATTTAAATCAGTGAAAGGTACATCAAGACTTCCTGTAATAAGTTTTCCTTCTTTTAAATTGAATCCTTTATTCTGATCCAATGACCATTTGGTTGTTTGAAGAGACCACTTTTGTGAAAGAGTTACATTTAACGGCGAGTTTCCATTTACTTCTTCAATTGAATTATGATGAAGCACTAAATCGAAATAAACATTTATGGAGGAAGCGTTTTCAATATCACCTTTTAATGATGAGTTTAATCTTATTGTATCGCCTGATAAATATGATTTACCCGTCACCGATTCCAAATCAAAACTAAAGTATGAATAATTCAAAGCGTTGCCGTTATCATCAGATACAAGAAACTTTTCAGTCGAAAGATTAATATTACTACCGGGAGCAGAAAGAGAATTTATAATCATATCTTCAGCTTTTATTTTTGTCCCGGCTTTTGAAGATGAAGTTTGTGAAATGTAAAACCCGTCAAGCTCTAATTCATTTATATTCTGAAGCGAAGTTGCAGCATTAAAAAATATTTTTCCTTTCAAAACACCAATTCCGTTCCCGGTTTTTGTTTCGCTTAATGCAATTCCGTTGTCATCCTCAAGAGTTACATTGAAAACGTTATTCATCTTAAGATTTAACGATGGCTGAATTAATCTGACAGGTAAAGATTTTGGAACAGCAATAGGAACACCATCCGAGTTTAACTGCTTACCGGGAATTATATAAACGTTTGAAAATCCCAAACTGGTATTGGAATTTGCCGGCGCAAAAATGCTGTCTTTCTGCAGCTCAAAAATTTCACCGGAGATTTTAATTCCCTGTGAAGTCGAATCGAGTGATTGCACAGCAACCGGAAATCCGAGCAGTTTGGTTATATCCATTCCATCATAAACTTTAAGATGAAAATCTACATTATCTTTACCACCCTGAGGACAATCAATGGATTGAGTATCTCCAACATATTGAGACTTACCTTTTACAGCCGCAAACTCATGAGTGCCAATAGGTATCCCTTTCAATGTATATGCACCGTTAACATCTGTCCATGTTTCTATTTTATCCGAAGTAGTTTGACCGACAAGGTATACGTGCGCATAAGGAACAGGTTTGTTGTCTTTACCAACGTAAACGTGTCCGGAAATTCTTGTTGCCTTTTTTACTTTTACAGGATATGAAACAGGATTTTCAGAAACATGGTTATCAATTGCCAATTCTCTTGCGACAATATCCTCGTTAAAGCTTGAGCCTTTGATCTTAACTACGAACTGATTTCCGCAGCTTTCAAATGGTTGTAATGCTCCAAGACCGTCATCGTCTGTATAAGTGAAAGGAGCTAATCCGTCAATTCCAACCAAAGCATTTTCAACAGGAGGCAAAAGGGCAAATGGAATATTTATGTTACCGGAATATTTAACAACTAAATTTATTCTGTGCAGCTTCTTCTTAACAAGGAACAATCCTAAATCCTGGTTTTGTGTAGTAACGGATTTATAAATTGTTCTTGGGAAATATCCGCTGAACGGCTGAATATAAACCGGTTGATTATGACCAAGAGCAGCAGGAGTTTCAAACCACCCGAAAGTCGGAATGTATGCATTCATATTCCCGATTTGCTTTTTCTCTACTTTTGTTGTTGTAGTAACAGGAGGGCCGTCGCCTAATTTTACATTTGATTCCACGCCGACATTAAATTCATCCGCAGAAACAATTCTGCCTGAAGCATTGCCGTAAGGCTGTAATAAAATCGGGGCTTCAAAAACAAACTGTTCACCTTTATTTAGCGGGGCAGAATTATTAATTGCTAGCATCGTATCCCTGAATCCATACTTGAAAACCGGCAAAGCTCTGTACGGTCCAACAACATCACCCTGGGTGTTAATTTCCGGCAGAAGATTTCTGAAAAAGAAATACCCGTTTGAAAGAGTTTTCATCTCGCGTTCAATTTTATTGCCCTCTGTTAAAGAGAGGCTCCAGATTCTTACAGTTGCATCTTTAACAGGTTGAGTCTGGTTATCTGCCCTGTAAACATAACCAGCAACACGCGGATTAACGGGAGTAAGATATTTTGTAACACTCATATTAAATGGAGTATACTCATTTCTGAATACAGCATAATCATTATAATTTTGCGGGAACTGGTAACTTGAATAAAGCAACTGGTAAAAATATTTACCGCGTGTTGTATCAGTCTCCATTCTTATCCAGTAGCTGTCGTTAGGACCAATGTTTTTTACAAGCCGGCGGAATTTAATTTCTCCGTTGTCATCAGTTTCACCTTCGGCTAATATTTCGTAATTGCTAAGATTCTCACGCGGCATCTCTGCAGTTCCTTCGTCTGCAGGAACACCGACCGGACGATTAATCCTTAGCAGCTTTACATTTACAAATTTCAATGGCGATGTTGTTAATTGGCCCTGAACATTTTGTTCCGGCATTACTTTAACTGTAAGAAAGTAACTTCTGAACGTTGTAAATAAAGTTCCAACTTCTCTTGATTCGCCCGGTTGAATGATTAAACTTGTTGCAGGACTTGTGAAATACGGATTATCAACTATAATCTTAGCAACAATTTTTAAATCGCCGTAATGATGTGTTCCCATTTCGCCGCCGGTATAGTAATCATAGTTGTTCTTAATTACTCCCATTGTTGTTGTATCAACATAAAAGAAATTAAACTTACCCTGATCATCTGTTACTGCAGTTGCAAGAGTAGATTTAATATCGCTCCAACTTGATCCGTATAAAGGACCGATAACATAATTGCCAACTTCTTTTGCAAGAACCAACCTGATGTTAGTATTTTTAAGCGAGCGGGCAGCACCATCACCAGCCTGACCCGACTGATAAAAAATTTCTCCGCTAACTGTTGTAAATCCCTGCACAACGTCCCAGATTCCACCGGTTACTTTTACTGCCGCAATATCTTTATCCTTTGATTTTTGAAACCCTTTATCAAACAGCATAAGGTTTTGTTTGTATTTAAATGTCCATATTTCACTCTTTCCATTGTTAGAAGAAATCGGTTCGTTAGAATCAAGATCAAAAGTCTGCAATTGCCATACATAAGTTTTACCGGATTCAAGAGGGAATGCATCCGGCGGATACTGCAAAATATTTGATGAGATAATCTGTGCTTCGTGTATTGGCTTATTTGCATTTAAAGCTTTCTGCGGAGTTTGCCTGTAAAGCACTTCACATAATTTGAATTTATAAACAATAGTTACTTCAGGTGGAACAATTACCGGCGTCCATTGAAAAGCGGGAAGATTTGTATTAATTGAATCTCCGTTGGCGGGCGCCAACAATTGTGGAGGATCAGGAAGCAGAATTTTAAAATCAGCACAGGCTTCGGTTAATTTTGTATTGCCTTTCATTACGTAGATGCAGAAAGTATAATTGCCTTCCGGTAATCTACCTGTTCGTGTTACAAAATCTTTGATCTTCGAATTATATTTAACTGAATTCCAGTCAAGATAATCAAGTGAAGTAAAAGTCTGTGTTGCCTGACCGGTAAAAAAACTAATCGTCCGGCTGTTCGCTTTAAGCATTTCGCCGGATCTGCTTTCACTTATTCTAAGGTCCAATGTAATATCCTGCGATGAAGTACCTGTATAAGTAATTGTAAGAACCGCAACGTTTGGATCTCTTTCCCATCTGCTTACAAATGGAGATGGATTAGGATTTACAGTAAGCATTGCATTCCATTGCGCATTCATTTCAGAGAAAGCAAGCAGTATAAATAGAAATGCAATCATCTTCAGTTTTGTCATAACCTGCTCCGTTAAAATTTCACAGAAACCCGGCTGTGAATTTTTGTATTAAAATCTGTGTGTATAAGTGAAATTAGCTTTGTGTTCATTAAAGTCTGATGTATTCTTCAGATCATTAAATGATGATCTTAAATTAAATGAAACCGCATCTGCCGATGTTAACGCATAAGCGGAAGCAAATCCAAGTACAGTTGACCTGATGTTTTCTGAATTTGTGTATCCCAAGTTAACAGAACTTGACAGTTTATTATTGAACATTTTATTATTTACACGAAAATTGAATGTTGATGTGGAAGTCGTTCCCGTTCTTTCCATATCAAGTATGTTAAACATAATTGAAGGAGAAACCGACCAGTTCGGATTAATTGTACTTGTTACCGAGAAGAGAATATTCTGAGCAGTTACACCGTTGCCTTTCCTGAACATATTGTTGTCTTCGGCATTTTGAGTTGTGTAGCTTAAAACAATTACCTGGCTCTGTTTGAACATAAGAAATTGCGAAGTAGCGTTAACCATATATGTCGAATTTGTATTATCAACTCTGAATGTATCGCTCGACGCATCGTTTTCCATCGAGTTGATCATTGTTCCAAAAGTCAGATTCAATTCATTAATTGGTCTTCCGGTTATCGTAAAATTTATATTCGACCTTTTAGTAGTGTAAAGCTTTTGAGAAAGAAGATTATCCGATTGTGTTTGAAAGCTACCCTGTAATGTTAATTTGTTATCGAGCAGCCGAACTCCTGCACCAAAGTTAATAGTCTTCCTGTCATTTATAATTGAAGTTAAACCCAAAGACGTATAACCGGGATTTATTAACGAGTAACCAAGTTTTGCATTTACAATATCATAATTGAAATCTAACTGAGTGGAATAAGCGTAATCCAGGTTGGTAGAAATGTTTATTTTATAAAGGCTCTTTACTGCTGCGGGAATTTTATCTGTTTCAAGATCATGGCTAAACATATCCCGTGTAAAAATATCTCCGGCTGCTTCACCGGTGAACTTGATCATGTTATCAAACAATTTAATTTCAGTATTCAAACCAAGGACAAGATTTTCCTGTGGAGTTACAAGTTGAGCAAAGGCTGTAGTATCGTTAAATAAATTTCTGGGAAGTGAGGCAACATTATCACGTACACGGATAACATTCAAATCAAAAAAAGATGACTCAAGTTTTCCATATCCGAGTTTAACACCGGTAAGATATCTTGAAAAAACAGAATTATATGGGCCATCATTTATAGCTTTTTGAATTTGTCCGCCTACTATTTGTAACCGTAGTTTCCATGGATATAATTCAATGCCCGCTCCACGTATGTTTACTCCGCTTAAAGTTAGTGGAGAAAATTCATGAGCAAAATCTCCAAGGTGCGCTTTGCCCCAGCTCCATTCGGGATGAATAGCAAGCTGATTAATTGACTGCCTGGCTGAGCTTCCTTCTGTGGATAAAAGTAAATCGAATGAAAGATCAAAATTTTCTAAGAGTGTTAGTGTTGGTCTGAAGAAAATCATACCCGAGGATGAGGGTCGTCTTCGTTCTCGTCCTGATATTGAATAGAGTTCGCCCGATATTCCCGCTTCACCGGATAACTGGAAATATTTAACTGAGCCTGATGTACTGTCGGCGGTAGAAGGCGGCGATTCGTTAGTTTGTGAAGCTGAATCAATTTGAAAAGAAAGCAGAATAAGAAGGGCAACTATATTAATTCTAAACTTCATTTTTTGCCTGCAATATAAAGATTAAAATGAGTTAACCGCAATAATTATTAATTAGTCTCCGGTAAACCTTTCTTTGATTATTTTACTTCAAGCTTTGCCGATTTACTTTCCGAGATGTTTCCTTTCGTATCAAATGCTTTTACTATGTAATAAAAAGTTTTTCCCAGCGAGATATCTTTATCTATAAAGGTGTTTTCCTTCTGCAACGGACTAATAGCATTGTCAAAATTATCACTTTCATTTTCTTTTCTGAACACAACATAACCAAGAAGATTGTCGCCTTTTATCTGGTACCATGATAATGATACTTCATTCTTGTTCTTGCTTAATTTTTGCGTAAATCCTTCAACTGCAGGGAAAGTAGTATTTATAAAATATTCTGCAGATAAAATATTTGAACGAAGAGATTTATTCCCGGCGCTATCAATTGAAATGACAGAATAGAAATATTTTCCTTCAGCCATCGTGCTGTCTTTATAAGTATCGGTTTCTTTACTTAACGGTAATTTGTTAAGCTGGTTCCATTTTGATGAATCATCCTTTGTGCTTCTGTAAATAAAGTAGCCGGCAATATCTTCAACAGTACTGCTAACCCATTGAATCAAAATAAAATTATCTGTTAAATCTGCGTTTACTAATTTAGGCACCGGTGGGGGAGTTAAGTCTTTTAGTTTAACATTAACCACATCTGAGTAAGGACTTAAATTATATTTTTTGTCAACCGCAATTATTTTATACTGAAAATAATTTCTTGCTTCTTTCTTTAATGTATCAATATATGAAACCGCATTTACAGGTTTTGGGTTTAACAAAACAAATTCATCTTCCGTATTTGTAACTGAGCGGTAAATAAAATATCCAAGCAAATCTTTCTCTGTTCCTTTTTTCCAGCTTAGTTTAACTAATCCAACCTCGCCAAGCGCTTTAAGATTAACAGGTTTGGCAGGGGCTTCCCAATCCGGAATCTGAACAATTGTACTCAAACTCTGGCTCTTGTTTGAAGAATTATCTTCCGCAGTAAGGTAATAATAATATCTTTCTTCGGGTGATGCTATTTTATCGACATAACTTGTATCGGATTTATCAATTAAAGTTTTGTTAATCTTGTTATAGGGACCTTTGAACTCTCTGCTTCTGAAAAGATTAAATCCTTTCAGGTCTTTGACATAAATTGATTTCCATGTAATCTGTACATCATTCTTAATTGCAGTTGCTTTTACCTTGGTTGGTGCAGGTGGGGGAGTTAAATCCTTTGGTGTAACTGAAATTGCTGCGCTTCTTTTACTTTCCCTGCCAAGATAATCTGTGCCCGTTAACTCGTAGTAATATGTAACTCCGTTTGTAAGTCCGGTATCGCTGAAGAAGAATTCATTAGTATGATAGTTGCCGGCGGAATCCGGAAATTCAAAAACATGAATTGGAGTTTTATTTATTAATGTCTTCCTGGAATTCTGATTTTCTCCTCGGTATATGTTATAAACAAAAAATTTATTTTCATCCCGTTCCCAATTAAAATTTACAATTCCGTCTTTGGCAAAAGCATTAAGTTTATCAGGTGCCGCAGGGGCAGAATATTTCTCAATTTTTACCGGTTCGGAAACAGCAGACAGATTTTCTTTGCCGTCTTTAATAATTACTACTTTATATTCGTAAGTTTTTCCTTCAACAATATTTTCATCGTTATATTGCATTCCGTAAGCAAGCGAGAATTTATCATCGAGAATTCCTTTGGTTAACAAAATAAGTTCATAGGTTTCTCTGTCTTCACTATTATCCGGAATGTTATAAATAATTGCACTTGCAATGGCCAGCGAGGTATCCGCAATATCACTAGAAACTTTCTCAATCTTTTTTATTGGCTCAGGAGAAAGTTTTACCCAGTCATTCAGATTTTTTTCCCTGCGGTAGAGCAAGACACCTTCATCATTAAATTCTTCTGATGAGAACCATCTTACTTTTACTTTACCTGTTTCAGTAAGTCCGGCTACAACACCAAATTCCTGACCGAAGAAATCCGGAGTTATAAACAGAAATAGTAAAACGATAGCTGATATTTTTGTTTTCATAGTTTGATATAAATTATTTTCAGCAAATGCTCTTAATTAGTTTAAGATGAACATTCATCTTTTAATGCAAACGATCCATTCTTATATCTTATTTTAAAACTTGCGCCTCTACATAGCTTGCAACCGATTACACAAAGTTTGATACAAATTTTTGCATCCACTTTTCCTGCAAAACAAACAGGATCCGGAAACATAACCTGCATTACCGCATTCATTTCTCCTGATAAAATGCTCAGATAACCAGTAAAAAATTTAACATCTACATAAACACCAATTTCTCCTGATGCTGAAAGAGATGCTGTACTTACGAACTGAAGTGGTTTGTAATATATTGTGCTGCTCATACTAATACTTCCTGCTGCTCTTCCGTAAAAACCAAGACCGGCGCCCCATTTTTGAGGTCCGGTATCAAATGTAAAACCCGCAGCAGTTGTCATATAATTCTGGTCGATAGTAAAGTATCCGAAGAAACCCTGTGCAGTGCAGAACATCCTTAATGTAATCGGCTTTTCAGGTGTACCTACGTGAAGATACCATTCACTTTCGGAAATGTGCATCTGCATTTCTCCGTCTCCGCAAAGCCCATCCCAGAAGTTTGCTTCTATAGTACATTGAGAATCAAAGATTTTTGGATTAGTGGAAATATAGATTGTTGCCGTTCCTTTTATCTTGGCATCCTCTTTCATAAAGCCGCTTGAGAGCACATAGATTTCACCGTACAATGTACTCTGAAAACCATTACCCACACGAATTTCCAAAGCTACCTTTCCCCAGAATTTGGAACCGTCATCGGAAACTGACTGAATGGGGCACATTGCATATACGCCAAAAGTATTATTTTTATCGGGCACATAATCGCTTCCAAGGATTCCTTCGCCTTTATGTTTCATGTGAGAATAGACTCTGCCTGTAAATCCCCTTATACCAATATCCATTACAGTTGTAATTGCAACCGGAAAGATTGCACCAGCTTCAACAAACCAGTAGCTGAAACCATTTCCGTTATCTGTCTTCCCTATAATTATTTTGCTGAATGCACTGAATTCAGTCGGGTCATGCATAGTCAAATTAAATGATGCAAGAAATCCTTTACCGTAAACAGGATCATCATTAAAGACAATTAACTGTGCACCAAAACTTGTTTCACCATTGCCGAAATCAACACCAATCGGTTCTACTTCAACTTCACTGTTAGGAACTTCGGTTCCGCTTTTACCCAGACTGTACCTGGCAACAACTATACTTGCATCAAAGGGAGAGCCGTTCTGCGAAGATAAATCCTCTGCAACCACAATTGTCCCGGCAATTCCAAATGCATAATTCGCATATGTCTTTATCCTGAATTTATCCAGCATAATTGGGAAGCCGTTGTATTTGCCCGGTTTGGTAACGCTTAAATTTATCCAGCCATCAGGGTCCGAACTAAAAGCAGAAACAGAACCTGTGTTGTCTATGAATACATTTGAAACGGGAAGTTTCTCTGTTGTTAATCCATCGGTCCCGGTGCAATCAAATTTAAAATATCCGTTAAGCCAGAAGCAGTTTATCCCGGCGAGATAAGAAATAGTAACTATCTGCAGTTTTAAAGTGCTTTTATCTCCCGGTTGTCCTCCGCTAATTGCAATCCAGTTTGAAATTCCATCTAACGAGACAATACCGTTTGAGAAACCATTAGATGAAATATTATAAGTGATGTCGGCTTCCTTTTTAATAAACGGAATAAATATTTTACCCTTCAGAAAATTTCCGGAGTTTCTGAATATGGAATTCTTGAGTATGTTATTTTCATAATTAAGGCTGAACCGTTTGATGTTGAAAGCATAACCACGGTACGAGCCTTCTAAATTAAGATTGTTTTTATGAATATAGCCGTGCAGCCCGGTAGCGATTATTCTGAAATTATCTTTATCGTCCAGAGCGATTGGCGGGTATGTCATCTTTGCCTGATCGAAAAATATCTCTCCCTGTTTTACTCCGACTAACCCGGCGTACAAATCAACATTTGCTTCAATAAACCTGCACTGCACATCATGGTTACTAACAAGTTTAATATTGATTAAATCGTTGGTTGCCACATCAAGCAGGAATTTAAAATCATTCTTATTATAAAACCGAAGACTAATTCTCTGGTCATTAGAATTCTTTACACTTTCCGGTAAAAACAATTCACCCTGAAGTTTTAAAGTAAGCTTGTTAGCATTTACAAAAAACTCACTCTGCGTCCTTCCGATATTGAGATTAAAATTTAGTGGAGTGAGCATATAGAAACTATAATCCATTTTTGGGAAAGCATGCTGGTTCTGTCCCACAGTAATTCTATGAATGGGATCTACATTAAACCAGATCTCACTTGATTCCATTACGAGATTAGCAGAAGAACCTGAATTTTTAACAAGCAGGCTTGACTTAAAATTAATTGAGCCGAGTAATGTTGCCTTATCCGGTTCCAACCTTATAGTTGTTGCTTTTAAAAATGAATTGCCCGGGATTGTCTGTAGTAGTGATATGTTTGTTGGTGAAATGCTCGTCCATATTTCACCTTCGTTTACTTTCCATTCCGGAATTTGTCCGATCGATATTGCCTGTTCAAGCTTAAGTCCATGAAAATCAAATTGAATTTTTGGTCCTCCATGCCATAAAAGAACTTCACCTTTACCACCAAAATAATCAGCATTCTTATTTGTAACGGAAAGTAAGTTCACTTTGTATTGCCCGATAATAAAATAATTAATGCTGTCAATCAGTGTAACGCCATTTTTAATTGTAAAACTTTCTGCTTCACTTGAAGCAGTTAAACCATTATAAGCCTGCGAATAAGTTGTAACCTGCCATGCATATTTTTGCTTGTCTCTTAATTTTCCGGTTTCTTCCGGCAACGTATAAGAGGAATAGGATGGAGGAATTTTATCATTATAAAAAACGTAAGGATTTTCTTTAAGTGCCCGGGCTGGAGTTTGTCCTTCATTTATCTCAGCGATCTTTAAACAGAAATTTGTAATTGATTTTACAAGTTTTGTCTTATCCCATGTAAACTGGTAAGTTCTGCCATGCGATTGGCTGTGCATTGTATCAGCTTCAAAAGCAGCATTGTCTACAGGTGATAATAACGGGATAAATTCAACACCGCTTTGTACGGTAAACCTCCAGATGCTGCTCGAATCAATTAATCCTCCCCACGGTTCCGAATAAAGCCAAACACGCCATGCATATTGTTTGTGATTTATTAAACTTCCTTCTTCTTCGGTTATCCAGTACATCGGTTGTGTAGGCAGGATATCATTTTTAAAAAATACGGGAGGATTATTATTCAATGCAGATTCAGCATTCTGCCCTGGTAAAATTTCTGCAATCTTCAACCAGTAATTTGTAACTGTCTTTTTCAGGTTGATTGTTGTCCATGTAAACTTGAAAGCTTTAGAGTACTGGCTTACCTGGGTTGCTGATAAAGTTGAATTATCAGAGGGAGAAACAAGCTCAACAGTTTTTTCTTCTTTAAAAATTTTGAATGACCATACCTCACTTTTACCATCAGTTTTGAATTGAACAACCGACGGACTACCTGAACTGCTTACTGCCTGAACCTGCCATGCATATTGTTTTCCTTCTTCAAGAGGGAGAGCTTCCGGCGGATATTGTAGAATTGTTTGACTTGTAAGAACAGTTTCATAAACAGGTTGGTTAGATTGTATTGCTTTCAGCGGTGTTTGCCCGGGAAGCATTTCGCACAATTTAAATTTATAATCAACAAGTAAAGGCGGGGGAACTTCAACCTGCCACCACTGGAATGCCGGCATCGTTGTGTTAATTACACTCATATGTGTCGGCAAGGATAAAGCGGGTGAACCAGCAAGTATTATTGCAAAATCTGCACACGCTTGTGTAAGCAATGTATTTGCCTGTTTAACTTCGGCACAGGCGGTATAATCTCCTTCGGGCAAGTTACCGGTTTGGATAATTATATTTTTAAAGCTTGCACTATACTTAATTGAATTCCAGTCAAGGTAATTCATAGTTTGAAAAACCTGGCTTTCTCCGGCAGAAAAAAGTATGGTCTTACTACTCGCACTTAATATTTCACCAACACTTTTCTTTGTTACTTTCAGAAAGATTACTACTTCTTTGCTTTCTGTACCCGTATTAGTAATTGTTAATGTTGCAATACCAGAATTATTTTCCCAGATGGAAATGGTTGGTACAGGGTAGTATGAAGACATAGTTAAAGATGATATCCATTGCTGCGGAGAGGATGTTGATAATAACAGAGTGAGTAAAACTAAAACTGATCGTTTAACCATAATCACTCCAGATAAAAATGACAGGTCTTAAAGCATTATTTAGTTTCGAAAATATCCAAACCGGTCACTCTTCATTTCAATAAAAAATACTAACAAATTTAAACCGGGTTAAATTTGTTTGAAAAAGAGCAACCAACTGTCAATAGCGTCAATCGAAAAATTCCACACGCATTTTATTAAAAAGGAACGGCTGTGTCAAGTAAAAACTTAGATAAGGATGTTTCAAATCACCCGGAATACTATTAATTA
>CAZIDB010000012.1:19460-35774 GCA_964537965.1 uncultured Melioribacter sp. | reverse complement strand
AGGCTCATGGCAGAACCGATAAGAGTTCCGTCAAGGTATCTTGCAGCTCCATTCTTTGATGTATATTCTCTTCCGTTGTAAACATAATTTCCTTCGGGTAAACCGATTGCCTGTACACCGTCTGTAATGCAAATACATCTGTTAGCGCCAAGAAATTTATAAAGTATTTTTACAATTGCCGGATGAAGATGATGTCCGTCGCTTATTATTTGTGCAGATACTTCCTTGTTCTCAAAAATTGCTGCAAGCGGACCCGGCTTACGATGATGCAGCGGGAGCATTGCGTTGAAAATATGTGTAACGTGATTTATACCGGCATCAAAACCTCTTTTCGTTTCCTCAAAATCCGCCTCTGAGTGTGCAAATGCTGCAACAATATTATTCCTTCTCAGCTCTTTAATTATTTCCAGGTTGCCGGGAAGTTCAGGGGCAATTGTCATCATTCTTAAATTACCTTCGGTAACCTTAAGAACTTCTTCAAATTTTTCCGGTGATGAATCATATATACTTGCCGGATCCAAGCCACCACGCTTGTTATAGTTTATAAATGGTCCTTCAAGGTGAAAACCGAGAAGATTAGCTCCGTCCAGTCCCTGCTCAATGTAATTATTAGCAAGCTTCAGATGCTTGTTGTTCTCTTGTGGCTTAACAACCGTTGTCCCGAGAAATGATGTTGTGCCGACTCTGGTAAGTGTTTTCGAAATAGTCTGCAATGCATCTTCGGTCCCGTCAAGAATATCAGCACCGCCTGCACCCTGAATATGGACATCAATTAAACCGGGAGCAATAATTTTTCCATCTATATCAAGAGTTTTATTCGATTCTGAAATTATTGTTGAATCAATGTCTGTAATCTTTCCATTTTCAACCAGAATATTTTTTAGTTGATTTGAACTTAATGAATTATATATTCTGCAATTTTTTATCAATAAGGATTCGTTCATTAATTTTTACCTTCAATAATGTTAATAAGACAACACAAATTTAAATATTCAGTAGGCGTATTCATAACAAATATTATTTTTAAAAATTAAGTGAACTATTTTTATAAACTTAAACTTATCCGGAAAATATACAGTGGACATCTCTGTCTGTATTATTAAACAAGTTTACTTTTATATTTTGGAAAGTTAACCAGTTAATGTATTTTAGTAGCCGGATCATTAACTAATAATTAGTTAAACGGAAAAACTATGTTTTTAAAAGATTACAATAAAACAGCATTAATTCATAACGACGAAAATATTTCTTACAGCAGCTTTCTATTATCTATCCGCAAGTTTGCAGGGTTGCTTGATATCCGGAAAGGTGACAGAGTAATTATATTTTCGGAAAACAGGCCTGAATGGGTGTATGCTTTCTATTCAATATGGAATAAAAAGGGGATTGCTGTTCCTGTAGATTTTCTTTCAACTCCAGGTGAGGTATCCTACATAATAAATGATTGCAGGCCCGCTGTAATATTTTCTTCGGATAATAATCTTCCGCAGCTAAACAACGCGCTTAATAATGTTGATTACAAACCCCATATCATCAATTTTGATAAACTTCAGTTTGGTAAAGAAGAGAAAGATAACCTTGAAGCTGATGATAAGAATGATATTGCGGTTATCATTTATACTTCAGGTACAACCGGCAATCCTAAAGGCGTAATGCTAACGTACGGAAATATTTATTCCAATGTTGAGTGCATTACTGGGCTTGATATTATTGGTTACAACGACAGGATGATCGCTATTCTTCCGTTTCACCATGCATTTCCATTGCAGGGAACTATACTTATGCCCTTATACAGCGGTGGAACATTGGTTTTTCTAAATCAGCTTTCATCTGAAGAGATATTGAAAACCTTGCAGAAACATAAAATTACAATCATCATCGGTGTGCCAAGGTTGTATAAACTTTTTCATGACGGCATCATGAAAAAAATTGAATCTAATACAGTCGCAAAACTTCTGTTCAAAATTGCCGGTAAAATTAATAACCTTAATCTTAACCGAAAGCTTTTCAAAAAAGTACAGGATACTTTTGGCGGTCATATGAAATACTTTGTAAGCGGCGGGGCAAAGTTAGATGAAACAATTGCAAGGAATTTCTGGACACTTGGCTTTAAAACTTTAGAGGGTTACGGAATGACTGAAGCTTCTCCGCTTATTTCATTTAATCCTCCTGAAAAAGTAAAAATAGGTACAGTGGGTAAAGCATTTAAAGGAATTGAGCTGAAAACTATTGACGACGAAATTGTGCTGAGAGGTCCCAACATTATGACAGGTTACTATAATAAAAAAGAAGAAACAAATGACATTCTTAAAGATGGCTGGCTTTATACCGGTGATCTCGGCTTTATTGATGATGAAGGTTACATTTATATAACCGGCAGGAAGAAAGAAATAATCGTTCTGCAAAATGGTAAGAAGCTTAATCCTGAAGAAATTGAAAACACTCTTCTGAAAGATTATCCATACGTAAAAGAAATTGGAGTTATACAGAAGGAAGGACAACTGTTTGCAATTATCTATCCTGATTTTAATGTTATTCAGAAAGAGCATATTGTAAATATCCAGGAAACTATTAAATGGTCTGTCATTGATAAGTACAACCGAACTGTTTCTCCGTATAAAAAGATTTTTAACTTCACAATTGTTCATAATGAACTGCCAAGAACAAGGCTTGGTAAAATAAAACGATTTACACTTTCCGAACTTCTTAAAAAGGAAAAGAAGGAAAGATCATCCGTGGAAATTCCGGATTACCAGGAATATAAATTACTTGAAGAATATCTGCGCGGAGTTGTGAAGAAAGAAATTCTTCCGGAAGAACATGTTGAACTGGATCTTGGACTTGATTCGTTGGATAAAGTTGAATTGCAGGCGCACATAGAAAAAATGTTCGGCATAAATATGACGGATGAAGATATGTCTCATCACTCAACTGTTGAAAAGCTTGCAAGATTTATACGTGAGAAGAAAACCAAGATTGAAAATGAAGTGATGCACTGGGGAAAGGTTCTTAAGCAGGATATTGATTACGATATTCCAAAACGGAACTTTATGCTGAAGTTTTTAAAATTGTTAGCTAAACCGTTTTTCAGGTTTTATATTAAAGTTGAAACAGAGGGACTTGAAAATATTCCTGATTCACCTGTAATACTTGCTCCTAACCATCAGAGCTTTATGGATGGGTTGATGATTGCCAATACACTGAAGAATAGAATTCTTAATAGGACGTATTTCTTTGCCAATGAAAAAAATATTAAATCAGGTTTCAGCAGATGGTTTGCCCGCAACGGTAACATTCTTGTTATGAATATTAACAAGAATCTGAAACTAACATTACAGAAGATTGCTACAATACTTAAAAGCGGCAACAACATGGTTATCTTTCCGGAAGGCAATAGAAGCCGTGATGGCAAGCTTGCAGAATTTAAAAAATCATTTGCAATCATAAGTAAGGAAATGAATATCCCTGTTATACCGGTAGTAATTAAAGGCGCCTATGAGAAATTTTCAATCGGAAGCAAATTCCCAAAGCCGGGTAGAATAAGTTTGAAATTCCTAAAACCAATTTATCCCGGGAATATGGAGTATGATGAAATAACCTCAATGACTCAGGTTAATATTCAGAATTATTTCAGCGAGAAATAATTATTACGATGAATCTTAAAGAACTCCAGCTGATTGATAATTCTGAAGTGAGAAAAATCATTCGGGATAATAGAGAGGAAGACCCTTTAAAATTTGCATTAAGGTTTAACAGAAAAAAAGAATTTCCGGTCAGGGCTATTGCCGAGCAGATCAAATGCTATCAAAAGGCAAAAAGAAAATTACCACTTCTATCTGAATCCGATTTTATTTTTGAATCTGTGTCGCTTGAACAAGCCAGCAGTGAAGCCACCGCAAAATTTAAAGCCGGTATTATTAACGGTAAAACTTTAATAGATTTAACAGGCGGATTGGGAATTGATTCAATTCATTTTGCCGGGATATTTGAAAAGGTTGCTTATTGCGAAGAGAATAATCTTTTGTATGAACTGTTCCTGCGTAACTTAAAAGTACTTGGAATAAATAACATTGAAGTATTTGAAGGGGATGGAACAGAAATTCTTAAAAGTTTTCCGGATAAATATTTCAACTGGATTTATGTCGATCCTTCAAGAAGAGATTCTAATAAAAGATTGGTGGGCATTGAAAACTGCTGGCCGAATGTTATTACAAATTTAGATCTGTATCTTCAGAAATCAGAAAATGTTCTTATTAAAGCTTCTCCAGCGCTTGATTATAAAAAAGTAAAAGAACAGTTACCTATGCTTAAGCGTTTTATTGCTGTTTCTGTGGCTGGTGAATGTAAAGAAATCCTTTTGATTACCACAGCACAGGAAGGTTTTTGTGATACTTCAATTGATGCTGCTGTACTTGATGATGAAGGAAGTTTAACATTTTATCTTTCTAAATCTGATAAAGATGTAATTGAGAAGAAAATTTCTAAAGAAGTGAGGCAATACTTTTATGAACCCGACGCAGCAATAATTAAAACCAGATTAAGTCCAAAACTAGCAGCTCAAAATGAATTATGTTTTATAAATCATTCTATCGATTATATTACTGCAGACAAATATATTACCGCTTTCCCGGGCAGAAGTTTTAAAGTTGTTTTCTCATCTGCATATAACAAAAGGAAAATAAAAGAGTACATAAAGGGCAAAGGAATTATTTCTGCCAACATTGCAAGAAGAGATTTCCCGGATTCACCTGAAGAGATCAGAAGTAATCTTAAATTAAAAGACGGCGGAAAAGATTATCTGTTCTTCACAAAGAATTCCATAAATAATTTGATTTTTATTCACTGTAAAAAACCGGAGATATAAATTGGAAAATAAAAATGGAATTGTTATAAGACCGGCGAAAAAAGAAGATGTCGGCTTAATACTATCTTTCATTAAGGAACTGGCAGATTATGAGAAACTTACTGATGCAGTAACAGCCGATGAGAATCTGCTGACAGAAACATTATTTGGCAAAGAAGCAGTGCCGAAATCATTACTTGCATTTTATGATAATAAGCCTGCAGGTTTCGCAATTTATTTCTATAACTTTTCCACGTTTATTGGTAAACCCGGTTTATATCTTGAAGATGTTTATGTAAAACCGGAATTAAGAGGTAAGGGAATCGGAAAGCAGATACTTATTTATCTTGCTAATATTGCAAATGAAAAAGACTGCGGAAGATTTGAGTGGTCTGTACTTGATTGGAATGAACCTTCAATTAAGTTTTATAAAAACCTTGGCGCTAAGCCCATGGATGAATGGACAATATTCAGACTGGATAAGAAAGGTATTGAAAATTTAAGCCGGCTTTAACCTGAAGGGGCGGATAGATTATTCTTTAAAACAAAAAAGGAGAGCAATAAACTCTCCCTTTCTAAAAATCTGAAAAGATTATTTGCAAGTTTCTTCGCAACTTTTGTGGCAGCTTTTCTCTTTTGATCCGCATGCTTTCTTTTTGTCTGTTGCTGTGCAATGTGATTTATTAACTTTTTTATCTTTCTTTTCAACAACCCGGGTTGTTTCTTTTTTAACTTCTTTCTTTACCGGTTTATCCTGTGCAAAAACAGATGTGCCTGTAAATAAAAATGCAAAAGCAAGAATAGCTGTTACAACAATTTTCCTCATTTAGAACTCCTTTAAGATTTTTGTAATTTGCGGATTAAATTTAGTGACAGAAATATATTTTATCAAGGATAAAAGTTTTGAAAACTGCCGCGGTTAAGGGCTTGTTTTTTTCTAAGGGGAAATGTAGTTTGTAAGTGAAAATCAACCATACAAGGAGGATTTATGCCAGCTAAGAAACTAAAGGAATTCTTAGATAAGAATAGAATAAAGTACGTTAGTATTAAGCATTCTCCTGCCTTTACTTCTCAGGAAATTGCTCAATCTGTCCATATACCCGGTAAGAGTTTTGCTAAAACTGTAATTGTTAAAATTGATAAGAAATTAACTATGGCTGTTGTTCCCGCAAAATTCTTAATCGATATTGATAAAATGAAAGAAATAACCGGGGCAGAATTTGTTGAGCTTGCAGACGAAAAAGAGTTTGAAAATCTTTTTCCCGGCTGCGAAGTAGGCGCCATGCCGCCTTTTGGAAATTTATATGATATGGATGTGTTTGTTGCTGAACCTTTAACAAGGTATGAAGAAATTGCTTTTAATGCTGGTACTCATACGGAAGTAATAAAACTTGCCTTTAAGGATTTTGAGAAACTGGTTCAGCCAAAAGTTGTGCAAATTGCATTGAGTTAGAGCATTTCATTTAATATGACTTCCTTTTGATTTGATGAGATTAAAATAATCTTGTGGTGAACAACTGCAATCTTTGGTCAATTATCAGGTTGGCCGTAAGTTTTTAATGTTATAAAAATTTTTATGTCAAAAAAACTTTGTCCAAAAATAATTCTGGAAGGTACAAGGCTAACCTTCAAAACAGAAATTGCATTCGGACTGAACGAGGATCCAAGAATTGTCGGTCCAAGAAAGTACCGTTATCATTCTCCAATTGTTTCCGGTGAATGGTGTGCATTTACAAATTTCCCTTGGGGAAGAGGACTAATTAATTTTGAACCACATGAAGAAAAACTTGCGATGGCAACATATAACACGTGGATAACATTGTTTGAACAGCTAAAGTATTATTCATGGATTGTTGATCGTTTCCATATTTCCACGAGGATGTATCAATATTTAACTTACGGTAAAGATTATGATTTCAGATGGTTGGAGGAAAGACTTGCAGCAATCGGTTTTCATTTAGTATTCTGTCATCGTTCGGCTTCTTCTTTTTATGAAGCGAGAAATGAAAGACTTAAGGTTTCCGGCAATCCGGGGCAGTACAATGATCTGAATGTTTTTATAAAGGAACAGGAAATACTGGAAAAACTTTTTGATGCGTCAATCTTACCAAAATTAAAAGTCGACATTTCCGGTAATAATATTAAAGAAGCATTAAATAAAATTTCCGGCTGGATGTCTTCAAACGGTGGTTTATACGCTAACTATTAACGATGAATATTTACCGGCTTAAATTTTAATCAATAAGGAATATATGAAAAGTGAATTTTCCAACGACCTGATTACAATAAGAAGATATTTCATTGAGGATACAGATGCACTTTATGAAGCAGTAAGAGAATCTATTGATGAAGTTTCTCTATGGCTTCCCTGGTGTCATCCTAATTATTCAAAGCAGGAATCAATCGATTGGATTTCCATGCAGATGGATGCGTGGGATTATGGTAATGAGTTCAGCTTTTTTATTCTTGAAAATTCAACGGAAAAATTGATTGGTGGAGTTGGAATAAATCAATTGGTTAAAGAACATAAAATGGGGAACCTTGGTTACTGGATAAGAACTGGTTATACAGGTAAAGGAATTGCTACTGCGGCAACAAAAATGTGTGCAAGATTCGGTTTTGAAGAATTGCAATTGAACCGGATAGAAATAATTGCCGCAACAGGAAATCATGCAAGCATAAGGGTTGCAGAAAAAGCCGGGGCTAAAAGAGAAGCCATTCTTAGAAACAGGCTTTTAATTCATGATAAAATTCTCGATGCGGTTTTATTCTCGTTAATTCCTGATGATATACGAAAGTGATGGAGAAATAAAATGAATGCAGGTAACCTGTTTTCAAATATTCCCGAAAAAGGTAACGAAGAAGTTTTTGACTCATTACTTGAAAAGAAAAATGTTAAAATAGAAAGAATAGTTTCCTCCGGTCAGTCATCACCGGAAGGATACTGGTACAACCAGGAAAAAGATGAATGGGTAATTCTTTTAAGCGGTTCTGCTGTAATTAGATTTGAAAACGAAGAACAGCTTTGCTCTCTTTATCCCGGAGATTATATTTTTATTCCCGCACATTGCAGGCACAGGGTTGAATCAACCGACAAACACAGCAAAACAGTCTGGCTGGCAGTTCACTTTTAGTTCACAAAAATTTTTATCAAATTTTTTCTCAGCAGACATTCCTGAATTCATTATATTAAGAACAATTCTTATTAAGCCTAAAAAGGTATAAAATGAAAAAGATTTTATTTGTCTCAATTTTTCTTTCAACATTAATGTTTCCTCAGCAAAGATGGATTCGAGTGAACCAACTTGGTTATCTTCCAAAATCAATTAAGGCGGCCGTACTTTTAACTAAAGATGATTATGAAGCTGTTACATTCCAGGTTTGTAACGCAAAAACAAACCAGATAGTTTTTAGTTCAAGTGAAATTAAAGCTTATGGTAAATTTGCAGCTTTTGAAAAAGGTTACCGGCTGGATTTTTCTGCGCTTGAAGAAGAAGGCGAATACTATATAAAAATTGAACGTGATAAGTCTCCGGTATTTAAAATCGCAAAGGATGTTTATAAAGGAACGGCAGATTTTCTTCTCAATTATATGCGCCAGCAACGCTGTGGGTATAATCCATTTTTAAAAGATTCCTGCCACACTCATGATGGATTTATTATTTATCACCCCACACTCGATTCAACTTTTATTGATGTAAGAGGCGGATGGCATGACGCTTCTGATTATTTGCAGTATGTTACTACTTCAGCTACAGCAACATTTCAGATGTTGTTTGCTTATCAGCAGAATCCGGAATCATTTGGAGATTTATTTGATGCAAACGGAAATGAAGGACCGAATGGAATTCCTGATATTCTTGATGAGGCTAAATGGGGTTTGGATTGGCTTGTAAGAATGAATCCCGAAAACGAAATGATGTTTAACCAGATTGCAGACGACAGGGATCATGCTCTTTATGATCTTCCTACAGTTGACAAAGTTGATTACGGGAAAGGTCCGGGACTTGGCAGGCCGGTTTATTATTGCACTGGCAAACCGCAGGGAGTATTCAAATATAAGAACAGGGCCACAGGTATTGCTTCTACTGCAGGAAAATTTGCTTCATCATTTGCTCTTGGTTCGGATTTGTTAAAAGATTTTTATCCTGAGTTTTCAAAGTTGCTAAATAAAAAAGCAATTGAAGCTTATGAGTATGGAAGAAAAAATCCCGGTGTTTGCCAGACTGCTCCATGCAAAGGTCCGTACTTTTATGAAGAAGATAATTATGTTGATGATATGGAATTAGCAGCCGCCCAGCTTTTCAAAATAACAGGAAAGAAAAAATATTTAACTGATGCAGTTATTTACGGAAAGGATGAAACTGTAACTCCGTGGATGGGAAAGGATACGGCAAGACATTACCAGTGGTACCCGTTTTTAAATCTTGGCCATTACATAATTGCGAACGAAAAGAAAGACAACGCGAAAGAGTTTACTGCCAATTTAAAGAAAGGCCTGGAAAAAATTCAGAAACGTGGAAAGAATAATCCTTTCCTAATCGGTATTCCGTTTATCTGGTGTTCAAATAATTTAATCTCCGCCGCAATTACCCAGGCTAATTTATATAACGAATTAACCGATGATAATACTTTTGCAGAGATGGAAGCAGCACTACGTGATTGGCTGTTCGGTTGTAATCCGTGGGGTACAAGCATGATTGTAGGGTTACCTGCAAATGGAGACTCTCCCTTGGATACGCATTCAGGATTTACACTGAATAACCGTTACCAGATTCCAGGTGGTTTGGTTGATGGTCCCGTGTATACAACAATTTATAACAAGCTGATTGGTTTGACTCTTCACAGTGATGATGAGTATAAGGATTTTCAATCAAGCTACATTGTTTACCATGATGACTATGGTGATTATTCGACTAATGAACCGACAATGGATGGAACAGCGGGATTGATTTATTATTTATCGGCAATGGAAGCTGAAGGAAAGAAATGAAAAAATACTTAGCCATTATTCCCTTTGTTCTGCTTTCAATTTCATTTGCACAAACTATAGATTTTAAAGCTGCGGGTTTCCGCGCTTCAAGAATATTACAGAGCTATCCCAACAATCAATTCCCAAATGCAGATTACTGGAAAAATGTAGGTAATTACATCGCCTCAAAATTCCAGGATTTTTCACCGGCTGGTATCTGGATTATCAGTTTATACATAGACAACGGAAACACTCAGTTTAATTTTCCATCAAATGGGTTAAGCATATCTCACGTTAGTTTTATTGGCTCAGATCAGAATGAACAGTTCCTTTCTAAATTTGATATGGAAGGAATTAAAGTTTGGCTACAGGTAGAACCGGGTGCAGCAAGCGTTGATACTCTTATTCATGTTGCTTTATCAAGGTACGGAAATCATCCTTGTGTAATTGGTTTTGGTGTTGATGTTGAATGGCTTGACGCGCAATCATACAGCGGCGGCAGGAAAGTTACAAACGCGGAAGCCGAAAGATGGGAAAAGAAAGTTAAATCATTTGATTCCACCTATACTCTTTTCTTAAAGCATTACAGCCAGAGCTGGATGCCAACTACTTATAGGGGAAACATTTTATTTGTTGATGACAGCCAGGATTTTACTTTTTCATCAAATCCTTTTAATGCAATGGTAAGTGAGTTTAAATCCTGGGGTAATAGTTTTTCAAAAAACAAAGTAGCATTTCAATTTGGTTATAAAGCAGATGAAGTTTGGTGGAATAAATTAAATGATCCGGTAAAGACAATCGGTGATAAGTTGATTCAGAACGTAACAAACTGTGCAGGTTTATTCTGGGTTGATTTTACAATCAACAAAATATTTCCTGTTACAGATGTAGTAAATGATGCCTCGACTCCGCTCGGCATTAAGTTGGAACAGAATTATCCGAATCCTTTTAATCCAACCACAAAAATAAAATTTACATTACCTACGGTAGAGACATCATATATGACGTCTCTTCGGATATACGATATCCTCGGCAAAGAAATAATCACCTTAATAAACAAAGAATTATCTGCCGGGACATATGATGTTGAATTTTCTGCCACCAGCATGGGCGGCAATCTTACAAGTGGAATATATTTTTATAAATTGCAGGCAGGGGAATACACGGCTTGTAGGAAAATGATGTTGATGAGATAGTGCCATTCGGTAACTCAAAGGTAGTAAATTAGAAAAACAATGAGGTGCAAAATGAAGCAAGGAAAGACGTATTTAAACAGATAACAAATATAAAGTTCGGAAGGGGAGTTCATTTGGCGAATTAAGAAACAACCTCAGCTTTTCTTTTTGCCAGTAAAAGCTCTTCCAAAAGAACTTTGAATTTTATATCTTATAGACGGTTAAAGTCGGTTACTTTTAAAAAAATTAGAGTCAAAATGCTTACAGCACAATTAAAAGAAGAAATAAACAAAAGGCTTCTTAATAAATTTGATCTTAAAAAGATTATCCTTTTCGGCTCGCAGGCAAAAGGTACATCTGATGATAAAAGTGATGTAGACTTGCTTTTGATTGCAAATAAATTGCAGGACAGGCTTCAATACATGCGCCTGGTAAGGCAAGAGTTATTAAGTATGGATTATGCTTTTGATATTATAGCGGTTACTAATGAAGAATTTGAAAAAGACAAGTTAATTCCGGGAACAGTTTCAAGATATGCAGCAAAAGAGGGAATTGTTCTTTATGACTCCTAGAAAAGAAGATGTAATTGAAAAAGTACAGAAATGGATTGAGATAGCGGAAGAAGATTTAATTCTTGCAAAGCATGCTTTTACAATATCGTCAAATGTTCCATACAGGCTTATCGGGTTTCATTGCCAGCAGTGTAGAAAAATATATTAAGTCTCTCCTTGTATACAATTTGATTGATTTTCCTTATACCCATGAGATTGAGAAGCTTTTAAAACTATTACCGGAACAGTATAGTCTTTATTCCAAACTAAAGATTGTAATAAACTTTCTGATTATGCCGTTGCAAGACGATATCCGGATTTTTATACATCTCTGACTAAGGAAGAAGCAGAAGAAGCTATAGTTTTGGCTGAAGCTGTAAAGAAAGAAATACTATTAATTCTTAATCAGGATAATTTTAAGCTTCACTTCAAAGAGTAAGATAATTACTATAACAACCCTTCTTCCTAAATTATTTTATTTCCAATCACGAAAGATTTTTCTAATTTTAGCCGAAATTAATTGAGTTGAGTGGTAATAACACTCTTAGGTTTTTCCATAAAAATTATCAGGACCTTTATAATGAATTATAAAAAAGTAATCCTCAGTTTATTCTTAATTGTTACTTCCATTTCATTGTATGCTGAAATTCCATTCCCAAGGTGGGAAGAGGGAATGTACCCTTTAAGTGAAATTAAAAAACTTGATCTGAAAAAGGCAGGATTAAAAATTGATATCTCGGAAGTTTATAATCCAAATGGTGTGAGTCTTGTTGATGCGCTTGTAAATATCGGCGGATGTACGGGTTCATTTGTTTCAGGCGATGGTTTGATAATAACAAATCATCATTGTTCATTCGGTGCAGTTCAGGCCGCAAGTACACTTGAAAATAATTTTCTTGAAAATGGATTTGTAGCTAAAAGCAAAGAAGAAGAAATTCAGGCAAAAGGAATGATCTGTAAAATAATTGATTCCTACGAGGATGTTTCTGAGAAAATACTGAGCGCTGTTAAAGACATAACTGATATTAAGGAAAGAAATAAAACAATTACTGAAATACGAAAGGAATTAATTGCCCAGGCAGAAGCAGGGGATAAAACTATACGAGTGGAGATTGCGGAAATGTTTGAGGGCGAAACCTATGTGCTGTTCAAATATAAATTCTTTAAAGATGTACGGTTAGTTTATGTACCTCCAAGAAGCATTGGCGAGTTTGGCGGCGAGAGCGATAACTGGGTATGGCCGCGGCATACCGGTGACTTTTCTTTTCTTCGGGCTTATACTGCTCCCGATGGAAGTTCTGCTGAATATTCGAAAGAGAATATTCCATTCAAGCCCAAACAATATCTAAAGGTCAATCCGAACGGCGTTAATGAAAATGATTTCCTTTTCATACTTGGTTATCCCGGCAGGACATACAGGCATAAACCATCACAGTTTCTTAAGCTACAGGAAAAATACCAGCTTCCGTTTATATCTGAGTTTTATGATTTCCAGATTGAGCAGATGTTAAAACTTGGTAAGGGTAATCCGGCGCTTGAATTACAATTTGCGGGAAAAATTAAAGGTCTTGCAAACACAACAAAAAATTACAAAGGGAAACTGCTTGGACTAAGAAGACTTAATCTTGTTGATAAAAAAGTTGAAGAAGAAAAACAGTTACAGGCATTTATTGATTCATCACCTGAACTGAAAAGCAAGTATGGAAATCTTCTTCCGGAAATTGCAAATGTTTATGATGATATTGAGAAAAATGTTTCCAGGTCTCTCTGGTTCGGACAGATGTCCCGCTCAACAATATTAATTAGTTTAGCTAATTCTCTTTTAGAATATTCAGTTGAAACGAAGAAGCCGGACAATGAAAGAAAACCTGCTTATAAAGAACAGAACCTGCAGCAATATAAAAAATCATTTGAAACAGCATTGGATAATTTTAATGTTGAATTCGATACAACAATTTTAGCTAAGCTTTTTCAATATGCTATTAATTTTAATTCGGATTCACGGGTAGATGCAGTTGATAAACTTATTGCGGGAAAATATAGTGACACTCAAATCCGTGATGTAATGAACGACTTTTATGATGACAATGATCTTTTAAACAAAGAAGAACTTGATGAACTGTTCGGCAAATCCTATGAAGAATTAGCTGACCTTGATAATCCTGTTATTGATTTTGTTATTCAATTAAAGGAACAGCAGAAAATACTTGAAGAGAAAAATAGTTATTACGAGGGATTGCTTGATAAACTTTCTGCAAACCTGAATGAGGTAAAAAAAATCTGGAAGAAAACCGAGTTTATTCCTGATGCTAACAGTACATTACGTTTAACATACGGTTATGTGCGTGGTTATTCCCCGGCTGATGCTGTTTATTATTCGCCGTTCACATCATTAAAAGGAATGATTGAGAAAAGTTTTCTTGGCGGAGATTATCATATCCCAAATGAACTTTATCAGCTTTATATGAAAAAAGATTTCGGTAAATTCAGGAGTAAGAATTTAAATGATGTTCCTGTTGCGTTGCTTTATAATATGGATACAACCGGCGGAAACTCTGGTAGTCCTATTCTTAATGCAAACGGCGAAATTATTGGTGTAAACTACGATAGGGCTTACGAGGCTACAATAAATGATTATGCTTGGAGCGAAGATTACAGCCGTTCAATTGGTGTTGATATTCGTTTTGTCCTTTGGGTTGTACAAAACTTTGGTGCAGCAGATAACCTGTTGCAGGAACTGGAAATAAATAAATGATAGATTAAAAAATAACTCACCCCCTGTCTCTCCCTCTTCCAAAGAGAGTGGGCCGGGAGGTGAGTTGAAAATAATATTTGAACTATGGAAACCTCATTCAGAAAAATAGGATTGGCAATTACTTTTTCTCCAACAGGGAAGGCATTACTTGCCGAAGCAAAGAAACTGCAACGGTTGTTTAATGCAGAACTTATTCTTATTCACGTTGGTGAAAAGAATGAAAGCACTGTTAAACGGCTTGAAGAAATGATTAACACAAGTGGACTGGAGACAAATAAAACTACAATTGAGTATGAACACGGAGATGTTGCAGATTCAATAATAAAGAAATGCAAAGAGAAGCAGGTTGATCTGTTAATCTCCGGCGCCCTGGAAAAGGAAAGCATGATTAAATATTACTTTGGCTCTGTTGCCAGAAAAGTAATGAGAGACGCTCCCTGCTCAGTTCTTATTTGTCCAAGCACATCAATTAATAGGACAAATTACAAAAAAATATGTGTAACAGTCGACTATTCTCCACAAGGTGAATTTACAATTAGAACTGCCTATAAATTTGCTCTGCTTAATAATTCTACTGATCTGATACTTGTTAGAGAATTCCAGGTACCTGGTTTTGCAATGACTGTTCAGGATGATGGTTCCTTAAAAGAAGCAGAGAAAATAAGAAGCAACTGGAAAGATGAAGAAAAGCTGAAACTGGATATGCTAATAAGAGAACTTAATCTTGTAGGATTAAATGTTACTTCTACCTGCCTGTACGGAAAAGAAGGATGGGAAGTAAATAAATATGCTGAAGAAGTTAGCGCTGACCTTCTTGTACTTTCTGCTCCCAAACGGAAAATGAGTTTCTGGGATAAGATATTCCAGCATGATATAGAATTTACTTTCTCGGATATTCCATGCCCGCTGCTCATTATTAAATCTGAAGTAGAAGTAAATTAATTAATGAATTTAACATCTTCTGAAATAGTAATATTTTTTATTGTAATTTCTCTGATGCTTTTAGTAGCCAGAGGTCTGGGGGAGTTGCTTAGGCTGATTAAACAGCCAATTATTATAGGGGAAATAATTGCGGGAATATTATTAGGTCCTACATTTTTTGGTGCTATTGCTCCTGAAACATTTAGTAAGTTATTCGTTGATTCTCCCAATGTTTCTGTGGTTCTGACAGGAATAACATCTCTTGCAGTTGTTATGCTTATGCTTGTTTCTGGTTTGGAGGTGGATCTGAATGTTATTCTGCGACAGGGTAAGGTAGCTTCTATTACAAGTTTGCTGGGCATTCTTTTTCCCTTTATACTTGGATTTGGATTAGCAATTCTGCAACCGGAACTTCTTGGTATAGCAGGTGAAGAAAATCATCTTGTGTTTGCGGTTTTTATAGGAACTGCACTTTCAATTACTGCATTGCCTGTTGTAGCCCGGACGTTGATGGACTTAAACCTATTCAAAACTGAAATAGGTTTTATTATTATTGCCTCTGCAATGTTCAATGATCTTATCGGCTGGATAATATTTTCTATCCTTCTTGGAATGGTTGGTGCTGGTAGTCATGGCTTTTCCTTTACTACAACAATAATACTCACTTTTATATTTATCACATCACTAGTATTTGTCGGTAGAAAGCTTATAAATAAAGCTATTCCTTTTATTCAAAAGAGAACGGCATTCCCCGGCGGTATGCTTAATTTTATTTTTATACTTGGATTTATAAGCGCAGCATTTACAGAGTATATCGGCATTCATGCAATTTTCGGTGCATTCATTATGGGTATTGCAATTGGAGATTCTGCTTCGATTAAAGAAAGTACACGGGAAATAATTCAGCAGTTTGTTACAAATATTTTCGCTCCTTTGTTCTTTGTTTCAATAGGATTAAGAATAAACTTTATAGAAAATTTTGATATAGTGATTGTATCTATTTTACTTGTTCTTTCGTTTACGGGAAAAGTAATAGGTAGTACATTAGGAGCGCGTTTAGGTGGCTTGAAAAAATATGATTCACTTATTGTTGGCTC
>CAZIDB010000012.1:17558-19360 GCA_964537965.1 uncultured Melioribacter sp. | reverse complement strand
GAAAAAGCTGCATCTGATTGCAAACTGAACAAAGCGGAAATATTTAACGCCGTATGGCAAAGAGAGGAAAGCATTCCAACCGGCATTATGAATTATCTTGCTATTCCTCATGCAAAACTAAACATCACAAAACCTGTAATTTATATTGCTGTTACAAAAGTGGGGATAGATTTTTCTGCTCTTGATGATTTACCCGCAAGAGTTATTGTTCTTCTTCTTACTCCAAAAGATAACAGCGAACTGCAGTTAAAACTTCTTGCTGAAATTGCCCGCGCATTTGAACACAAGACGGATGTTGAAAAGCTGCTTGAATGTAAAACGGTAAATGAGGTTTATACCACTCTGAAAGTTTTGACTGACCGGGAGAAAGCTTAGACTTGCGATAAGAAATATTTGCTTTGTAAAGTGAATCCCGATATCAATCACCTTAATTTAATAGAACACAGATGACGCAGATTGTTATGATTTCCACAGATCAGATCAGCGAGTATCATAATAATCATAAAAATCCGTGTTCTATTCTCCTCATCACTGTTTCACCAATTCTCTTGCTGAAATTGCTGATGACTGCTTACTGCCAACTGTTCCCCGCATCTAAGTACAGCGCGGCAGCGCCAAGTATTGCAATGTTCTCCGTTTCTGAAACAACAATCTTTATTTTCTCTATAGTTTTGGTATAAGCAAATCCTTCAATTGATTTCCACATAGCTTTTTCAAAATAGTTAAATGATTTGCTTACTGAACCGCCAAGAATAATTATTTCAGGATCGACTGAATAAAGGATAAGTTTGATTGCCTCACCAAGATGAGAACCAAACTCTGAGAATATTGTTAAAGCATCTTCCTTTCTATCTTCTGCTTCTTTGGATAAGGCTTCACCTGAGATGGAATATTTCTTAGTGAAAAACTGTCCGCAGCAATAATCTTCCAGTATCGAATCATTATATGGGATCATTCCGAACTCACCGGCACCGCAATTTGTGCCTGAATAAAGTTTTCCATTAATAATCAATCCGGCGCCAAAGCCTGTCCCCATTATTAAACCAACGATGTTATTATAGTTTTTTCCTTTACCGAAAAACTTTTCGCCTGCTGCAAAACAATTCGCATCATTATTAATATAAACAGGAATATTAAATATCTTCTGCAGCAGATCTTTAAGATGCACTTCTTTCCAGGACGGAATATTCTGAACATCATAAACGATTCCTCGTACAGGATCCAGAACACTCGGAACACCAACACCAATTCCGGCAATATCATTATCGGTAAACTTTTCAATCAGGTCATAAATGTCATTAAGAACTTCCGCTTCAGAGCCCGCACTTTTAATTGGTTTCGCTTCAACAGAAACAAGTTTATCATTCTCAACCAAACCAACTCTAACGTTTGTACCGCCTAAATCAATGCCGAGTATTTTCATTCACTTACCTGTTTTTCTTTCTTGGATGAAATTGTTTCGTTTGTAATTAAAGGTTTTGCCCAAATACCAATACTAAGCAGGTAACCCAACGTAATATAAAGGAAGAACATTCCTGTTCTTAATCCGAACATATCACCAAGCCAGCCGATGATTAATGGAACAACTGCGCCGCCTATAATCGCAGTACATAAAATTCCTGAAAATGAACCGTGGTAGCTTTCAACAGAATTTAATGCAAGTGAAAAAACAATAGACCACATTACAGAGGCTGCAAAACCCATAAGAGCAAATGCATACAAAGAAGTATTTGCCGGACCG
The DNA here is from genome assembly GCA_964537965.1 of uncultured Melioribacter sp. Classification (GTDB taxonomy): domain Bacteria; phylum Bacteroidota; class Ignavibacteria; order Ignavibacteriales; family SURF-24; genus SURF-24. The sequence continues at coordinate 17,619 of CAZIDB010000012.1, read as the reverse complement.
AATAAAGCAATTGATAATAATACTATTGCTGCTGTAACAAACCAGATTAATATTCTACGGC
>CAZIDB010000012.1:4642-17458 GCA_964537965.1 uncultured Melioribacter sp. | reverse complement strand
GCAATTGATAATAATACTATTGCTGCTGTAACAAACCAGATTAATATTCTACGGCTGTCAAAAATCTTAAGCAAAAATAAACCAAGGAAACAACCTGCGGTCATCATTCCCCAGAACCAAGCAACAATTGATGCACCTGTAGTCTGTGGGTCAAAACCATGATAAGTATATAGAAATTGGGAAATCCAGTTTGCCGTTCCTTGTTCGGTTCCTACGTAAGCAAAAATTCCTATGAAGTAAAGAATAACAGTTTTGTTCTTAAATAATTGTTTGTGTGTTTCCCACGCGCCTGCTTTTTCATCTTCCTTTCTTTCAACGTAAGGAAATTTTGTTAAGCCGATTACTACAATCATAAGTACTGTAACAATTGCAAATACATAATAAAGGGAAACCCAGGAAAGATTTGCCGGAACTACTGAAGATAAAAATTGAATTATAAAATTTCCTTGTTCCTGCTGGTTAAGATTTGAAACTAAGTAAGAATAAATAAACGGACTTATAAAAGAAGCGCCACCAAAAATAAGCTGGGCGAATACAGAGTTGAAAGCAAAATGCTCCTCTCCACCTGCAACTCTGAGCAATGGATTGATAGCAACCTGCAGCATCGCCATTCCAAGTCCGATAAGAAATAATGAAATAAGCGCTACAAGAAAATAAGGGAATAGTGCAAGCATTATTGCACCCGTAAATGATACAATGAATGAGGCAAGCATAACCGGCTTTTCCTTGTACTTCTCTATTAACATTCCTGCGGGAATACTCATAACTCCGTACGCCACAAAGAATGAGAAGGGAAGAAAGGCCGCTAATGTTAAACTTAGATCAAAGCTTTTAATTATATCAGGAATTATTGGACCGAGTATATTTGTAAGCAAAGAGATAACAAAGAAAATCAAAAATATAAGAACAACTATGTAGTAATTACGTTTCATGATTTTATCCTCTTATTTTATATTCCAGCCGCTTACTTCAACGTAAGGCTTCTGATCTTTATAATTAAACCATCCGGTTATTGTTCTCTTTTCATCCGGAAGCAGAGAAAAATAATTATCATCAAGAAAGATTGGAAGAATAGAATCACCTGATTTTTTATCTCTCAGATTAAGATTCACAAGTAATGCAAGCTCAGGCGAAGTATTGTTTATTTCAATTGTTACAATCATTTTATCATCTTTAAGTGAATAAGAATCCTTTGCAGTTACCTTTGCTTCTGGCAGATTGTTAAGAAGAGTTAAATCTCCATGCTCTTTTGTAGGTGTTACATACCATTCATTGTTTTGATAATCCAGCACATCTTCCTTAGTGGATAAGCAATAAAAATTGTTGCTTACTTCTTTTCCAGTTTTATCTGAAAGTCTGAGATCGACAAAGTATGTTGTGGACAGTCCTGTCAATTCATTTAGTGAACAGACGGATTTGTTTTCATCTTGGTTAATGCTTAAGGAATATTCTTTTGAAAAAACTTTTTTCAGATCAAGGTTATAAACAGTTACTTTAGCTTTAAGATCTATATAATCATTGTATGAGAGATTTGCTAAAATTATATTTTTATTAGCATAGTTATAAATTAAGTGCAAAGGTTCACAGGCTTTTTTTGTTCCGTAGAAAGCACCGTTCGGCATCAGGTAATAATCAAATAATTGCCACCATAGTTTTGGCCAGGCGGAATTATACATCCACTGAATAATACCGGTTGCGTTATACCTGTTTGCAACAAATGCTTCGAACATTGCACGAACGCCTTCATAGTTAAGAAACTGAGCTTTGCTACAATATTCTTCCAGGTTTTTAGGAGCACCTAATTTTTTATCCATTGCATCATTATATCTTTCAAGTGTACCAAATACATTTCCACCGCAATGGTAAAACCAAACGCTGTCTATCGGCCAAAGATGATCACGCGGAATAAATTTCTTTATACTTTCCAATGGCGGTATTTGTGGACCCGGGCTTGTCTCTGTGTTGAATCCATATGCTCCGCCTGTTGTAGTATCAGTATACCAATAAGAAGGCGGAACATAATCATAAGGGCCATTCATTTTTACTCCTGATAATCCGCTGATATCGCTTCTTCTTTTTGCAGCAGAAATAAGGTGGGGACGAGTACCATCTTCCTGTTTCAGAATTTCATGATATTTTTTTTCAAGGTCAGGATGTGGTACAAGGTCACTCGCCATCAGCCAAACAAAAATGCTCGGATGATTTCTGAACCATTTAATCTGATCTCTCCAGTAGGTTGAAACGAGTTGAATGTCTTCAGGTGATGTAATTCCTCCGTATCTTCCATTTGTTTCTTTGCCGAAAAGTTTTGTCCATTCCCACTGGCAGCTCCATCCTGCCATTAGCAGGATTCCCTTTTCATCGCAAAGATTGTAAAGTTCCTGGCTGTTTCCCCAGAAGCCTTCAAGTCTTATTGTGTTAAGGTTTGTTTGCTTAGCATATTCAATCTGTGCTTCAAGTTTTTCAGGATTATAATCAAGGAAGATATCATCAACCCAGCCGCCTCCACGGATTAATATATTTTTACCGTTGAGTTTATAAGCTTTATGTCCGTTCGCATTCAGATAGTCAGACACTTCTCTTATTCCAAACCGGATTTGAGTGGAATCGGAAATTATATTTTCGATTTTAAAATCAAGTTTCAAATTATATAGTTCAGCTTTACCTAAATCGTGTGTCCACCATAGTCTTGGATTTTTAATCTTAAGCTGTTCAAACTCTTCCGGAGTAAAAGTAACTAATTGATTTTCATCGGCTTCTAATTCAACTTCTTTTTGGAATTTAATATTCTCAATTGAGCCGGATAAAATTCCTTTAACGGTTTGATCTGAATAGTTTTTTAATTCTGCTGAAACTGTAAGCTCGGCAGAACTGTAATCTTTAAGATTTACTTTTGATTTAACATACGGAAAATCAATACTTACCTTATCAGAAAATTTAATCTCAACCTCACGCCATAAGCCCATATTTCTATCAGGCGGAATAGGATTCCAGTCAACAAAACCGATTGTAGGTTCACCAGGTAGAGGAGGTAACACTTCTATAGCCAGTACATTTGGTTTATCAAAAACAATTTGCTTTGTAACATTAAATTCAAATCGTCTGAAAGCTCCAAATACCTCATCTGATGCGGCAATTTTATTTCCATTCAGCCAGATGTTTGCCCTATAGTTTAATCCGTTAAAGACAAGCCGAATAACTTTATCAGAAAGCATTTTGTTTAAAGTGAATTCCTTTCTGTACCACCACCCGGACTTAAATTTTTCATTGGAGATTTTTTTCATATTATCTCCAACATACCAGTCGGTGTAAAGATTTTGTTTAACCAAAGCATTAAACACAGTGGTAGGAAGAGTGCACTTAATCCACCCATCTGTTTTATAGCCCGTAACAGAAATTTCTTCTCCGGTTGCATTTGTTAATTCCGAAGATTGCAGGTACCACTTATCTGAAAAGCGGTTTATCTCTGATAAATTATGCATTGGAAATAAAATAATCTGGAAGATAAAAATTACGGAGACGAGACAGATCTTTTTCATATTGCTCCTAAAGAATGAAAGAATCAGTAATAAATATTCTTATACAAAAATACCAAAAGAGAATTTATTTATTGGATACTAGTAAGCACTATTTAAAAAAAATTAACTGATAAGTTTTAGCAAACATAATCTTAAAAATATCTGGTAGTCAAGCAATACTTTTTAAATAAATAATTGCTTGCTTTAGAAAGAACAATTGTGTAAACTTTTTCGAAAATGATTTGTGGCATGAATTTGTACTTTGAAATTCCAGGCGTTGTACTACACAGCAGGGAGCCATATTGTAAAAGTTGTACCTTTATTAATTTCGCTTTCTACAGATATAAAACCATTCATAGCTGTAATTATTTTCTTAGCTACTGTAAGTCCAAAACCGCAACCCTCAAAATTCCTGAAGAATCCTTCACTTTGCTGCCGGAATGCTTCAAAAATAATCCCGAAATTTTTTCTCTCAATCCCTATTCCAGTGTCAATTACTTTTATTGTAATCCAGTCAGTTTCGTTTTTAAATTCAGAATCTAAAATTATTGAAACCGATCCGCTGTTTGTAAACTTAAAAGCATTATCAATAATTTTAGAAAGAGCCTCACTAAACAATTCCGAATCTAAATTACTGAATAAACTGTTTTTATGAATCTGCAAGTTAAAAACTAAATTCTTTTCTGCTGCTATCTTGTTAAAATTGATTACCTGAGAATTCACTATTGCCAATACATTTACTGTCGCGAATTTTATTGTGATATCTGCTCCATCAAACCTGGTCAAAAATAATATATCATCAACGGTTTTTTGAAGACGTACGCCTGAAGAATAAATACTTCTAAGCATTTTGTTATGGATTGGATCTGTTAAGTCTTCAATAAGCATTTGTGAAAAACCAAGAATACCTATTAATGGAGTACGTAATTCGTGGCTCATATTTGCAAGGATGGCCGTCTTTAATTTTTCTGATTCTTCTGCCTTTTCTTTTGCTCTAAGCAATTCCTCATGAGCTGATTTTTTGTCTGATATATCTTCCTGAATAGTTAACAGGTGAGTTATTTCACCTTGCTGATTTCTTATTGGTGAAATAGAAGATGAAACCCAAAAAAGTTCACCATTTTTCTTTTTATTCATAAACTCGCCTTTCCATTCCAAACCTTCAAGTACCATATCCCACATTTCTTTAAAAAATTCACTCGTGTGTTCATTTGAAGAGAATTCAGAAGGAGTTAAACCAATGACTTCTTCATATTTATATCCTGTAAGATCACAGAAACAGTGGTTAACATATTCAATATTTCCTTTAATATCTGTTATTAAAATGGAGAATGGACTTTGTTCAACTGCCCAGTAAAGTTTTATTATATCTTCTTCTGCTTTTTCTCTTTCGTTTATTTCCTTCTGTAATTCTTTATTTGAATTAAATAACTGAATTGTTCTTTCTTCCACTTTTTGTTCAAGTTCGAAACGTGCTTTTTCCAAAGCATATTCCATTTCCTTACGTGCTGTTATATCCAGAAAACTTTCAATGCGATATTCCTTATCATCCAAAGTTATATAAGCTGCTGATTTGATAATCGGGATTAATTTACCGTTATATTTTTTTAAAAGACCTTCCTGATTTGTTATAATTGAATTTTTACCCGCTCTTGAATCGGTAAATAAAAAGTAACTGTCTGGTTTGGTACCAATTATTTTACTTTTATCAGATCCGATAAGATTAACAGCAAGTCCATTTGCTTCAATTATTAATTCTGAATTGTCATCTATTATTATAATTCCTGTTTGTACTGAATCAAGAACTGTTTTTAACTCAAATGTGCTTTTCGCAATATCCCTTGTACAAAATGCGATTTTCTGTTCAGTTATTTCTTTAAGATTTTCAATCTCTGAATGCTGTTCTTTATTATTGATAAGTAAGGCAAGGTAATTAGCGTGAATCCGGAATAATTGCTTTATTTCATCAGTAAGAATTTTGGAAGCATCAATCAGAATAATAACTATACCAATTATTCCCGTATAAGCTATTAATGGAATAATAATTTTATCAAACATAAATGATGAATTATTTTCACCAACTATTACGATATCGGAGCTACTCAGAGATTGTGCTATCCGACCATTTTCAACAAGATGTTGGAAAACATCCTTCATCTCATATTCCTTTTGGCAAGGTAATGCAGTCTTAAAATAAAAAGTAAAGTCATTTGTATCCAGCAGGAAAAGGGAAGCTGAATTAAATCCAGGAAATGTCTTGAATACTTGTAATCCCTCTGAAATTATTTCATTATAGGTTTTGCCAAAAAAAGTTGCCGGATTTACTTCTGCAATGGAAGCAATAAAAATATTTTCATTATCTGGCATTTGCTTTTTCATTACAGTGTTAACATAATTTCTACTAAATGTTCAAAATCTTTTTGAACAGACTTAAGTATTGAAGAGAAAAATCTCTCGGGAAGATTTAATATTTCTGTTGCCCTGCTATTAGGTCGCGGGATAAGATTATCTCCGGGGAATCCTAATTCGAGTGTCCGGGCTATTATATTTCCGATGTGAACAGATGCGGTAAGGAAATCTTTTTCTGAACCGACATAACCATTATGATGATAATAAATAGCGTTCTGGATACTTAAAGGTAACTTCCATTTTTCTGCAAGTAAATAACCCGCACGTGCATGATCTAAACCGAATATTTCTTTTTCTGCTTCTCTTATAAGACAATTTTTATGATCAACCAGTTCTATCACCTGAATGTAATCTTTTTGGGCAAATTCAAGAAAAGCTAATTTCCCAATATCGTGCAACGCACCCGAAATGAAAAAACTTTCAAGGTTTTTAATCCCAAGATGAGCTCCGATCTTTCTTGTAATAATACCAGTAGCAATTGAATGTGCCCAAAAATCAGTAGGTTTGAAATTTACAATATGTTTTTCTTTGGGAAAGAAGTTCATAATTGTTAATGTAAAAACAATGTTTTTTATTTCATTAAATCCCAGGAAAAGAATTGCCTGAGAAATAGTATCAATTCTGCCTCGTAAACCAAAGAAAGAAGAATTAGCTATTTTCAGAATTTTAAAAATGGAAGCTTGATCGGCGGAAATAATTTTTGCCAATTGTTCATTTGAAGTATGGGGATCCGAAATAGCTTCTGACAGAGAAGTGTATACAGTAGGGAGTGTAGGAAGATTATTTATTCCAGATAAGATTTTTTCGAAAGATTTCATTTAAGTCTGATTTAAGCACTTATAGAAGTTTTTGAATAACTTTCATTAAAGCTATTTCATACAATTCATTTTCAAAGGGATTTTCTGGCGACCAGTAGAATCGTTTTTGTAAAATTTTCTCGGCTTCATTTCTTTTTTCTTCATCTAAAAGCGGGTCATATTCCTTATCTGATTCACCTTCAACTGAAACTGAGTGGATTCCCCAGATTTTTAAAATATTTAAATGCTTCGCTTCAATTTTTTGGTCTGGCGCTATAATCATTTGACCGAAACGGTTTTTAACAGGCTGTGAGATTATCATGCCTTCTTTCAATTCAACAATTGATACTATTTTGTCCATATACTGTTATTGTCCGGGAAATATTAATTCCATACCTGTCGAATTCTCTATATATTATCGGAAAGACCCGGCAAAAATATATAGGTATTAAAAAAAACCGGCTCATTTATGCCGGTTTTATAATAGATCAGTTATAGAATTAAAACTGAATTTTAATGCTCCTCTGTTAATTATTTCATCAGAATCATTTTCTTAATTGAAGAATAGTTCTCAGTCTGCAATCTATAAAAATAAATTCCGCTTGGCAGAGAAGAACCTACGCCAGCGGCATCAAACTCAACCTCATAAATTCCGGGCGTTTTTATTTCGTTAACAAGAGTCTTTACTTCATTTCCCAGGATATCAAATATTTTCAATGATGTATGTGTCGCTTCTTTTATACTGAGCCGGATTGTAGTTGTAGGATTAAAAGGATTGGGGTAATTCTGATATAATTCATAAGTATATAATTTAGAAGACTGATGATCATCGATAAAAGTCGAACCTCCATTGAGTTTTAGAAGATAGAGGTAATTAATTTCATCAGCAACTAATCGAACATTTCCAATAATAATATAACCTCCATCAGAAGTTTGCTCAATCCATTCTGCATGATTATCACCCTCCCCAACTTTTATTATTTTATCCCATTCCATTTCTAAATTTGAATTTACTTTTACAACGTAAATTTCAAATTTGCCATCAAGTACAATCTCAGAGTGTCCTGTCATAATAAAACCACCTTCTTTAGTAGGACAAATGCTGAGTGCATCTTCCTCCAGATATTGTGTGGCGCCTTCCAGATCAACATAGACATTGCCATATTCGTGATAACCTAAAACTGAACCATTACTATCAAACTTTAATAAATAGAAATTTCCGTTTGCACCACCAAGCACATAATTTCCATCAAGTGTTCTTTTTATTGATTGAAAATCATCCGGATGATCAATTAATGGGCTATAGCAATTTCTCCATACAATTTTACCTGATTCATTAAGTTTCATGATAAAAACTTTCGAGGGAGAATCATATAAACCGCTAACAATATATCCTCCATCGTACGCTAATTCCACAGATAAACCTTCATCTACAGTATCTGGCGAGCCAAACGTATTGAACCAATCTAAGCTTCCATCCGCTTTGGTCTTTAGAACAAAAACATCAGAGAAAAAAGTCGAAATTGAACTGCTTGAACCAACTACAATGCAACCATTATCCGGTGTAATTCTCATCTCCGAAGTAACGTGCCCCAAGTTGGAGCTTAATGGATCTATATAATAATTAGTCCATAGTATATTTCCATCTGAATTGGTTTTTACTAACCAAATAACATCATTAGTACCATGTGTACCAAATCCTGACAGCAGGTAACCGTTATCGTTGGTTAACTCAACACCAGTGCAGGTAAAACTGCCATATGTTTGAATATCATCAAAGAACTGCCTTGTCCAAAGAGTATCCCCAGTTGAATTTGTTTTTACAAGATAACCTTTAAGCCAGGGATTTACCGTTACACCCACAGCAATATATCCACCATCAGGAGTTTGATGACCACAAAATCCTGAAGCTGTGGTTTGTATTCCTAATATCCCAACTGGAATAAACATTTTCGACCAGGCTGTATCGGGTGCCTGGGGAAATATTATTGATGTAAAAAGCATAATAATGAATAGTGTAGTATAAACAACCTTTTCTGTTTTTGTAAAATATTCTTTCATCTCATCTACCTCTATAAATTATATCTCCAGAGAATTTGATTCATTTCTGTACAGTTTGCAACAATTTTCATTTTAAAAGAGTCATCTTCTGTGATAAGGTTTTTCCATTGCTTTCCAACCGGTAGATATAAGTTCCGCTTGGTAAACCTTCAGAATTAAATCCCACCTGATAATTACCCGCTGATTTTTCTTCATCAACCAAAGTCGCTACTTCACCTCCAAGTAAATTATAGACTTTAAGAGTTACATAACTTTCGGTTGGCAACTGATAACAAATTACCGTAGAGGGATTAAAAGGATTAGGATAATTGTTAAGTAATTGAAAATCCTTTACTGTTATTTCATTATTCTCAACATCAGTCATCTGCTGGTAATTATATGTCAATTTCATAAAATTTACCCAGGCATTATCCTGCCAGTTCTGTGTAAGTACCTCAGTATTATTTCCATTAGCATCATAAGTATAGATCCCTTGCATAGTATACTGCCATTCGGTGCCAGTCCAGTTTTCACTAACAAACTTCGTTTGTAATCCATTTCCATTATAAGTATAAGTTGCTCTGCTAGCATCTATCCATTCAGTTCCAGCAAGATTTTGGCGAAGAGATGTTATTCGTAAACCCTGAGAGAAAGTATTAAGCTCTTTTGATGTAATCAAAAAACCAAACATATAGGTTTCGGAAATTGAGACGATATTATTTCCTTCACCATCATATTCATAAGTCGTTTTGTGTTGAGTTTCCCAGGCATCATTATTCCAGTTTTCCATTAATAATTCAGTGCAATTATCACCATCATAAGTATAAGTGGACTGAGATGTATTAACCCATTCATTGTTGGTCCAATTCTGATTTAAAACGTGTGTTACTCTTCCGTTCTCATTGTAAGTCCACTGAGCTCTAATGTAAGAAACCCAAGTTTCATTCTCCCAATTTTCTGTTTCCATCATAGTCTGCAAATTGTTTTCATATGTATAGGTTGTCCTTGAATTATCAATCCAGGCATCTCCAGTCCATCCCTGATTCAAATCACTTGTCATTAAGCCATTGGAGTCGTAATAGAATTGCGTGTAAGCCATATTCATCCAGTCATTGTTTTCCCACATCTGGGAGAGTAAATCTACAGGAACCCAGAAATCAGAATTAATATTCATTGCTCTGTTATTCAATTCTATAAAATTTCCATGATAATTCAACAACGAGAAATGCTTTTCATAACCTGAAGGAAAATTCTTCTGAGAAAATAATGGGCTTGCCAGGTAAAAAGAAATAATAATAAAGTAAAGCTTTTTCATTTTGTTAATACTCCTAAATAATTGTTTTTATTATAATTTTTGATTTACTTTTTGGTTAAACGCAGCATTTGATTCGGAGGAAATACAATTTGTTCATATGATCCGTAATCCACCTCGATATCACCATACAAATCTAAATAAGCATAGTTGGAAGATGCTGTAGTAATTGTTGGTCCCCAATCAAGCGCAATGTTGTGTAAAGGAGTTACATTAGTTGTATCATGTGCGCGAATAGAAATGCTTTCTGTAAACATATTACTTGGTTTAGTTGTTGTGCATCCCCAATCTATTGAGCCGCCACCGGTATTAGAAAGAAAATCTTTTTCATAAATTGCCATTGTCCATTCTTCACTTCCACCAGCATCCCAGGTAATAGAACCAGTATAAGCATAAATTCTACTGGTTTGAGTTTCCACCGGATGTGCTTCGGTTGCAAGTTTAACAGCAGTTAAAACCATTCTGACCTTTTTGCCATTAAAAGGAGCTGGTGCATTCGATGGTGTAGTTCCTTCCCAGGTTCCAAGTAACCAGTTTTCATTTCTGGATTGGTTTGCATCTGTGCTTGTTCCGTTTCCATCGCCATTACCATTTGAATTGCCATTATTGTTTGATTCTGTTGGATTGTTATCTTTCTTACAGTCAGAAACAGTTATTAACAAAAGAAGAATTATTATTATGTAAGAAAGTCTTGATCTTGTTACTGAAACCGACATTATACCTCCCTAAGTAGTTTGAATTATTTTATTTACAAGTGATTTTATATCTATTGGTTTTTCAAAAACATTCTCAATTCCAAGCTCCTCTAATTCATTTTTGCATTCATCATTTAAATTCACGGTAAATATGAAGAAGCGACTTTCAGGACTCTGTTTGATAAGTCTACTAATCAAGTCTTTTCCTGTCATAATGTCGAAATGATAATCGCTAATTATGATATTAAATTTCTTAGATGCAGATTGATGAAGAGCTTCAACAGGATTATCTGTGGAACGAATTTCATTGAAGTAATCCATTAGTGCAACTGTTAACCCTTTACGCTGAAAATCATCCTTTTCTATAATTAATAGTGAGTCTATCTTTTTTTTAGAGCTTGCTGCCTGATAGTAATTTGTTGTCATACTTTCTCAATTTTAATTTTAATTACTCAAACATTGTACCGGTTTAATGAATTGCAAAAGTTTTATTTTTAAGGCTTAAGAGGAGATGAATTAAATGATGTTTGTTAATTAAGGTTAACAATAAATTGTTAATGATGTAAGAGATATGGAAATCCAGAGGTTTTAGTGTGAAAATGGATTATTTACGTAGTGTTAATGCATGTTTACAATTTCTTTAGGTATTTACACTTTCTTCGTGAAGAAGATTGTACTGGTTGATTTTTTTGTAAAGTGAAACACGAGAAAGTCCTATTACTTCGGCAGTCTTTGAAATATTTCCATTATTTTTTTCTAGATGATACCTGAGAAATTCTTTTTCAAAGTTTTCAACAGCCGAATTAAGTGCATTCTGAAAACCATATTTTTCCCACAACTTTTTCTGCTTAATTGAATTAGATATTTTGTTGACAAAGAATGATTCCGGCAGATCTGTTATCTGAACCATTTTATTTTCAGTAATCACAGCAAGCATCTTAATAAAGTTTTCCAACTCACGGATATTTCCTCTCCAGCTATGGTTAATTAGAATTTCTGTAACTTCAGGATCAAGTGTAATTCGTTTTTTTGTCCGCTCAAACTCTTTTTCAATAAAATGATTTATAAGTAACGGAATATCTTCCATTCTGTCTTCAAGTTTCGGGAGGCTAATTTCAACTACATTTAAACGATAATAAAGATCTTCCCTGAATTTGTTTTCTTCAATCAGCCTCATCAGATTCTGGTTTGATGCACCAAGTATTCTAACATCTATATTAATTATTTCAACACTGCCAACTGGTTGAAATTTTTTTTCCTGTAAAACACGCAGGAGTTTTGCCTGAAGTCTGGGACTCATTTCACTTACTTCATCAAGAAACAACGAACCATTATTTGCTATCAGGAACAATCCGGGTTTATCTTTTAATGCATTTGTAAATGCTCCTTTAACATGACCAAACAACTCGCTTTCCAAAAGCTCCTCACTTAGAGATGCACAATTAATCGCTATAAAAGGTTTGTGCCTGCGATTACTCATATAATGAATATTTTGTGCGACCAATTCTTTACCGGTTCCGCTTTCACCGTAAATCATAACAGATACATCCGGATCTGCAGCCACCTTAAGAATTTTATTTTTTACTTCATTAATTAATTTACTTTCACCTATTATTTCTCTGTATTCCAGTTTATTAATCTTGTCTTTTAAAAACTTGTTCTCTTCTATCAGGTCACATTTATTTTTAATTTTATCAATTTTCAGTCTTAGTTCTTCAAGATTTAAAGGTTTTGTAAGATAATCTTCAGCACCAATTTTCATTGCCTTTACAGCGTCTTCCACTGAAGCATAAGCGGTAATTAGTATTACCGGAGTTAGGACAGAATTTTTCCTTAACTCTTTTAGGAATTCAATTCCGTTCATAACCGGCATCATTATATCTGTAATAATAAGGTCGAAACTTTCCTTGCCTGTAAATTCAAGAGCATTTAAGGCGTTATTAATACTTTTAACATAATGTCTATTGTTCATTAAAAAAGTTTGAATTCCGTTTCTTATAATATCGTCGTCATCAACCAGGAGAATTCTCATATTCCCTCTTAAT
>CAZIDB010000012.1:0-4542 GCA_964537965.1 uncultured Melioribacter sp. | reverse complement strand
AGAGCAAGTCTTTGTTTATGTGAAAGTTCATTCCGGGTATCAGTTAGTTCTCTTACTTTATTTTCCAGCTGAACATTTAAATCATTCAATGCTTTGTAGTTTGAATCAAGTTTGCTAATCATATCATTAAATGAGTTTATTAAAATGCCAAGCTCATCCTTTCTTTTTATCTCAAGTTTCTTGTCAAATTTACCTTCAGCAACTAATTGAGCAACATCAGTTATTTTTTGTATCGAGGTCGATATCCTATTGGCAAAATAAAAAACAAGGAGTATGACAACAAGCAGAATAAAAAAAGAGAAAACAAATATCTTAATCGCAAGATTTTTTAACCTATCTGCTTCAGTAAAATAATCATCTGTTACCAGGAGGTATATATTTAAAGCAGAATATTTTCTCCATTTATACAATTGAAACTCTGTATTGATTAGTTGATTTCCATCTTGAGAAATATAACTGTCGATTGTATTTAACTTTTGATTCATAAGTTTCATGTTTTCAGTATAAACAACCACGCTATCATTTGAGACGACAATAAATTTAAGAGAAGAAGGAGGATTCAGTTTTTCTTCTATCTGCCTGAAAAAATAGTTTATTTTTATTCGTGCAAGTAAATAAAAAACACCGTCCTCAGACGGAGGAATAGTAATTTCAATCTCTCTGTCAACCACCTTCTTAGATATCATAAATTCTTTTACACCGGAAATATTTCCAGTTAAATTCTTGGGGGGATGGTTGTTTGATACTCCTTCGGTTAAAGTAATATCTGCTACTATTTCACCATTGAACAACCTGTTTGTCTGCCCGGTTATTATCTGGGAAGCAGAACTATCAAAGTATGAAACAGATGAATATTTGTAAGGATTGTCCAATAAATATTTTTCAAGAATTGCCTTGATTTCCGGGAAATGCTTTTCCATATATTCGTTTTTATCCTGCAGATTTTCAATTTGCATTTTAAGAGTATTCAGCTCCAGTATTGTAATATCACATTCTCTACTGATTTGCTCTTCAAGTAAATTTGCATATGTGCTTATTCTGCTTTCGGATTGAGTTTCTATATATTGAATGTTAGAAGTGTAGAAATAAATCAGAATTATAGAGAGCAGGAGAAATGTGAATCCCCCAAATAAAAGTATTAGTTTATACTTTATTTTATTTACTCTCATGGCTTATCTAACCAAACATTTCTGAAGTCAGGAATTGAGTTTTTAATGATCAATCCCTTTACAAATTTTGGAAAGGCATAATACCTTTCTGCTTCGTGAGTAAGTGGAATACAGGGAAGATCATCGTTCAAAATCTGTTCGAGTTTGATAAAAAGCTTTGTCCTTTTTTCGGAATTTTGCTCAAACATAGATTCTTCAAAAATTTTATCGAATTTAGAACTCTTATAGTGCATCAGGTTTAATTCATGGTTTTTCGAGTAGAACAGGTTAAAATATTCTTCAGGATCAGGGTAGACTGGTGTCATACTTACCCTGAAAATATCAGGTCCTCTATCAGTTATTTCCTGATAGTACTTATTTGGTAGGATATTTAATTTATATTTTATATTAAGTTTGTTTAGAGCTTTTTCAAGCATCTTAATATCTTCAGAATGAATGCTTGAAAGAATTTCTAATGTTCGGGTAGTGTAATAATTTATCTTCGGATTTATTTTATTTTGCTCGGAATTTTTATTTAGTATTAAACCTTGCCTATCATATAGGAAACTTGGGACAACAGAATTAGCAAAAACAAAATTTTCTTCAATATCATTCATAAGTAATTTCTTATCAAGATTATGTTTTATTAATTTGCGAAGTGTAACGTTTAATATAGGTGACAATTTCCTATTGAAGGAAAAACCAAAGAAACGAAAGGATAAACCATTATCGATTTTGTAAATCTTAAATTGCTCATTAAATTCTTTTGCTTTCTCAATTTTTTTCAGATTAGAAGGATTCATATAATGCAGAAAATTTTCTCCTTTGATAAGTTCTGAATATATAATCAGAGGATTTGAATGCGGTTTAATTATAATCTCATCTAAAAGTGGCTGTCGGTTGCCTTCGTTTGTCTTTCCCCAGTAACTTTCATTGCGGACAAAAATCATTTCTTCTACAGGATTCCATACAGCTAATCGGAAAGGTCCTGTTCCAACAGGGTGACTGCCAACCTGTTCTTTATAAAAATTCCATGATTCGAATGGTGTTATATAAGCACCGGGGGTGGCAAGTAAAGATAAAAAAGTAACGAATGGTTTTGTAAGTGTAAATTCAATTTGAGTATTATTTATTTTTCTAATCCCACTTATGGTTTTTAATTTTCCCGAATGGTATTCATCAATGCCAAGAATCTTTTTACTAAACAAGGGCCAGAACGGTCCTTCATTCATCGGATCAGCAATCCTCTCAAATGTCTTTACTATATCATCCAGTACCAGGTTTCTTCCCAGTCCGTTTTTAAAACAGGGATTATTATGGAACTTTACTCCTTTCCTGATATTGAACAAATATCTTTTTCCATTATCCAAAATCTGCCAGGACTCGGCTATTAGCGGTACAAATTCATTTACTTTTTGTCCATATCCAACAAGCCCTTCGAAGATAAGTGAGGCTGCAACCATGTCGGATGAGTATAAAATATTTATCGGATTTAGCTGTTCAATAGGATCAGTAATAAACCACTTAAAAGTTCCTCCGCTTTTCTCGTTGTAAATTTTCTCGGGTGGTTTATTATTACAAGACAGAAAAAAAAAGATGGTTAGAATTGATGTTGTTAATAAAGGAAGTTTTTTGCTTACTAAGCAGAGAAGCTCAAGTATTTTCAATAATTTGAACACCCTTGCAATTCCCGATTATTTTGCCACCAATATAAAAAAATGAGAAATAAAACAAAATTGAGCTTAATATTTAGTGAATATTTTTAGGATAAAAGTTCTTGCAATTTACTTTATGAGTTTTAAAAATTCTTTGTTCATGAATACATAACCTGATTAAAACAGAATCTAACTTGATTAAACCAGGACCAAAGTGAAACTACTTATGAGAGAAGAGTAATTTTGTCTCCATTCTAATATTGTGTTTTTATTCGATCTTCAAATACAAAGTTCAGGCAAAGAATTTCTTTGTCGTAGTATTCAGTCGTTTTTGAACACAATAAAGAGCATTTTAACCGGTGGCTAAATTAAATATTGATTTTTTTTCTTTGATGACCTACATTTGTCGTAAAATATAAGACTGAGATTCAGTAAAACGTGAATATCTTCAGATCTTAAAAACTAATTCAATGAGTTTTTACCATAATATAAAGGATAATATGAAAAAAATACTTTTTTTAAGTGGGCTTTTTGCTTTTATAACAATAACCGCTATTGAAGCCCAACAAGATACTTCAGCAGTAAAGATGGATCCGAAAGCTGCAACGTATTTTAATAATGCAGTTCAGAATTTGCAGAGTCAGAAATATGAAGAAGCAGTTATATATGCTGATTCAAGTCTTCAAATTACTAAGGATTATAAAACCTATCTGCTTAAAGGGGACGCTTTAGTTAAGCTTAATAAATATGCCGAAGCCAAAGAAGCTTATAATGCAAGTCTTGCTTTAAACCAGAATGATGCTGCTTATAATAAACTTGCCAACACTCAGTTGTTATTAAAAGAATATGATGATGCCATTGCAACGTATAATAAAATATTGCAGGTTTCTAATAGTGAAGAAACAAAAAAGAATGCCCAGGAATCAATTACATTTATTAATAACGCAAAAGCAGTTGAGTTATTTAACGAAGGCAACGAACTTTCCAAGGCAAGTAAGTTTGATGAAGCAATAAAAAAATATGATGCTTCACTTGTTATTAATGCCAATGATTCTAAAACCCATTATCAAAAAGGAATTACTTTATCAAAGATGGAAAAAAGTGATGACGCAGAGAAAAGCTTTAATGCCGCAATTGCAGCAGATCCAACTTTTGACATGGCCTATCTTGCATTAGCCGGTTTATTAACCAAAAAGAATGACTATGACGGTGCAATTAAAAATTATGAAAAAGTTATTGAGGTTTCCAAAAATCCTACTTTAGTTAACAGCGCTAAAGAAGGTGAATCAAGAACTTATCTTGTAGCTGGAAATACTGCAATAAAAGAAAAGAAATATGATAAAGCACTTGATTATTTTACAAAGGCAAATGAAAAAGCCAGTTCAGACCAGGCTTTTCTTGGATTAGCAAAGGCATATAACGAAAAGAAACAATATGATAATGCATTGAAAGCTTTGGATAGCACACAAGCATTAAAAAAATCAGTTTCCGATGGTGCAATATCCTATTATAAAGGATTAGTTTATTTTAATAAAGGTGATAACAATAAAGCAATAGAAAACTTCAAGGCCGGTTTAACAGATCCTACATATAAGAAAGCATGTCAATCTCAAATAGATTATATAAATGCAAAGCTTAAAGGTGCAAAGTCTAAAAAGTAAATTCGAATAAATTGATTCATACAAATAAAAAAGCCGGCGATAAAATTTATCAGCCGGCTTTCTTTTTACTTAACTTAT
>CAZIDB010000011.1:0-40642 GCA_964537965.1 uncultured Melioribacter sp. | reverse complement strand
AGTCGAGGGATCAATTCCAGCATCTCACTAAACAAGGTTACGGGTTTTCTGCAAGAATAATTTCTGCATACATAAATTGTTATCCTCGAGTTTTCCAGCAAATTTTTCCCTTGAAGTATTTCCAGAGAAGAAGATTCACTTTCGAACCTGCCGGCTAAAAGTAAGAAAGGATAATATTCCTCATTCAATTCTTTGATGAATTTTTTCTTATCATTCTCTGAAGTATATATCAAAGCAATTTCATTTGGAATGTTAACATGGAAATATCCGGCTGTTAACAGGTAAGAAAAACTAAGAGGATGCTTAACAATAATTGAACTCATCTTATTTATATAATTCGATGCAATTTCTTTGTAGTCCGGATTGTTCATATAAAATGAAAGCTTTAACAGGTTGTACACCGCTACTGAGGCTCCCGCCGGTATTGCATTGTCATAGATATCTTTTACCCTAATAAAAAGTTCGTTGTTATCTTTATCCGTTGTAAAAAACTCTTCTTTTGATTTATCATAAAATTTTTTCAGCATCATGACATTCAGCTTTTCTGCTCTTGTAAGCCACTTTTCATTGAATGTGTGCTGATACAATAAAATATATGATTCAATTAGAAATGAATAATCATCAAGGAATCCGTGAATCTTTGCTTTCCCATTTTTCCAGGTACGATATAGGACATCATCAACAAAGCATTCAGTCCAAATAAATTCTGCAGCATTTAATGCTGTATTAAGATATTCAAGTTTTCCTGTAACTCCGTAAGCTATTGCAAAGGAGCTGATTGCCAGGCCGTTCCAGCTTACAAGAATTTTATCATCAAGACCGGGCTTTACCCGTTTTTCTCTTACAGATAAAAGTTTTCTTTTAATTTTTTCGATCTCGGTAAGAAGTTCTTTCTCAGCAATTTTGAATTCACTTGCAAGTTCTTTTATATCTCGTTTGTTAGTTAGAATATTCATCGATTCAAAGTTACCTTCCTGAGTAATTCCCCAAACTTCTTTCGCAAGATTAAATTCCGGTGCATTCAATATTGATTTAACTTCATCGTAACTCCATACAAAATATTTACCTTCTTCGCCTTCGGAATCAGCGTCCTGTGCAGAAAAGAAACCTCCATCTTTATGAAGCATTTCCCTCATCATATATTGCAAAGTTTCTTCTGCAACCCGGCGGTAGAAATCATTTTTAGTTATCTGATAAGTTTTAAGATAAGGTCTTGCAAGAAGCGCATTATCATAAAGCATTTTTTCAAAATGAGGAACAAGCCATTCTCCATCGGTAGAGTAGCGATGAAAACCTCCGGCAAGCTGATCGTAAATTCCACCCATTGCCATTTGCAAAAGTGAATTCTCAACTGCTTCAAGAACTAACCCATTTTTTGTCTGAGAGTAATAATCAATCATAAAGAGAATCGTCATTGATGCAGGAAATTTAGGAGCCGAACCGAAGCCGCCGGATTTCTTATCGTAACTGTTATAAATATTAAGAAACGCATTATCAAAATGTTTAAGTGTAAGCGAACCGGGAGCGGAAGCTATCCTGTTCATATTCTCAAGTTCATTTATTATTTCTATGCTCTGGTTTTCAATTTCATTTTTCTTTGTAGAATAAACAGAAGCAATACTTTCAAGTATTCTGGAGAAACCGGGTCTTCCGTAACGTTCTGTTGGCGGGAAATATGTACCTCCGTAGAAAGGAATTAAATCCGGTGTAAGAAAAACAGTCAATGGCCATCCGCCGCTTCCGGTTGTAAGCTGAACATAATTCATATAAAGACTGTCCACATCAGGCCGCTCTTCCCTGTCTATTTTTATATTTACAAAATATTCATTCATAATCTGGGCGATCTGCTTATTCTCAAAACTTTCGTGCGCCATTACATGACACCAGTGACAAGCGCTGTATCCGATGCTTAACAGAATTGGTTTATCCAGTTCTTTTGCTTTGCTAATAGCTTCTTCGCTCCAAGGATACCAGTCAACAGGATTATCTTTATGTTGAAGAAGATACGGTGATGTTTCGTGTTGAAGTCTGTTCATATAAAAACTCTTTTTTAACTTAAACCAGAATACTTATGATAAAGTTTAATAATTTTTCTTAAATTTTGTTCGGAATAGTTTTACTTAACAAACAAGAGAATACGGGAATGTTATGAGAATCATCATGATTTTATTTTTGCTTTTCAATTTAGTTTTTGCCCAGCCGGAAGATTATCATAAAAATTATAAAAAGTTGATTGATACCGAAATTGCATTCTCTGAGTTGTGCGGGCAGAAAGGGATTAATGTTTCCTTCCTTGCTAATTTTTCTGATAACGGTGTTGTATTCAGACCCGAGCCGGTTAGAGCTAAGGATTTTTATTCACGACGGAAAGAAAATGGAGTCTTGCTGAAATGGAAACCTGTTTGGGCAGAAGTTTCAGCAGCAGGAGATTTAGGTTACACAACCGGTCCATGGGAATTAAAAATAGATACAGTTAAGGGTTGGGGTCAGTTTGTATCTGTCTGGCAGAAACAGAAAGATGATACTTATAATTTGCTTGTTGATGTTGGTATTGATCATGAAAAAATAAATTATGACAGTTTAACCCTGATATTCCCTAAAGAAAATTTTGTAAAAAAAGATGCGGAAATAATAAATGTTAATGATTCTGAGAAACTTGATAAGCTTGATTCTTTATCTAATCCTTTTCAAACTTTGTACGATGAGGATGTTAGAATTTTCAGAGAGGGAAAACTGCCGATGATCGGAAAAGTAAATGCCTCTGAATTTTCAGATGAAATAAACAATTCGGTTTATAAAATGTTTGCGTCAAAGATAGCTCAGTCCGGAGATTTAGCTTACACTTATGGCATCGGAAAGATTAAAGAAGCCAGCAAAGATAAAAGGCAGATACAATTCAGTTACCTGCGAATCTGGAAGAAGAAAATTAAAGATTGGCAGATAGTGCTGGAAGTGACGAATCAGTTTAAGTAAATGTTTAGTTTTTAATAGAGAAATAAATGAATAAGATAAAAATTTCTGGGAATAAATCCATTAACGAATTAATAGATTTATGTTTTGAATACATTACTGAGGACAATATTAAAATATTTATTAAAATATTTTCCCAACATAGTTGTACCTCGACACAAATAAAGCATACTTTGAGAGAGTTAGTCATAGGAGCATACCTAAGCTCACAAGGTTACAAAGTTAAATATAATTTTAAATATCAAAATCAAACACCTGATTGGTGTATAATAGATAATAACAATAATGTCATTGGATTATTAGAATTAACCAATCTGCATATCGATAAAAAAACGGAAGATATGATTAACTTTCATCTAAATAAAAAACAAGCTTATTTTTATTGGCGCGATGGTAATACGAATAATATAAATCGGTTATATCAAAATATTCTTAAAAAAGCTCAAGTTTATAAACAGCTAGTTAAAAATAATTCTCTACCTTACATAGTTGCAGTATTTTTTGATTTTTTTTGCCCGATCGATTACGATGACGAATTAAAACCTTGCTTGATTAACGATGAATATGGATTATTTAAATTATATCCAGAATTAACTAACGTTGTTGCTTTTGAAGAAAAGAATGGGACTTATATCTTTAATCATTTTAAAAATCCTACTTCAGCCTTTTCAATAAATTTATCAGATGGTGTTTTCCCTAAAAAACGTCATATGTGAATTTAAATTTACTTTTTAACTGTATACTGTGTTTTAACATTTCGCCGAATTTTGCACCCATTAGTTTTTTTTATTTAATATCAGCATAGCAATTCTTATTAGCAAAGTAATAAGAGAAATAAAAATTTTATTGTTTCCTATTTAAAGTTATATTTACATTGGTTCACAATTATGTTAACTTTACATCCGTGAGAGAGATAGTATTCTATAGAACCATTAACAATAAGAATCCCGTTGAAGAATTTCTTGATTCGCTTAACGATAAGCAGGTAGAAAAGATCTTATGGGTATTACGTTTAGTTAAGGAGTTGGAAAGAATTACTGGTGAATATTTTAAGAAGTTAGAAGATACAAAAGATATTTGGGAAGTTAGAGCAGGTTCTGGAAGTAATGAGTTTAGATTATTGGGATTTTGGTATAAAGCAAACTTTATTGTATTAACAAATGGATTTAGAAAAAAAACACAAAGAACACCTAAATCAGAAATTGAACTTGCTGAAATAAGAAAAAAAGATTTTTTAGAAAGGAATTAACAATGGATGATCTGGAAAAATATATAGAGAAGAGAAAAGCTAAAAGCAAAAAGTTTGCTAAAAATTTTGACAAAGGATATGAGAGTTTCAAAATTGGAGTATTGCTTCGCCAGGCAAGAGAAGAAGTTGGCATTACTCAAAAAGAAATAGCTGAAAAGCTCGGCACAAAAAAATCAGCAATATCCAGGATTGAAAATCATGCTGAGGATATCCGGCTATCTACCATTAAAAGTTATTTGGAAGCATTAGGCAAAAAATTACAGATCGATATTCAGTAACAACAGTCTAAAATTTATTATAATTTTCAAATAGAATCATTCCGAAGTTTCCACTTTATCCTGCCAGTTAATTTTCTTAATTAACAGGACAAAAAGAATTCCTGCAATTCCACCAATAACATCTGCAGCCAAATCCCTCACATCTGCAAACCTGCCGGGTATTACCATCTGGTGAATCTCATCAACCAAACCATAAAAGAAAACTGTAAAAAAAGTAAAAAGCGCCGGTTTCTTATACAGTTCAGGAATTTTTCTTTGGAACATATAAGTTAAATTGATAAGCACTGCAAGTACAAGGTATGCACCCGCGTGTTCAATTTTATCGCTGACCCCAATGTTTGGCGAATAACTACCCGGAATACTGGTGAGAATTAAAAGTACACACCAGTAAAGAATTAAAGGAATATAAACAAAGAACAATTTGTGTTTTTCAAGATACCTGATCAAAAGAACTCCTTAGAAATTGAATTGAATGTGGTAAATTACCGGAAATCAATGAAGCAGTAACCCCATACTCTGTATTTGTTTTAAGCAATAAATCTGCAGATAAACTATGAAGATAAACTCCGCACAAAACTGCTTTTTCAATATCATTTGTTTGCGCTAAAAATCCTGCAATAACTCCTGTAAGCACATCACCGGTACCAAACTTTGCCATTCCTGCATTGCCCGTTGTGTTTATCAAAGCTTCACCTTCAGGATTGAAAATAATTGTCGGTGCTCCTTTTAAAACTAAGTAACAGGATTTTTCTTTCGCAAAACTTTTTCCAAATTGAAGTACATCTTTATTTAGTTCATCGGTACTTATTCCAATAAGATTTGCAAATTCTCCATAATGCGGAGTGAGGACAAAATTCTTCAAATTATATTTTTTATAATTATCTCCGCTTAGAGCAAACAATGCATCAGCATCAAGAACAATTTTCTTGTTTTTATAAATTGAAATAGTTTTGAGTACAGCATTCATTGTTTCCGGATCTCTTCCCGTTCCCGAACCAATTGCAATTGCGTCTGCCCAATCCAAACGTTTTTTAATTTCATCAACATTCTTAGTTTTGTAAAATCCATTCTTCTCATCTTCATACGATTCAACTATAACTTCAACCACTTTTCTTTGGGCTAAAGTTTTAATTGATTTTGGAAATAACAAATAAGCTGCACCGGCGCCTGTATTCAATACAACATTGGCGGCTAAAAATGCAGCACCCGGAGTTTTTGCAGAACCACACAACACGGCAACCTTTCCGGCAGAATACTTATGAACATTTTTCTTTTTAACGGGAAGAGATAAAATTATGTCTTCCGGTTCAATAAGATAATCTTCTATTGGAAGTGAATCGAAACATCTTTCAGGATTTCCAATGTAGCCTTTTATTATCTCACCTGAATTTGCAGCTCCGTAATTGATAAACAAACCTCTCTTTAATTCGGCAAGTGAAATTGTCAAGTCAGATTTAAAAATAATCTCTCCATAACCGGTATCGGCATTAAGCCCGGTAGGAATATCAATTGCAACTTTTATTGAGTCAATCTTATTTAATTCTGAAATAATTTCTGAATAAGGTGAAGTCAGATTTCCCTTAACACCAGTACCTAATAGCGCATCAAAGATGATTGCACATTTCTTAAGAGAATTTATTTCTTTAACCGAGCTGAATTTTACAAGCGATGATTTTTTATGTTCAATTAAAAGATTCTGAAGAATAAAAAAATTAGTTCGTGCATCTTCACTCATCTCTTCAGGTTCACCAAGGTAAATTACTTTAACATTATACCCGTTGTTTATAAAATGACGCGCAACCGCAAAACCATCTCCACCATTGTTTCCTCTGCCGCAAACAAAACCAATAAGCGAATCTTTTGCAACCGGATATTTATCAAGTGTAATTTCATAAATTGACCTGGAAGCATTTTCCATTAAAGCAATGCCGGAAATTCCAAGTTGGTTTATGGCAAAGCTGTCGGCTTCTCTTATCTGGCTGTTTGAAAATAGTGGTATCATTTTACGTCAATATGATGTTTGAATATTTGACTATTAATATAAGTAACCGGGATTGGAATGAAAACTATTAACACTCAAAATTATTCATCGTTGTTCTTTTCTTGACACAAGGGAACCTACCTACCGGCACGCAGGGAACCAAAAGAATAGGGCTAAAAAACTAAAGAAATTCATCGCAAAGTATTAATAATATAAAAAGGAAAGTTTATAAATTCTTTTTATTTCAGGAAGGAAGTAATCAAATCTAATATTGTTCCGGGATAGATTCCCAAAACAACCACAAAGATTGCAGCAAGTACAACCGAGATTAGTCCAGCTTTATCATTGTGAATTTTAATCTCAGTAACCGGAGTTCTGAAATACATATAAACCACAACACGAATATAAAAGTAAACGCTTATTGCGCTGGATAAAACTCCAACAATTGCAAGCCATGTTAATTTAGCTTCGATAGCGGAAATGAAGACATAGTACTTTCCAAAGAATCCTGCAAACGGTGGCAAGCCAGCTAATGCAAACATAAACAAAGACATCAATGCAGCAAGTACAGGACTTCTGTTGCTAAAACCGGAATAGGATTCCAACTCAAGGTTGCTGTCATTCTCGCCTTCAATTATTGCTATTACTCCGAATGCACCGAGGTTCATAAAAATGTAAGCAGCTAAGTAAAAAATTATTCCTGCAACACTTTCGTAATTTCCTGCCGCTAATCCTATTGCCATATAGCCAGCGTGAGCGATTGAAGAATAAGCAAGCATTCTCTTTAAATTATTCTGAGAGATTGCAACTATACTTCCGTAAATCATAGATAATGTTGCAATGACAGCAAAGTACGGCATAAAAATATTTTTGTTCACCGCAGATAAAAATATTCCAACGAAAATTATTAAGACGCTGAAAGCAGCAGTTTTACCACCGGTAGACATTAAACCAGTAATTGTAGTTGCCGAGCCCTGGTAAACATCCGGAACCCACATATGAAAAGGAAATGCGGCAACCTTAAAGGAGAAGCCGATAAAGAATAACAACATTCCGGTTATAAATAATATATTTGAAGAGAGAGTACTGAAGTTAGCAATTATGTTATCAATTGAAGTTGATCCTGCTGAACCGTAAATAAGCGCGATACCGTAAACAATAAATCCTGTTGCAAAAGAACCAAGAAGGAAGTATTTCAAAGATGCCTCATTGGCTGAAGATTTTCGTCTGTTAATTCCGGCAAGAACATAGAAACAGATCGACATCAACTCTAACCCCATAAAAACAATGAAGAGATCTTTGGCCCCTGCCATCAGCATCATACCTAGGACAGAACTCATAAGCAGAATATAATACTCACCGAAGTGACTGCCGTATTTTTTAATATAATTGGCAGAACTTAATACTACTAAAATTGCAGCCGAGTTAAACAGGATATTGAAAATTCCCGGATTGCCACCTGCTGCAAACATTCCGTTATAAATTACTGCCTGATAATTCAACAAAGCAAATTGTGTTACAACAACAGACAGGAACACCAATACAGAGAACCACGGAAGAACAGAAACGCTTTTCTTAGAATACATCTCTATTACTACCGTAAAAATTATTCCTATTCCAAGAATAATTTCCGGTGAGATTAATTGTAGTTCTTGTATATAATTCATAATTGCAATTTTATGATAGCTATAATTCTATCAGTCTATTTAGTAATATTTAAAATATTGTTCTCAACAACCGGTTTTGCAGTAACCTGCTGAATTAAAACTTTACTTGTCTTCTCCGTTATCTTAAGAAAAGTATTCGGGTAAACACCAATCCAGATTACGAAAATAAAAATAGGAACCAGGACAAATAATTCCCTGTTGTTCAGATCTTTAAGATTGTTAAGCTGAGCATGGCGCACTTCTCCAAATACAACTCTCTGGTACATCCAAAGTAAATAAACAGCGGCAAAGATTACTCCTGTACTTGCAAAAACCGTAAACCACCAGTTATTAAGCACCGGCGATTTGAACGAGCCAAGTAAAATTAAAAACTCACCAATGAAACCATTTAGTCCCGGCAGACCTATTGATGAAAGCGAAGCGATCATTAATAAAGTTGAATACACAGGGACGATCTTTGCGATTCCACCATACTGCGCAATTTCTCTTGTATGAGTCTGATCGTAAATCATTCCGACCATAAGGAAGAGAATTCCGGTAGATAAACCATGATTAACCATCTGGATAACACTTCCCTGCATCGATTCGATAGTAAGAGCAAAAATTCCAAGCACAACAAATCCTAAATGAGATACGGAAGAGTAAGCTACAAGTTTCTTCATATCTTTCTGCACCATTGAAACAAGCGCACCGTAAATAATTCCAATTATTGCGAGCACAGAAATTAATGGGGCAAATTTAATAGACGATTGTGGAAACAACGGAAGACAAAATCTTATTAATCCGTACGTTCCCATCTTAAGCAAAACTCCTGCAAGTATAACTGAACCTGCAGTTGGCGCTTCAACGTGTGCATCCGGCAACCATGTGTGGAATGGAAAGATGGGGACTTTGATTGCAAAACTAATAAAGAAAGCAAAGAACATATAAGCCTGAATGTTTCTTGCTATCGTCGGACCGATCTTATATAATTCTAATAGATTAGTAGTGAAATATCCCGTGGTACCGGAAGCATAAACGCCAAGCCATATAATTGCAACAAGCATTAGTAAGCTGCCTGCCATTGTGAAAATGAAAAACTTAACAGCAGCATAAATTTTTCTTTCGCCGCCCCAAATGCCAATTATAAAATACATCGGTATAAGCATTGCCTCCCAGAAAATGTAGAAGAGGAACAAATCAAGTGAAACAAATACACCAATCATTCCTACTTCAAGTAAAAGCATGAAGAAGGTAAACTCTTTTACTTTGGTCTTTATACTTTTCCAGGTTGAAATTAAAGTAAGCGGAGTAAGAAATGTTGTTAGCAAAACAAGCAGCAAAGATATTCCGTCAGCACCAACAAAATAACTTATGTTTAGATTTTTTATCCAGGTAATTTTATGCAGAAGCTGGAATTCGCCTTTGGTTTGGTCAAAACCGAAATAGGCAATTATGGAAATAACAAAAACCACCGTTGTTAAAATTACTCCAAACCATCTTATCAATTCCTCCTTTTCCTTTTTAATGAAAAGAAGGAGCAGGCTTCCGATAAGCGGAATAAGAATTAAGTATGTCAGTAGCAAATTATTTTCCATATCACAATGTTAAAATAATCCAAAGTAAAGTTAATGCTATTCCAAGCATCATAATGATTGCGTAGAATTGAGTTACACCAGTCTGTATGAGTCTGATATAACCGGAAATTTTATTTATAAGCGATGCCGTTCCGTTAACAAATCCATCAATAATTCTTGTATCTGCAATTTTCCAAAGGAATGATTCTGAAGTTACCTTAATAGGATTTACAACAGTGGCGTCATATACTTCATCAACAAAATATTTATTCCAGAGCAGTTTGTAAATGCTTCCAAATTTAGCTGATACAACTTCTGCAATACTTCTTTTTCTTGTATAGATAACAAAAGCTAAATACATTGAGATAACAGCAACGGCTATTGAGATTGCCATTAAAAGGATTTCTTCGAAATGAGTATGATTATTAAAGTAATCAAGCTTCCGCTCCGCATTGCTGAAAACAGGTTCTAACCAGTTATGAAATAGATTTCCGTTTTCTCCGGAAAACACTTCCGGAATGCCAACATATCCTCCAAAGATTGATAACACAGCAAGTATCATCAATGGAACAGTCATAACTTTAGGCGATTCGTGCGGGTGAACATCGTGTCCAAATCTTTCTTTGCCAAGAAACGTTAATGACACCAACCGGAACATATAAAATGCTGTTATTGCTGCAGTCAGTGCTCCGATAATCCACATCAGCAATGAACCTTGAGAAAAAGAGTACCAAAGTATTTCATCTTTACTAAAGAAACCCGATAAACCCGGAAAACCTGATATTGCAAGAGCGGCAATTGTAAATGTTGCATAAGTAGCAGGCATATAGTTTTTCAATCCGCCGTAATGCTGTATGTCCTGCTTTTCGTGCATAGCATGAATTACAGAACCGGCGCCAAGAAATAATAATGCTTTGAAAAATGCATGAGTCATTACATGAAAAATTCCGGCGCTGAATGCTCCAACACCCATAGCAACAAACATATAACCAAGCTGGCTGATTGTTGAATAAGCTAAAACTTTTTTAATATCGTTCTGAACTAAGCCAATTGTAGCCGCAAAGAAAGCTGTTAGCAAACCGATTACTGCAATTACAGTCATAATTGCAGGAGCAGAAGCAAAAATAATTGAACATCTTGCAACCATATAAACGCCTGCAGTAACCATTGTAGCGGCATGAATTAAAGCAGAAACGGGAGTTGGACCAGCCATTGCATCTGGTAACCAGACGAATAACGGAATCTGTGCTGACTTTCCTGTTGCACCGATAAATAAGAAAAGTGCAATAAAATTAAATACGGTTGGAGAAATTGAGAACATATTTGCTTTTGAAAATACATCACGGAAATTCAGACTTTCGAAAGTTATATAAATAAGAAACAATCCCAGAAGAAATCCGAAGTCGCCAATCCTGTTTACTATAAAAGCTTTTTTTGCGGCATCACTGGTTGTGCTGTTTTCAAATTTCCTGTTGTACCAGAAACCGATTAACAGATATGAGCAGAGACCAACACCTTCCCAACCAAGAAACAGAAGAATGAAATTATCTGCAAGAATAAGATTCATCATAGCAAAAATGAAAAGGTTGAGGTATGCAAAGAATCTCCAATAGCCTTTATCGCCGTGCATATATCCAATTGAATAAACATGGATGATGAATCCTACGCCTGTAACAACAAGAGCCATAATCAAAGATAATTGATCTACAAGGTACGCAGCGTTAACGTTTAATCCTCCAACGCTTATCCAGTTAAAGAGATTTACAACATAACTTCTTTCTTCAACCGGCAGGTTTAAAGTTTGAATTAAAGCCCCAAGTGCTACAACGAATGAGAGCCCAACAGAACCGCTTCCGATAATACCGATTATTTTTTCGTTCTTAATTTTGCTTCCGAATAATCCGTTTATCAGAAATCCTGCAAAAGGCAGTAAAGTTGTAAGATAGATTAATTCTCTCATTCAGTTATTACCATTTGAAGATATTAATTTCGTCAATATTTACAGTCATCTTGTTTCTAAAAATAGAGATAATAATTGCAAGTCCAACAGCAGCTTCGGCAGCAGCAACAGTCATAACAAAAAACACAAACACTTGTCCAATTGAATTACCAAGGAAAGAAGAAAAGGTTACGAGAGTAAGGTTTGCAGAGTTCAGCATAAGCTCGATGCACATAAAAACTACGATTGCATTTCTTCTTATAAGTACGCCAGTAATTCCAACCGCAAACATAAATGCGCTAAGTATAAGGTAATATTCAATTGGTACAGATGACATTATTTTCTCATTCTAAAATTTCTGTTGGATACTACTAGATACTGGATTCTTGATGCTTGATTAAAAGTATCCGGAATCCAGTATCAAGTAACAAGTATCCGGATTAATTATCCAACCCTTCAAATTTTTTCTTTGCTAAAACAAGAGCGCCAATAGTGGCGGCAAGTAAAAGAAATCCCGCCGCTTCGAAAGCTAAAATATAATTTGTGTATAGTTCTCTGCCTATTTGTTCAATTGTTCCTGCTTTAATGCTTAACTCAACGTTCTTACTCATTTTTCCACCGGGCCTGGTATAAAAAACCAAATAAGTAATCTGGATAAATACAAACAGGGCAATTCCGGATGCAAAGAGTTTAAGTTTCTTTTTTGCAGTAAACAATCCTTCTTCCGTCCGCATATTAAGAAGCATAAGAACAAAAAGGAAAAGTACCATAATGGCACCGGTGTAAACAATTACCTGTGCAACTGAAATAAACTGTGCATTAAGAAGTAAATACAACCCGGCAAGTGCAAAGAAGTTAAGCACAAGAAAAATTGCAGAGATAACAGGATTCGGTCGTGTAATCATTACGACAGAAGATACCGCTGCTATAAGCGCAAATAAAATAAAAAGTATTACTTCAAATGACATAACTTAATCGGAATTTTCTATTTAGCATTAATATTGACTAATAACTACCAGACGGGAAAGATTTTTCCTCAATAGCATATCGTCAATAATAAATTTTAATTTACGGTGTATTCCTGTAAATCATTCTTGGGAAAGGAATCGTTTCCCTGATATGTTCCAAACCGCAAATCCATGCAACTGTTCTCTCAATTCCCAATCCAAATCCGGAATGAGGCACAGAACCATATTTTCTCAAATCAAGGTACCAATCAAACGCTTCCTGCGGCAGATTATGTTCCTTAATTCTCTGTAAAAGTAAATCTAAATTATCTTCTCTCTGGCTTCCACCAATAATTTCACCATAGCCCTCCGGTGCAAGAACGTCTACCGCCATTGCTTTTGATGGTTCATTCGGATCGCGTTTCATGTAAAATGCTTTAACTTCAACAGGATAATGATGAACCATAACCGGTCTGTCGTACTGGTTTGAAATTACAGTTTCATCAGTGCCACCAAGATCATTACCATATTCAAAATCAATACTGTTCTTCTTTAAAATCTCAACTGCCTCATCATAATGAATACGTGGGAAAGGACGTTTAACTTTTTCAAGTAATGAAGTATTCCTCTCAAGAGATTTTAATTCCTCTGCCCTTTCGCTTAAAACAGTCTGAACAATATATTCTAAAAATTCTTCTGCTAAATCCATGTTATCATAAAGGTCGTTAAATGCAACTTCAGGCTCAACCATCCAGAACTCACTTAAATGTCTCCTTGTCTTGGATTTTTCTGCACGGAAAGTTGGACCAAAAGAATAAACTTTACCTAGTGCCATTGCACCGGCTTCTGCATATAACTGACCTGATTGAGTTAAATATGCTTTGCCTAAATCAAAATAAGGAGTTTCAAACAATGTTGATGTTCCTTCACAAGCAGCGGGAGTTAAGATCGGAGCATCCATTAAAGTGAAGCCGCGGTTATCAAAAAAATCCCGGATAGCCTTTATTATTCTATGACGCACACGCATAATTGCGACCTGCCTGCTTGAACGAAGCCACAGGTGTCGGATGTCCATTAAAAATTCAATTCCATGTTCTTTAGGAGTTATTGGGTATTCATATGCTTCACTGATTAACTTCAAATCAGTTACATCCATTTCAAAACCACCGGGTGCACGCTTTTCTTCTTTTACAGTTCCTGTAATTTCAATTGATGATTCCTGCCCAAGTCTGTCTGCAAGATTAAAAATTTCTTCACTTACATTGCCTTTAAAAACTATACACTGAAGAATACCTGTGCCGTCTCTTAAAATTACAAAACGGATTTTACCACTTGATCTTTTGTTGTAAAGCCAGCCTGATAAAGTAATTGTCTGACCGACATATTTTGCGAGTTCAGAGATGTGAATTTTCTGCATTTCCCTTCAAAATTGATTAGTAATTTGTTTTTTCAAATATAACTACAAGTCCTTTTAATTCCAAGAATTTGGGCTTATTTACAATGTTCCTGGCGTATTGCAACACATCTGAATATTTATAATAAAAATCATGGATCAATAATTTGCAATGTTAACAATGCAACTGTAGTTAATAGTTCAATCAAATAAAAATTTCTTTAGTGAAGATGAAAATTATACCGGCAGAAATCTGGGGTGTAATATTATATTTTTCTTTTCCTGTTTATCTCGAAAAGTAAAACGCCGGTTGCGACCGAAACGTTAAGCGATTGGATTTTTCCAGTCATTGGAATTTTTACAAGGAAATCACATTTCTTCTGAATGATTGGTCTTATTCCCTTTTCTTCGTTACCAACAATTAAAGCAATAGGCAATTTGTAATCCGGTCCATTGTAATCTTTTGCATCAAGTAAAGATGAGCCTGCAATCCAGAATCCATTTTCTTTAAGGTAATCAAGTGCCTGCGGAAGATTAGATACTTTACAAATCATCAAATGTTCGGTAGCACCGGCAGATGTTTTTATTACAGTCTCTGTAATTGTTACACTTTCATGAATCGTTAATATAATTCCCTGAACTCCGGCGCATTCTGCCGTTCGCAGAATTGCACCAAGGTTATGCGGATCCTGAATAGAATCTAAAACTAAAATTAATGGATGAACTTCCTGTTTCGCTTTTTCAACAATATTCTCAAGTGAAAAATATTTCTGCGAACTTTTAATTGCAATTACACCCTGCGTATGCGGATCGTCAGAAATATTCCTGAATTTGTTGGAGGGCAATTCCGTTAAGCTGATTTTGTTGTTGCGTGCAAGCTTTTTAATTTCATAAATCGCTTCACCTTTCTGGCCAAAAAGAAAATAAATCTTCTCAATGTTCTCACCGGATTTAATCGCTTCAAGAACAGGTTTACGACCAATAAGCAGAACATTCCCCTTTGCTTTATCCTGGTTGTAAAATTTTCTTCCGGTGAACTCTTTTGGTTTCATTTACCAGACATCAAGCTTAGCTTTTATGATCCGGTTGTTTAGATTTATCCTTATCCTTCAATGGCGGCGGAATAAATTTATTCAACTCTTTCTTTTTAGATAGATAAAACACTCCGGATGAGCCGGCCAAAATTAAACCAATGGCGATCAGCTGGGCTTCCGATAAACCGAATAATATCCTTGGATTCAACCTTATAAATTCAATTGAAAATCTTTCTATTCCAGAAAGAATAAGATAGATAAAGAATACTTTTCCATCGTGCCAATTCTGTTTTCTATTTAATCTATATAGAATGAAAAATATCCCAAGCATAGTTAAAAATTCATAGATAGGAGTTGGGTGCAAAGGAGTATTATCCGGTACAATTCCATTAGGATAATTCTGAGCTATCTCACTTCCTCTGAAAGCATACGAAGGTGGCACTGTTCCATTTTCATAATTTGTACCCCAGGGTAATGATGTTGGTATACCGTAATCACCGTCTCCTGCAAGGTGGCAGCCAATTCTGCCTATGCCGTATGCAATTGCAAGCGAAGGGGCTAATGCATCACCAAAAACCGTGTAAGGAATTTTTTTCTTCTTTGCTAACAATATAATAGCAGTAGCTGCTAATAAAAACCCGCCGTAAAATGTCAGTCCTCCCGGAGAAAATATTTCACCTAAAGGATCGGCAAGAAAAGCTTCCCAGTTTTCAAATAAACTAAAAAGTTTTGCACCGATAATTCCAAAAATAATTGCGTACAAAGTTATCTCGGTAGAAAGATTTGGATCCATCTTTCTGCGTTCAAACTCTTTAGTTAATAGCCAGCTTGCAACAATAAAAGCAGTACCAAGCATCAAGCCGTAGCTGTATACTGTGAAAGGACCGATTTGGAAAATTCTAGGACACATATTTTAATTTCTTATGATAATGTTTACTACAAAATAATAAAAATGAACCGGCAGAAAAAGTTAGAGATAAAAATTTATTCTCTGAATGAAAAATCTTTTTCCGAAACAAGAAACTCACAGAACAACCTGTTATTCTTTTTTTCGGGTACAAAGGTTTTAGTTAATTTAATTTCTTTTTTAAAGTAGTTGAACTCAAAAACTGCAGTATTCATACTACCGTCCTGTTTAATAACATTCACAACATATTCACCGTTTAGTCTTTCAAAATTAACATCGGTAATTGCTGCGGAAACGTGAGGCAGATAATTTATTTTTGCCTGAAGCCCAAGTATGATAATATCGATAACATTTTTATCAACCTGGGAAGCGAGCGATACTTCATATGCAAAACTTGTAAACTCAGCTACGGTCTGAATTCTGAAACAGCAGAATTCTTTATTTAAAGTCGAATCAAATTTGAAGAAGGCAAGGCATTGGTATTCTGTTTTATCTTCCTTTGGTGCGGGAATAGCTTTCTTTGCCGCTTCAATATTTTTTTTGCGTGTCTTCGGGAGTTTAGGAATATCTTTAGGTTTCTTTAACGGCAATTTATTTCCCTGTTATCTTGTGAATGATATTTTGTATTTCATCCAGGCCAAATAATTGCTGTTCTCCGTCAGACATATTTTTAAGTTGAAGTTTACCAGATTTATATTCATCGCCACCTGCAAACAATACAAAAGACGAACTAAGTTTATTGGCTTCACGCATCTGTGCTTTAACACTTCGTTGCATATAATCAATTTCTACAGATAGACCTTGCTGCCTGAAAAATAACGCAAGTTCATATACTTTGTCTGTTAAGTTTTCATCAATTCTTGCAATGTATAAATCAATCTTTTCAACCGGGTCTTCAAATGCTTTCTCATTTTCGCAAGCTAATAAAATTCTTTCCATACCTGCAGCAAAGCCAACACCCGCTGTTGGTTTACCACCAAGCTGTTCAATCAATAAATCATATCTTCCACCACCGCATAACGCACTTTGAGAACCAACTGAACCGCTGACAATTTCAAACGTTGTGTTTGTATAGTAATCCAATCCTCTAACAAGCGCAGCATCTTCTTCAAAAGGAATTCCTGCAATAGTAAGTATCTTTTTTACTTCTTTAAAGTGGGCAAGGCTATCATCATCAAGATGATCTATAAGCAATGGAGCATTTTTCATTACCTGTTTATCATTCTCTTCTTTGCTGTCGAATATCCTTAGGATATTTGTCTCGAAACGCTTTTTACTTTCTTCCGACAGAAGAGAAACTTTATCCGAAAGATATTCCTTCAGGATCAGCTTGTAATTTTCTCTTGATTCCGGTACGCCAAGGGAATTTATTTTAACGCTTAGATTTTTAAGTCCAAGTTCATTCAGAATCTGATATGCGATAATTAT
The DNA here is from genome assembly GCA_964537965.1 of uncultured Melioribacter sp. Lineage (GTDB taxonomy): Bacteria > Bacteroidota > Ignavibacteria > Ignavibacteriales > SURF-24 > SURF-24. The sequence continues at coordinate 23,293 of CAZIDB010000011.1, read as the reverse complement.
TATTTCAGCATCTAACTGAGGGGCTTTACTACCAATTGCTTCGGCACCAAACTGGTGGAACTGCCTGAATCTTCCTGCCTGGGGTCGTTCCTGCCTGAACATCGGAGCAACGTAAAATAATTTATTCAAAGATTGTTTTGCAGATAATGAATGCTCGATAAATGAACGAACAACTGAAGCTGTCATTTCCGGGCGAAGAGTTAAACTTGTTCCACCTTTATCAAGGAATGTGTACATCTCTTTACTAACAATATCTGTAGCTTCACCAATGCCGCGGGCAAACAATGCAGTCTCTTCAAAAACAGGTGTTCGTATTTCTTTATAATTATAACTCCCCATTTTTTTCTGTACGACAGATTCCAGTAATTTCCAGCGAGGGATATCTAAAGGAAGAATGTCTTTAGTCCCCGTAATAGCTTTAATCATCTAAATGTTATAAGGTTAAGTTATTTCGAAATAATTATTTTCTTCTTCCTGGAAGATTTCAAAAATCTCTTTGGCGGTTTTCGCTGCCATAAGATTTTCTCTGAAAGCATCCTTGTTCATCATTCTGGATATCCTGCTTAACAACTTAATATGAGGACCAACAAGGTTGTCTTTTCCAACTAGAAGAAAAACTAAATAAACCGGTTGCTCATCAAGAGCAGCAAAGTCAATAGGCTTATTAGATTTACCAAATGCAGCCACAATTTCCTTTACTGCATCCGTCTTGCCGTGCGGAATTGCAAATCCTTTTCCAACTCCGGTAGACATTATTTTTTCGCGTTCAAGAATTGCTTCTCTTACTTTTTCAATATTCTGAACGCGGTCATCGTTTTTGAAGATATCAATTAATTCATTAATTATATCTTCTTTTGTCTGACCTTTAAGATCAGCAATAATATGCTCTTCTTTAATAATATCACATATTTTCATTTTTAGATTGCCACTTAATTGATTTTCTGGATGGTAAATTTAACAAAGTCGGTTCCATTTAGCAATTATTTTACTTTTTCCAAACTTTTTTGCCCATTCGCACAGCGGTAACTCACCCTTAAATCTTTAATTTCTCTTGCCTAATGGCATTATAAAGACTAATTTTATTCCAAAATTTTTTTATAAAAGTTTAAGAGGAATTTATGGACATTCAAAACAAAACCGTGTTGGTGCTGGGAGCCTGGGGGCTTGTTGGCAATGCGGTAGTTCGGAAACTTGTTCTGGAAAAACCGAAACAAATTATCATCACATCATTAAAACAAGTGGAAGCAGAAGACGAAGCTAAAAGATTACAGGCTGAGTTTGCTGATCTGCCTGCAGATTATTTTATTCCCTGGTGGGGTAACATCTTTGTCAGAAATGAATTTAAAGACGAAGACCGTCTTAAACTTCTTGAAATACCGGAAAAGCGAAAAATAATGATGAAAGATACTCTTGAAGAAATGGACGAAGAAATTCTTCATAGTTCTGCAATCTATCAACTCCTTACTAAATATAAACCTGAAATTATTATTGATTGCATTAACAGCGCTACGGGCATAGCATATCAGGATATCTATACAAACTACAGGAACATTAAAAAACTTATTGATAAAAAACCTACCGCTGAAGATATTGCTGCGGAAACCGAAAAGTTACTTTGCACTGTTTACATTCCGCAGATTATAAGACACGTCCAAATACTTTATTCTTCAATGCATGAAGCGAAAACAAAAATTTATGTTAAGATTGGAACAAGCGGTACAGGTGGGATGGGATTAAATATTCCTTACACGCACAGCGAGGAAAAACCTTCGCGTGTTTTATTAAGTAAATCTTCAATTGCAGGTGCACATACTTTACTTCTCTTTTTAATGGGAAGGACTCCTGAAGGACCTATAACAAAAGAAATCAAGCCAACTGCGGCAATTGCCTGGAAGAAAGTTTCTTTTGGTGAAATCAAGCGAAAAGGAAAACCAATTGAATTAATCGACCTGCCTGTTTCTGACGCAATTCCCTTAGAAGGAAAACTAAAATTAAAATTGGATAAAGAACTTACTAAATCAGGTGAAACACTTAAATCGGTTTTTATTGATACCGGTGAGAATGGAACATTTTCACGTGGTGAGTTTGAAGCAATAACTGCACAGGGTCAAATGGAATATGTTACACCTGAAGAAATTGCTGTCGATGTTCTTTATGAAATTAGAGGTGGCAATACTGGTCACGATATTATAAATGCTTTAGATAATGCTTCGTTAGCGCCAACTTACCGGGCAGGATTTTTACAACATGCTGCTGTTGATAAACTTGAACAACTTGAGGAAAAGTTTGGAGTTGATAGTGTTGCATTTGAATTACTGGGTCCTCCACGTTTATCAAAATTACTATATGAGATTCACCTTTTAAGAAAGGTGGGTGGAAATATGAAACAAATACTTGCGATAACCCCTGAATTACTTTCACAGAAATGTTTTGAACTTATCAATTCAGATTCAGAATTACGAAGCCGGATAATCTCAATAGGAATTCCAATTTTGCTACCTGATGGAAAATCCTTATTAAGAGCAAACGAAATGAAGATACCTCCTTACCGCGGAGAAGATGAATTGGAGATTGATGAAAAATCAATTAACAAATGGGCTAAAGACGGCTGGGTTGATTTGAGAATTAAAAATATGGAAGCATGGAAATTCCGTTTGGAAGCAATTATTGATGAAGCTGAAAATATACCTGTTGAAGATACATCATCAATGCATGTTAGAACGAAAGCCTACTGGAATAATTTTGAGAAGATTGATGTAGGTAAAGTAGTAAGCTGGATTTTCATTCACGAAGAAAAGGGCAAACGAATGAAAGCCTGACCTGTAATTAAACAGACTATTTTAAGGGATAGAATCTTTCTTCATTCTATCCCTTTTATTTTCAATTCATCATCGTTGTGATGGTGATAAAAGCTTGCTGCGCCGGCTGAAACAAAGGATTTAACTTAAGAGCTTTTTTATAATAATCTAATGCAAGAAACCATTCACCTTTCTTTTCATAAACTTTACCGAGATTGTAAAAAGGTAAATGACGCAATTGGTATTTAGGAGCCTTGATTGCTTTTTCAAACCATAAACGGGCTTCTTCAAATCTGCCAAGATTTACAAGATAATTTCCAATGTCATTATAAGGATTGCCGTATTCCCGGTCAAGATCGATTGCGATTTCACATTCCTTAATAGCATCATTAAAATTACCTTGCATACTATAAGCCCACCCTAAGTAAGTATGAGCTTCTGCAGTGGGGCAAAAACCAATTGACATCTTATAGTAATTGATGGCTTCTAAAAGTTTACCTTCCGAATGCAGCTTATAAGCTTTGTTGAAATAGTCTGTGGCAATATTTAATCTCTTCATATCTGACATCTCCAAAATCGCTTTCTTAGTTATTTAACAATCAGAAACGAAACTTGTTACAGCTATCAAGAGAAAGGTAAGAATTTTTACTTAAAGAAAAAGTACCATGTTTTTTACTTTAAAAAAAGTAAGGACATGCACAAAACTAATGCATATCCTCACACTTAACAAATTAAATATTAACTGAAGCCATTAGATAAGACCAGAAAGCCGGATCACTTCTTTCAGTGGAACCAACTTTGAAAAATGTTTTCATCAAATCTCCGGGTAGGAAAATGCTTCCTCCCCAGCTTAAAGTTACACCTTTTGTAAAAAGATATTTAACCGTAAGATCAAACTCTTGTCCAAAAACATTTAAATCATCAGTCCCTTTTTGGTTTGACATAAAATGATGAATATTGAGCGAAGCATTCCATTTTGATTCTTTAGGTGCATATTCACTCATAAAGTAAAAATCATTTAAACCAATTCCCTTAGTATTTGACTGGGATTTAAAGAAATAATCCATATAACCAAGGTATTTATGACTTGTACCATAAGCAGTAACAAAAGAATAGCTTTTTTCTTTTTCGGTTAATTCGGTACCGGAAATTATATCTGCTCCCAATCCTACTTTAAAACTATTCATAGAAAGATTAGCTTGTGCAGAAACAAGGTAAGCGGAAATATCCATTCCAACTAATTTACCAAACTGATATGCTGCTTCAACAACTGTTGAGACATTTCCATATTTTCCTAAGTGGTTCAATCCAACTGTCATCCTGTTAAGATCATCATCTTTTCCGTTTGAAGAATTTCTGTTCAATTCATAATAGCCAAAAAGATCATAAGAATTTTCAGGATTGAATTTGCCATTAATCCATGCACCAAAAGTATTATGACCATGATCTGATATTGAAGGGTACTTGTAAGCAGAAGGGACAGCATTTTTTGATACGATATTTTTAATAAAAGAAGCTGTGTCTGCAATAGTTAAAACAAACACATCAAATTTTGTTTCATCTCCAAAGCTTAAACGAACTCCGTCAAATCTTCTGCCGATTAGTGACCAGTTGCTTGGTCCAAAGAATCTTTCAGTTCCAAATTTTACTTCAAAACGACCTAACTGCAACTTAAACGGAATTTCAAATAAATCTTTAAGAACAATATAAGCCTGATGAAGATCTATATTATCCGTATAAGCAGTAGGGCTACCGGTCTGGCCCCACGTTCTTGAATCCTGAAGCTGGAACATAAAATTAAAATTATCACCGATTCCCTTTTCAACAGAAGCTCTTGAACGCATCGTGGTAAAAATTGGCGGGTAAGTTTTATTAGAAAAATCACGCCCATCCATTTCGCTTCTTATCTGTATCTGGCCCCCGATTTTCCAATCATTATTTTCCTGCCCTAAGATCAGAACGGTAAGAAACAAAACCAGAAGTGAACATAGTTTTTTCATAGCTACTCCAAATTTTGATTTAAGAAAATATTATAATTATTTCTTTGTCGTCTTATAATTATCGGATTTTCCCTTATCCCATTTTATAGCTGTAGTATTAATAAATTCAGATTTCTGCTTTTTTAAATCCTGGATATTTATGTTAATAACTTTCTGGGCTTTATCCTTAGTAGAAATATCAGGAATTACAACCGGCTGATTAACTCCGTGTTTTGCTAATACTCTTGCCAGAAGTACTCTTGCCTCTTCAGCTTTTTGAATTGATGTACCAAGAATTCTTGAAGCTTCAACAGGTGAATGAAAACCGACAGCATTTGCCGCAGCAACCCAATCCCACCTCCATTGAGAATGTCTTATCAGTTTAAGTATAGGTTTCATTTCATCGTCGGTAGCTTTATTATCCCAGGCAACTTTAGCTTCAAAGTGAGCCTTTACAAGTGTAGTTTCCGCAAGTTGCTTCAATTGCTCAACCTTATCCTGCCGTTCAAATACATTATTTCTTAATTTCTCTTCACTTTCCCTGTGGCAAACCTGGCAGGAGTTTGCAATATTATTAAGCGGACTTTGAATTTTATGATCTGTAAACTTAACACCACCTTCGCTTCTGTAAGGCATATGGCAATCTGCACAGGAAACATTTCTATCCGCATGCACACCGGTTTTGTACATCTCATAATCCGGGTGCTGTGCTTTAAGCATTGGAGTCTTACTTAATCCGTGCACCCAATCTGTAAATTCATATTTATCATAATAAGCTTCCATGGAATCCGCACTGAATCCATTATCCCATGGAAAAGTAAGGTACTTTCCTTCACCTTTAAAATAATATTCAACATGGCACTGTGCACAAACAAGCGATCGCATTTCCTGGTGGGTAGCCTTGGAAATATCTTTACCCTGCCGGCTGAATGCTTCAATCAATGCCGGTCTTGTAATTCTGAGATTCATTGTTTTGGGATCATGACAATCCTGGCAACCAATAGGATTAACAATCTCCGCGCCCATATTAAGCCATTTATCTTTATAAAATTCAGCAACACCAACTTTATTCATCATTCTTGGTACATCCGTACTTTTGCAGGACCAGCAGGTTGCAGGCTGAGGTTGAACAGTTCTGAGAGTGTTTCTTATATCATTTATTGCATAATAATGACCGCGTCCCTGGCTGTAATCCTTTGAGAAAGCATAGCCGGCCCACAGGATAACAAGTTTAGGATCCTGCTGCAGATAATCTATTGATGCTGAGCCACCATGTTTTGAACGGAAATTTGTATCAAGTGTTCCAAGATAACTTTCATATTCTCTCGGATAATTCTCTCCCCACACTTCATTTCTCGGTTCCCAATCTGCAATTGGTTTTACAATTTGTAATAAAGCAGATTCATTTCTTCTTTCAATAATAGAAGAAGCCAGTAATCCAATTAGAAATACCACAATAACTGTAGCACCAAAAATAAGCCACCCAACAATAGGTTTGTTTTTAATAATGTCTTGGATTGGTTTCATTATTAGCCTTTTATTAATTTTTTGAATTGACAAAATCTTTTAACCATTCAGGATAAACAGGAGTTAGCTGATGTACTCTTGCATACGGAGTTGAAGATAAACTGTTTACGCTGCCATGCGGAATTTCCCTGTGGCAGCTCCAGCAAAGCAAGCCTTCACCTTCCTCATAATTATCAAATGTTACATTTTTAATAGAGACCTTATGAACTATATTCTGATGGCATCTTATACAGTTTTGCTGAACAACATTTTTACCTGCTTCTTTTATTTGAATTACCTGCGGTTCCCAACGCATTGTAAAAATTGTTGAGTGTCTTAGTCCGTCTTTAGCTTTAAAAAAATACTTATTAAAAAAATTATCATGCGGAACATGACAATCGTTGCATGTAGCTACTCTACCATGGCTTCCTCTTTCCCAGGTTGCGTATTGCGGATTCATAACATGGCAATTCGTACAGGTCTCCGGGTTATCCGAAAGATATGATGCAGCATTTGAGATGTAAAAAATAAAAAGGCTTAAGCCGAAAAAAATTCCTGTAAGAATAATTACTGTTAGTCTCCACTCAGAGGGCGGTGTAATGAATTTAAAGAGTTTTAATGTGAAAAAATTTCCGAGTCCTTTTTTCATTTATACCCTATTCAGATTTTTTTGTCTGCTTAAACTTAATATAAGTAAAATGAAAAAGCAATAATGGAAAGAAACTTTATTTTAACAATAAACGGAAGTGAATTTATTTGAAAAGAACTGTCCTGTTCGAAAATGCGGCAGAACCATGTGAGCTACCAATAATTTTAAGTTTATTTTCTTCCACAATTGGTAATCCGGTATTTAACTCGTTTAGTAGTGTAAATCTTTTGGTGATTTCTTTTACCGGCTTTACAGGTTTTTCATATGCAGTAACATTTGAGCTGTATTGCTGATCTTTAAAATGCCGGTAACCTTCTTCGAAGTAACCAGCGTTGCTATATTCATATTGAGAATAATTATTGAAATTGTTATGACCGTTATTTTTAACATAATTGCTAATATGAACATTCTGTAAAGCAGGGATAGGTTTTTCATCTTTTGAAGAAAATTTATTAGCTATATATGAGAAAAACAATACTATTGCCAGAACAGCAATAAATATCAGTAGTGTATATTCAATAATCGGTATTAATTCCATTTCTAACTCAAATGTTTTGTTAAAATAATACAATCATTATACCGAGTTAATAAAAATGGAAAATCAAATAGTGAACAGCGTTAACGGTGTATAATTCTGAATCAACATTTTAATTTGAGACAACGAAATAAGGTTATGAGGTTTGAGAGAGAATTTTATTCAGACATAAATGGCAGAAACCTTTACCCTTTATATCAATTTCTTCAATTCCCTGGGAAACATGCATTACACACTCCCAGTCTCTGCAATGTATAAGTCCGAACGTATGACCAAGTTCATGTAAAATTTCTTTAAGAGATCTTTCGAGTAATAATTCATCGTTGGTTTCACCGGAATGAAATTCCTCGTGAAGACGACAGACGGAAACAATTGCATGTTTTCCGTTCAACTGGGCTTCACCAAAAACATAAGTAAACACCGGTACAAAAAGATCAAATTCAACAAGAACTAAAATTTTGCCGCTATATTCATCTGTAAGTTTGATTGTTTCTGCAATAAGTGCTGTTGAAAAGTACTGTCCCCGTTCGGCAGAATAAGATGATTCAATTTCCAATGGAAGATTGATAAACGAAACATCAAACGAATTCAAATACCTTTTTAGTTCAGGTAAGATTTTATTTAAGAAAGAAGTATTGGAGAAACTTACAGGCGCAATGAAAATATTCATCAGCTTTTACGCAACCCGTACTTATTTATTTTGTTGTACAAGGTAACCCTGTCTATCTGAAGCACTTCGGCACTTCTGGATATATTCCAGTTGTTGTCATCAAGTACTTTTGCAATATGCTTCTTTTCCATTGCAGAAAGACTATGGTCACCGTCATCAATAAACGTCGGAGAAATATGAAATGGTAAATCTTCAATTTTAATTGATTCGGTCTTTCCCACAACAAGTGCCCGTTCGATAGCATTTTCAAGTTCGCGGACATTTCCGGGCCATTCATAATTAACAAGAAATTCCATCGCTTCCTTTGAAATATTCTTAATGTTTTTATTCATAGCCGAATTAAATTTGTTAAGAAAGAAATATGCGAGAATCGGAATATCATCACGTCGTTCCCTTAACGGAGGAATAAAGATCGTAAAGACATTTAACCTGTAATAAAGATCTTCCCTGAACTTTCCTTCTTTAAGCAGATTTTCAAGCGGTTCGTTTGTAGCCGCAATAACCCTGAAATCACTTTTAATAGTTTCGTTTCCACCTACTCTTACAAACTGCTTGGTTTCAATAACTCTAAGCAATTCAATTTGCATCTTAGGTGAAACAGAACCAATCTCATCTAAAAAGATTGTCCCGCCGTCAGCCATTTCAAATTTACCTTTACGCCTGAAATGCGCTCCGGTAAATGCTCCTTTTTCATGACCAAATAATTCACTCTCAAGAATTGATTCGGCTAATGCGCCGCAGTTAACAGTTATAATAGGAAAATATTTTCTTTTACTGTTTATATGAATTGCCTTGGCAACTAATTCTTTTCCTGTTCCGCTCTCCCCTCTTATCATAACTGTTGTATCCGTTTGGGATACGGTACTAATCAGCTCAAATATTTTTTTAATCTGGCGGCTTTCACCTATAAGGTTATCGGGCTTAATTATTTCATCAATCTTATCTTTTAGCTGAACATTTTCATCCTTCAATTCTTTTTGATGAATTGCTTTTTCAACAATGTGGTTAAGTTCGTCAGGATCTATTGGTTTCGTAATATAATCATAAGCACCGTTCTTCAAAGCTTTAATTGCAGATGGAACGGAGGCAAAAGCAGTGATAAGAATAAAGATGCAATCCGGGTCAATTTCCTTTACCTTCTCTAAAAGGTCAAGACCGCTTATCCCGGGCATTTTCATATCAACAAGCATCAAATCAAATTTACCTTTTTCAAAATTCTTTAATGCAGTTTCGCCGTCTTCGGCAGAAATCACTTCATATCCTTCTTCTAAAAACCAGTGGTAAAGAGAATCCCTTACAATTTTTTCATCATCAACAATTAGGATGCTTTTTTTATCTTTCATTTTATGCTCTTATTATTCTCTGTTAAAAGTGGTAAAGTAACTTTAAAGGTTGTTCCTTTCAGTGAGGTGTTTTCAATTTCAATTTTACCTTTGTGATGTTCTATTATTCCATATGCAACTGCAAGTCCAAGACCTGTCCCTTTTGCGTCCTGTTTAGTTGTGTAGAATGGTTCAAATATGTGCGGCAAATCTTTTTCAGCAATTCCAGAGCCTTCGTCAATTATCCTTATAACCAAACTATCGGCTTCATCTGTAATTCTGATAATAATATTACCACCGTTAGGCATTGCTTCAATAGCGTTAATCATCATCGAAATTAATGCCTGCTGCAGTTTTTGGGAATCGCTCTTCAGTTTAAGTCTATCAGTTTTTATTTCTTTAACAAGATTAATTTTATTTATCTCAAGATGATGTTTAATAATCATAGTACATTTGTCTATGATCGTATTGATATCTTCGAGAATGAATTCATCTTCATTGCCCCTGTGAGAAAACAACAGCAGATCCTTCACAATTCTACCACAACGTGCAGATTCATCCGAAATGAGATTCAGATAGTTAATTATCTGCTCAAACTCGTTTTCCTTTTGCTGCTTTGTAAGTTTTTTTGCAATCAGTTTGCAGTAAGTCAGTATTCCTTCCAAAGGATTATTCAGTTCGTGGGCAACCGTTGCAGATAATTTTCCAAGCGATGCAAGTTTTTCTATTTGAATTATCTGGTTATAAATTTTCTTTAACTCTTCGGTCTTTTCATTAACCTTATCATTTAAAGTTTTTGTCCATTGCTGAATTTCTTTATAAGCAGAATCAAGCTTAACAGACATATCATTAAACTGAGTAGCCATTTCGCCAAGTTCATTCCTTGAATTGATAGCAATTTTATAATCAAGATTCCCTTTACCTATTTCTTTTAATCCAACCGCAAATTTTTTAATCGGGCGATTTACAAGGAATGAAATGAAAAGCCAGATAACTACCGAGATAATTACGGTAATTAAAACTGAATTGGATAAAAATCTTGAAGTGTTTGATTGGATCATCTCCTCAATTCTTTCACCGGAAAGAACAACATCCAAAACACCAAGCAGTTTTGCTTTAGGAGAATGAGCATGACACTCTGAAGTGTAGCAATCTTTCTCGTTAAAAATCGGGTTGATTAAACCGATAACTTTTTTATTGGAAGCATCCTTAAAAATTCTGATCCTGTTTTTCATCGGGGGAGATGAAATAATTTTATCATTCATGTGGCAGGCAACGCAGGCTTCCTCTTGCATATTTACAGTAGTATTTATCTCCGTGGTATCAGTAGAAAAAATTATCTGCCCCATCTTGTTATAAATTCTGATTTTCTCAACGCCTACTTCTGTTCCAATAGTTTTAATAATCTGGTGTACATCTCCCCGCCTGTTGAGAAGCATTCCATACCTGGTAGATTTTTTTATAATATCGCTTATGTTGTAGGCATTCTGGGACCATGAATAATTCAGATCGTTTTCCAGTTTGTTCACAGTATAAAATGCATGAAAGGCATAATTAACAACCAGAACAACTGAGATAACCAGGATTAATTGAATACTTAATCTATTATAAAATTTTACATTCATTTTATTGCATGACAACTTTGACACAAAATTATCTAAGAGAAGTTTTAATAGCAAGGAATTGTATAAATCTTGTTGAAAATCTTTACTCCCGCAGCAGATTTCTTGCTAATTCTGGGAATTTCATGGCTGAATGACAGTTGAAAGATTAGGATGATCAATAAATGAATCGGAAGAAATGAGTTCAATTGAATAAAATATACCGGGAGTTCCGGCTAACAGGAACTCCCAAATGATAAGAATGAAGTCACTTGATTTTTTTTGTAAACAGCAATTTAAGAATTGAGAGATATTTTTCACTGCCAATTATCTTACCAAGATTATTCAGATATGTGCCGCCATCCAGCATTGTGGTACCAACTTCATCATAGTATAGTTTTATCTTAGATAATTCGCGTGTTATACTTAAAATATCTTTCAGGTAGAATTCCCCTGCAATTACTGAAGCATTAACATCATTTCTGTCTGCTTCAAGTAAACCAAACCAATTCTCATTATTCGTTTGATTATCTTCCGAAGTAAACTTTCCAAGTAAAGTAAAATCCAGAGGTGATGAAATTTCAACGCTGCCCCATTCACCTTTAACTCTAAAAAGAACCTGGCCGGTTTTTACTTTATCATTCTCATTACAATATTCAATATTAAATGAATTATCCAATATATAATTAGCTAAAGGTGTAAACCCGATATAGTATGTATTGGAGAAAAGATTTTTTAGTAAAAGGTGACTATTCAGGTAGAAATAATCCCTCTTCAGTTCTTCCTTGCCGATGTTATCAATCAGTTGCTGAATAGTGTTTTCAATTTTGGAAACACCAATTCGGTCATCCTGGTTTTGCCTGAAGGATGTGTTCCTCATTGCTTTATCGAACTGGCAATTATCGCACTCAAAATTCTTATCGCATAGTTTATAATCAACAAGATTACCAGCCATCCAGATGCATTTCAGATTATTATAAGAATTATTCTGATAATTCATTTTACTCACTTAAAATAATATCACCGGAAGATACCGGCACTTCTTTTTTAATTTCATGCGGCTCTGCAAAAACCGGGAAGTTTTTTACTATTAAACTAAAAGCCCACATTCCAAGAACAACAATCATCATCGTTATGCTTATTTCCGAAACAGATGGGAAATATGCATAACCTGCGTAGGATGTTAAAGATGTTACGCTTACGTTCAAACGGTTTAACAAAAATCCGGCTATTACAAAAATTGCGCTTACGTATAATCCCAATCTGCTTGTTCTCATCCTGCTGTTTCCAAGCAAAGCAACAGGTACAAAAGTACCAACAATAATTTCAAGATAGAACATATAAGTCTCATAAGAAGGAGTAACAAGGTAGTTTAATTTTCCGGAGATCGTTAAATCAAACAACCTTATAATAAAACCGATGATTAGCACAGCAAAAGTAACTTTTGCAATACTTGAAAGAAGATCAAGCTTTAGTCCGTGATTAAATGCGCGTGCGCTTAAGTATGCTTCGAATACTACCATGGCAAAACCAACGCCAATCGCACTTAAATAAAAGTAAATGGGTAGCAGACTTGAATACCACAATGGATGCATCTTCTGCGGGATTATTAAATACAAAGAACCTAAAGATGATTGATGCAGCGTAGAAAGAATTATTCCAAGTATCATAATCGGAATAAGATATTTCTTTAAGAACGAGTGTATTTTCTTAAGCTTGAATCTTTCAAGTATGATCGGACTAAATTCTAAAAAGAGCACAGTAGTATATAACATTACACACCAGGCAACTTCAAACATAACTGAATGAGGATTCCACATTATTAGTGCATGCCAGATGTTGTAAGGTCTGCCAAGGTCAAACATCAGGGCAAATATTACAAGGACATATCCAAGAAACGCTGTTAGAATGGCAGGTCTTACCAATGGTTTAAATTTTTCAAGATTGAAGATATGTGTAATGGCGCAGATTGTAAAACCGCCGGCTGCAAGACCAACACCACAAAGAATATCAAAGCCAATCCATAATCCCCATGGAAAAGCATCATTCAAATTTGTTACGGCACCCAAACCATCTACAATTCTGAAATAAGTGGAGTACAAACCTGTTGCTACAATAATTAAAGCAACAGATTTCCAAAATGTCAATCGAAAGAGCGATTTATATTTCATAAAAATTATTCCTTACCTGATTTTTTTTCTTTAGCAATCTGATTTTTTCTTTTTGTAAGCCAGAACATTCCTGTTAAAAATGCTCCGCCCACACCAACAACAGCAGGAATTTTTTCCAATGCTCTTGCAGTATATTGAGGTAAGGGTTCTTTAGGAAGATTTTTGGCAAAACCTAATTTCTCGAATGGTTCTGAAGACAAAATAAGTACATTACTTCCACCTACTTCATCATCACCAAAAATTTCCGGATAATAAGAGCCGGGATTTTCTGCAATCCTCTTCTTTGCTTCCTTCAGTAATTCATCACGATCACCAAATAAGGTTGCGCCTGTTGGGCAGGCCTCCGAACAAGCAGTTCCTTCTCCTTTACTGATTTTATCATAACACATTATACATTTTTTTACCCGTGGATTATTGCTTGTCCACTCGTATCTCGGAATATGATGGGGGCAAGCCTGCATACAATACCGGCAACCAAGACATTTATCAGCATCATAAAGAACAGGACCAAGCGCAGTCTTTTCAAATGCCCCAACCGGACAAACAGAAACACAAGTGGGATGCAGACAATGCATACACATTTTTCTTGTGTAAACTCCACTATAATCCTCAACAACCGTATACGTTTCTGAAGAGAGCCTGTCACGTAGATAATCAGTATTAGTATCAGGCAAATTATTTTGTTTTTTGCATGCGTTATAACATTCTCCGCATCCGGCGCACAATGTTGAATCGAATAGAATTCCTTTTTGCTTAATCACTATTTACCTCAGAATTAAAATGTGAGGAATTCTTTTTCGAAGTCTTCCAATCCTTTTTCGTCAATATTGGAGACAGCACCTTCCACTATATTGCCACCATCATGCATTGTAATACCTACAAGTCCTTCCTTTGGACTATGAAGACTTAAGAAATCTTTTAATCTTACAACTTCATTCCTTAACCAGTCAGCCAATTGTTTCCCTTCCATAAGATTATTTTTATCTTTTTCTATTCCGGCTGGAATAACCGTAATTCCCCAGTTTGTATATGGATCTTCTATTGTTTGACCAATAAGACTTGAATTAACTTTTTTAACCAGACCATTAATGGGTGAGCGAAAGTTTATACTTTTTTTGTCAATTACAGCCTGCAAAATAACATCGCCTGTTTTTATCTCTGTCCCTTCCTTTGCCAGATTAATTACCGAAAGTTTTCCAAGTGCTTTTGTAATAAAGTCATCTATTCCAACTTCAACAATTCCATCTTTTAAAACCTTTATCCAAGTATGGCCTTTAGAAAGTAATAATTCAGCCGGCAGATGGAAACTACGTTTATTAAAAACCGAATATTCGGGATTATATAATGCAGGATGTTTTTTGCGTTGAGCTTTTAGAATTAAAATATCAACGGCAATAAAAAGAATAAATGTTATTGCAACAAATAATGCAACCATTGGAACCTCGGTAAAAATTAAACAATACTATTTTTTCTTTTTTAATAACCAATATTGTGCCCTAATTCTTAAAGTGGAATGATTTTTATTCTTCATTTATTGTCAGTTTTCAAAGGAAATTTTTGAAGAAGAATAACTGTGTTGGATTAATAAACACAATAACCGACAAATAATTTAATTATTGTGATTTTTTAAACAATTCTTCAATAATGATTGTTGAAATTAATTATAGGCAGTGTAAAATATTTCCACAACGTTTTGATGAATTTACTTGCTTAGAGGTTGTCTGAGGTGTCAGATAACCGTGATTTCACCAGAAGCTTTGAAAAATTAGCAAAGTAAAGTTTTTTTCTTGATATTAAATAAGTAACATAGTAGGGCTGGAAGCCTCTATCTTTAAGATATAATTTTTATAAGGGCAGCGATGAAATTATTTTTACTTAACATTTTACTCCTTTTTACAGCAGCACATACGCAATGGAATAATATACCGCAGTTTTATTCGCGGGATATTTACTCAATCTATTTTGATAATAATAATATCTATGCCGGAGGCGATTCCTTATTTTTTAGAAGCAGCGATAATGGAGTAACATGGGAATCGGTTGCCATAACAACTAAATCCGTTTCAATTAATGATATTATTAAAATAGATAATATTTTATACGTTGGAACTTATGGTGAGGGAGTATACAGAAGTTTTGATGAAGGTTATTCCTGGCAGCAAATGAATTCAGGTTTAAGTTATGCCTCTAAGTACATTAATTTATTCTATTACTCAAATAATCAATTATATGTTGCAACCGATGGTGGCGGCATTTACTATATGAATCTAAATTCCCCGGTAACCTGGCAGCATTTTAATGATGGATTACAATCACTCTATTCTTATTCGGTAAACGCATTTACAAGAATAAAAAATGGTTTTATAGCAGCTGCCTTAGCAAGTGGTTTTTTTTATGTAAGACCTGATAATTCATCAGAGTGGAATGAAAGAATTATTGATTCATTGAAGAGACCGGATGTGAATTCATTTGTTTCTTTTAATGATACCATTTTTGCTGCAACTGATATAGGAATTTTCAGGAGCTATGATAATGGATACAGTTGGGATTCTGTTGGTATCTTACCAATGCCATACCCTGTAAATCACCTTATCAAGGAAAAGAACAGGATTTATGCCTGTTACGTAATTAAAAATGATTTTTATATCTGGTACTCTGATGACATGGGCCAAGAATGGATTTTTCTCGATCACCAGTTTGCTTTTCTTTACCATTTATATGTACACCAAAATAAATTATGGGCCGCAACCCAGTTTGGGATATGGTATAACAATGGTGAACCAACTTCAGTTGAAGAGGTTAATACTCCTTCCGGATTTACATTAAATCAGAACTATCCGAATCCTTTTAATCCAACCACAAAAATAAAGTATACAGTTCCAGCCCTGTCTATCGGACAGGCAGGCTTTCTCCCTCTCCTTGATAAGGAGAGGGCTGGGGTGAGGTTTGTTTCATTAAAGGTTTATGATATTCTTGGTAATGAGGTTGCAACTCTTGTTAATAAAGAGCAACCAGCAAGTGAATATGAGGTAGTATGGAATGCTTCCAATGTATTAAGTGGGATTTATTTTTATCGGTTAGTTATTCCAGGTATTTATTCTAAGACAATGAAGATGATATTATTGAAGTAGTTTTATAATCATTCAATTTGTTGACAATAGCTCAGAATTAATTTACCTTTTTAATAGATGCATCAATCAAACCTCTGGCAATATATGAAATTGGGCATCGTAAATTTATCCTTAGTGCTTGTCTAAGACTGAATTTTGCACATATTAACCACCTCAGCAAGACAATCCGGATAATTAATTAAAAATAAAATTATAAAGGAGTTCGATATGAAAAAACATATACGGTTTTGCTTAATTCTGTTACTGTTTTCAATTTTTCCACAATTTTCATTCAGTCAGGATAATGTAGATGATCCATGTAACTGGGCATATCTTTTTTCTATAAAAAAAGACTTTACCATTGGTAAAGCCAATACAGGTAGTTATTTCGCAAGGAATAACGATGAAACTCCAACCTATGGTATTGCGGCTGAAAAATTTCTTAACAACAGGTGGAGTTTAATTGGTGGATTAAATGTTGGAATAGACAGATCCACACAGGAAGGCAACTCCGGAACAGACAAGTTCAGCCAGAATGAACTTAGTTTTAAGCTTGGAACCAATTACTATTACAAGGGAATGAAAAATATTGTTAATCCTTATTTTGGTTTGTGGGCTAATTATACTTCCTACAGTGAAACCCAAACCAGCGAACCAAACAACGGCAACAAGAACGAACAGGAATATTCCTCATCTACATTTGGAATTGGAATTACAGGTGGAGCTTTTGTTTATCCGTGGAAAGATGTTGGTGTAAGCATTGGAGCCGGATATAACTTCGGTTATTTCATCTCGCCGGAAAGCACATTTAAAAATACTGTTAACGGAAATTCAACTGAAACAAATGGACCCAGCCGAAGCAGACTTACTGATTGCGGTGGCGAACTGATGCTGAGATATAATTTTTAAAGTAAATTATTCTGATAAAAATTATTTCCGTTACTTAATATTTGATTCAACACCTCGTCAGAAGGATACTTCAGACGAGCTGTTGAACCTTACTTTTCACACCAATTCGGTCACTTCGACAAAATTCAGTGACTTCTTCTTCGACAGGTTTAGAGACTGCCACTTTTTTATCTTTTCATTTTCTATTTCACATCTTACATAAACCATTATCCATTTTCCATCTTTCATATTGTTAGCATTGTTTTACTTTAGCGGCGATCTTGATCATCGCCTCAATTGATTTTTGAACATCCTCTTCTCTTGTTGCCCAGGAAGAAATACTTATACGCATTGCTGTTCTTCCCTGCCACTCGGTAATACCGCACCAGCAGGTTCCATCATCTTGTATTCCTTTTATAATTTCCTTTGTTTCATCGGGAGTACCAAATGAAACAAGTACCTGGTTAATAACAACTTCATTCAGGATTTCAAAACCGGCTTTGGTTAATCCTTCTGCAAACATCTTTGCATAATTGCAGGTCCGTTCAATCATATCTGTTAATCCCGATTGACCAAGCGAATAAAGTGCTGCCCACACTTCAATTCCTCTGGAGCGTCTTGAAAGTTCCGGACTGTATTGCGAAGGTTCACGGTGTTCTCCCTGTGGTAGATATGCTGCCGTTAAAGATAATGATGCTCTAAGCGATTCAGAATCCTTTACAAACGCGAGACCGGAATCATACGGAACGTTAAGCCATTTATGCGCATCGGTTGCCCAGGAATCTGCAAGCTCAATTCCTTCTGTTAAATATTTTTTAGAAGGCACTGCTGCTGCCCATAAACCAAATGCACCATCAATATGAACCCAGACATTTGAATTATTTACCTTTTCGCATATTTCTTTTACAGGATCAAATGAACCAGTGTTAACATTTCCCGCCTGAAGACAAACAATTGTCGGTCCTTTTATTTCAGGAAATTTGTCCGCGATAATTCTTCCCTGTTTATCGACAGGAACTTTAGTAACTCTTTCACGGCCAAGACCTAAAAGCGCAAGACTTCTGAACAATGAAGGATGTGCTTCTTCGCTTACAATTACATCGAAAACGGGAGCACCGAAAAGTCCTTTGGATTCAACATTCCAACCTGCTTTTTGTAAAACAGAATGCCTTGCAGCAGCCAATGCAGTAAAGTTTGCCATAGTAGCACCTGTAACAAAAGCGCCACCACATTGCTGCGGAAGTCCGAAAATTTTTAATAACCATTTAAGACTAACTTCTTCAAGTACAACACCAACCGGTGAGCCAACAAACAAGCCTGCATTCTGATCCCATGCAGTAGAGAGCCAGCTTGCAGCCACAGTAACCGGAAGTGAGCCACCGATAACGAATCCAAAAAATCTTCTCCCGGCAATTCCGATTGTTGCAGGTGAACCCAACTCATCAAGAAAATCAATTACTTTTTCCGATGAAACAGGTTCCTGAGGAAATGGTATATCAAATTCCTTTAGTCTTGCTATTGCTTCAGGAGAAGGAATAACAGAACGCTCAAGTATCTCATTTCTATAATTGATTGACCTTGCTGCAGTATCAAGTAAAAGTTTTTTCATTTTTTTCCTTTCAAAAATTTGATTTAAGATTGTTGCAGGAACTAAAGCCTAATAAAAATATAAGAATAAATAATTGGAAAATGGAAGCTGGATGCCTGATACTTGATGCTGGATGAAATTATAAATGATAAATTAGAAATTGTAAATTATAAATTGAAGAAATGGAAGATATGCACTAGAAAGCAGGCCAACCTAAACTGAAGGCTTCTAAATCAATTGGACTGGATTCTAGTTACTTGATAGATGATCCTGGATACTTGATACTGCTTGCCAGCCTCTGGCTGGGATATTGGATACTGGATGCTGGATAAAATTGTAAATGATAGATGAACAGTATAAAAGTCACCGGAGATAATCCTGAAATAGAGATAACTGAATCAGGAGTGTAAGGACATGAATTTAATTTTTAATTATTCATTATAAATTTTAATTTAAGTAAAACCTTCCTCCGAAAGTAAAATTCATTCCGCTGAATTTATCCCTGAAGTAGATCATATTTTTCTTAGCATAATTATACTGCGCTTCACCAAACATTGAGAAATTACTGTCATCAAAAAATTTCTCAACATTTACACCACCGAAGTATCCAAATACTCCTTCATTATCAAGTCTTTGAAGAATTGTGCCGTTCGGCAAAGCAGCTTTATGGTTTACAAGGACGTAAGTGAGACCACTGTTCAGACCAAGAGTAACATCATCGGAAATGTAAATATTATATTGCAATCCGCCGTTAAAAAGTAACTGACTGAATGATGCATCCGCTTCTATCATTTGACTGATTGTATTAAGATCTGGTCCGATAGTATTAAATTGCTCCTGTGCTGTATAATTTGATCTTGAGATATATGATAACTTGGTATAAAAATATACTTTTTCTATCAGGGGTATTCCTAATCCTGTGCTTAAAACAATTGAAGGTGTATTTCTTAATCTTAGTTGGTTGGAAGAACCGGCAAATCCACCGAAACTTCCTGAAATAAAAATACCTTCATTAACTTGTGCCGGTGTAAAACTGGTAATGGTAAAGAATAAAATTATTACTGATAAAAACTTTTTCATAACAATTCCATTTATCTTCTCATACAAGGTAAAAAAGAGAATAATAAATTACAATTATAAATTGGGGACAAAAGAATCGGAATGAATGAAACGTTCCGTTGTTGACTAATAATACTGTAAAATCCTCTCAAACTGTAAATCAGAAATTATTATGAATACTCAACAATTATGAGTACTTTGCATCAAAGATATTTGTTGATATTGATAAATATTTTCTATACTTGTCAGTTACATTTATTTAGCGGTAAATTTCTCAAGCATCCAATTTATTTATTTAATAATCCTTGCTAAGTTGAATTGAGTTTAAATCCGGTATTTATAAAAAAGGATTTTTACTTTTATAATATTTTGCAGGGTGATTAAAACAAATCTTGACTTGTGAAAACATATAAGGGAATTAATATGTCATACATAGTAGAGTTTCTTCCTGATCAAAAAGTTGTTAGTATAACTGCTGAGGGAAAATTAAACTTTAGTATGGTAAAGCAATTTACTTCGGAAGCAATTAAGCTTTCTCATACTTATAAATGCAATAATTTTTTAATTGATCATACCAAAACAACATTGCAGGAAGGTATTTATAAACTGCATACTGATGGAGAGGAATTGGAAGAATTTGGCTTTCATAAAACTGACAGGATAGCAATTGTTATCTCACGGAAAAAAGATGATAAGCATTTTATTGAAAAAGCATATCTAGAGCTGGGATGGAGCAATTTGAAATATTTTGACACAGTTAAGGAAGCTATCAAATGGCTTGTTGAAGATAAATAGTTTTAGTTAGGTAATTAAGAATATTTAAGAAGGATGTATTAAATGAACAGTGTAATTTTGAATAACACTAGTACCCACCACTCTATTGATGCAATGGAAATCCAGGAATTTGCGTGCAGCTGTGAGGCTTTGTTCTATAACCTTTATATAAAGACACAGGAAATGGTTGACTCAAAAAAATACCTTACCGGCGGCAGCAAAGAATTATATAATCAAAATAATTCTGAAATAATAAATCTTTTAACTAAGATTTCTGTTAAATGCAATAAACTTGCAGTTGAGTTAAATAATCAATTTGAATTTTTAACAACCCCGCTCGTACAGAAAGTGCCGATAGGAACCTTAGAGAAAACTTCTAAAGTAAGCTATGTTGAAATGTTTTATTAAGCTACTCCAGTCGGATAATCCCTCCTTTTTATATAATGAAATAGTTATTTATATAAGCAAGCTTATATTCAATTAAATAAGGAATACCAAGACTCTGGGGGTTGCCTGGAATAAAATATATTGTAATGATTATATTATTATCCCGAAGAAAAGAATCAAGTCTGGAGTATAGTAAAACAAAAGTACATTAAATGTTTCTTATATTTGTTTTGGAAATAATAAGGAAAGTTTATGTACGAGTATCAATCCAACAATATTTATTTTGCACAGGTTACCGGTATGATGGAAGAACTTGGTCAACAGGAACTTCAGGAACTTGGTGCAACAGATACAAAACTTTCTTACCGGGGCGTCTATTTTAAAGCTGATCACGAAACGCTTTACAGGATAAATTATACGTCCAGGTTATTATCACGGGTTCTTGCACCTTTAAAAAATTTTTATTGTGATAATACCGGCGTATTAAAAAAAACTGCGGATACAATAGAATGGGATGATTTCCTTACTGTTGATAATACTTTCTCCATAACTTCATCTGTCGCCAACAGCAAAATAAATAATTCTTTATACGCTTCTCAATGCTTAAAGGATGGAATAGCAGATTATTTCAGGAATAAGTTTGGTAAACGTCCGGATGTTGATACTGTTAATCCTGATGTTCGTTTTAACTTATTTATTGAAAAGGATGCCGCAGTTATAAGTCTGGATACTTCCGGAGATTCTTTACATAAGCGGGGTTACAGGTTGCTTGCAGGAGAAGCCCCGATGCAGGAAACTCTTGCTGCTGCAATAATTCAACTGAGTAACTGGGACGGGCAGAATACTTTGTGGGATCCGATGTGTGGCTCAGGTACAATTTTGTGTGAAGCATTAATGCATTACTGCAGAATTCCCGCACAAAAGCTGCGAAAGAATTTCGGTTTCTTTTACCTGCCGGATTTTAATAATGAATTATGGAAAAAAGTCAAGGATGAAAGCGATAGTCAAATCAGACCTTTACCTAAAGGATTAATTAAAGGTAGCGACAAGTCGCAGAGAATTCTTGAAATTGCAAAAGATAATCTTTCACGTTTACCTTATAGTAATAATATTGAACTTGCCGGTCATCCGTTTCAGCACGTAAAAGAATTTAAAGACGGAACGTTGATTACTAACCCTCCTTATGGTATAAGGCTTGGTAATCCTGAAGATGTACAGGTTTTATATAAAGAACTTGGTGATTTTATTAAGCAAAGATGCACCGGTACAACTTCATTCATCTACACCGGGGAACCTTCACTAAGAAAGCATATCGGTTTAAAAACATCCCGCCGCATTCACCTTGTAAACGGAAAACTTGAAGGTGTACTGCTAATGTTTGATAGTTATGAAGGGTCAAAGAAAAAGTTTTACCTGAAAGAGGAAGAAGATATAGAGAAGACAAAGGATAAGAAAATATATGAGGCTAAGACGGAGGCTAAGGCTAAGGAAGAAAGATTTGATTTCAAAAGAAAAAATAGATTTGAAAAGAATGATGAAGAAAGAAATTATAAGAAATCCGGATTTGAAAGAAAGAACCGCTGGGATGGTGGAGAGAAGAGAAAGAACGATAATGAAAATAGGAGAAAGGCTGAGGCTAAGGCGAAGGAAGAGAGATTTAGAGATAGTTTTGGGGTTAGAAGGAAAGATAAGTTTGGGAAGATGGATGAAGAAAGGAATAGCAGAAGATTTGAATCTGACAGAAACAATAAATATGGAAGGAATGAAAAGGATAAGGCTGAAGCTAAGGGAGAAAGATTGAATGATAGATTTAATTTTGAGAGAAAGGATAAATCCTGGAAGAATGATTCTAAGGTTAATCCAAGGAAAAGATTTGAAGATGGGGAATACGAATGGAAGAGAGAGGACAAGAGTAAAAACAAGAGTAATATTATGAGTAAGAGTATGAGTAAGACAGGAAATGATGAAATAAAAAGTAATCGTAAGTCAAAAGAATTTAAAAAGAAGTCTGATGAAAAAATGAAAAATAAAAATAGCTTTGACGGTGTAAAGGATTTCGGGATGAGAAAAAGCAAAGGAAGAAAACGATAAAAATTAGATTCCAAGGGAGTGTAAATAATTTTGTGTAAATGATTAAAGTATGGAACTGATTAATGAAATATGACGAATAAAATACTCTTTCCCCTGCTCTTCAAAATTCAAGTAAGACGCAACAATATTCCGAAGGAATACAGCATCATGACTTACAAGCAGCAA
>CAZIDB010000010.1:0-40699 GCA_964537965.1 uncultured Melioribacter sp. | reverse complement strand
TACATTGCTTTTCTTAATGTACCTTCAATTTGAAATCCTGCTTTCTTATACGCTTCAACACCCTTAACATTATCAACACAAACATGGAGTTGAATCCTGTTGAGGTTTAGAATATCGAACGCATATTTAAGCATTAGCCTGGTTGCCTGTCCGCCATATCCCTTTGACCAGTACTGCGGATCATAAATGGCGATATAGAAAACAGCGGCACGGCTAACGTAATCAATTCTTACAAGCGCTGTCTGACCGACTGCGACATTGTCTTCCTGCCGACAAATTGTGAACAAAGCAATTTCCTTACTGTTAGACCACTGGTTCATTTCAGCTTTAACCTGCTCAAAAGTCATCGGGCTGAAAAGAAAAAGAGTCTCACGTACATCAGGATTATTTTTGCCGAACTCAACAAGTTCAATATCTTTTTCGCAATATGGGCGAAAATAGATTTTCTCACCCTCAAGGAATTTTACCTGCTGCATTTTTCTCACTCAAATTTTCGCTGTGAAATTTAATAATCTTTCGTGTAATATCTAAAATAAATTGTAAGAATTTATAACCGATCCGGTGCTGTCCCAAATAAAATCAAATTAACACTTCACTAAGCCAGATTTATTAATCTTTCATTAAGACTGACAAATACGGATAATTTTTTAACGAATTTCTTTTATTGTTCCTTACTTTCATAAAATATTTTGGACAGATATAAACTGATCAATATCTTACTATTAGAAAAGCTAGAAATTAAGGCGGTATTAGAAAAATAAATTTATTATGTTTAGCGGAAAAAGTAAGGTTATTATCATTTTAATTTAACCTTAAAAATTTTTGATTATAAAAAAATCTAATTATTTGCCGATTATATGTTATATTTTTCCGGAAATGAAGAATTGTGAGTTTTTTCCCAATGCAGGATGATGCAATTAAAAAGAAAATGGAAAACCTTCTTATCAGAGAAGCGCTTTTCAGGACTGCCATTGAAAATTCAATGGATTTCTATTGTAGTATAAATTCTGAAGGGAGACTAACCTATATAAATAAAAGCTTTCTGAGAATTTTAGGACTTGACAACAATAAATTAGTGGGAGAAAAATTTACTTCATTCTTTTCAAACTCAAACCAGGTTGAAGAAAAATTAAAGACTCTATCCTGTACTAACCCTGCATCATTTGAAAAAGTTGAGCTTAAAATTGATAAAATCCTACAAAGCACAGTAGATATCTTTGCATGCGCAGTTGAAAATGAAACATTAGATGGAATAGAATATTTTATTTTTAGTAAAAATAGTTTTGATGAGAGTAAAATTCAGTTTGAAGAAAATCTGAAGTTCAGATCTGTTGTTTTTGGCTTGCAGGAAATGGTTGCATTGCTGGATTCAGATATGAAAATTAAATATCAAAGTCCTCCCTTTTTAAGAACGTTAGGATATACTAACGATGAATTACATGGTAAAAATCCTTTGGAAATAACTCATCCTGATGACAGGGTAATTGTAACGCAGGCATTAAAGCAAGTTATAGATAAACAAAACGATGGTATTCCCACTGAATTACGCTTATTAAAGAAGGATGGCGAATACTTACCTATTGAAGCAATTGCACAGAATTTTCTGAATATACCCGGGATTAACAGCATTATAATAACAGCGAGAAATATTCATAACCGGAATAAGTATGAATCTGATTTAATCAGAAATGGAAGAATTTACTCTTCATTTGTACAAAATACGGCAGAAGGTATTTCAAGAATAGAATTAATTCCGCCTATGCCTGTTAATCTTCAGGAAGATGAACAAGCAAGGTATTATCTTAATCATGCTTATCTTGCCGACTGCAACAGTGCATTTATTAAAATGTACGGGTTTAAAGATTCTAATGATTTAATAGGCAGAAAGGTAAGCGAATTATGGTTTGGTACAGAAGAAGAGCAAATAAACATTTTATTGCCGAGGATAAAAAAACAGTTTTCAATACAGAATCATATTACTTCCGAAAAAGATGTAAACGGTAATTGCTTATATTTTACCAATAATGTTTTTGGGCTGATAAGCAACGATAAGCTTTACCAGATATGGTGCACACAGGTTGATATTACAGGGCAGAAAGAAGCCGAAGAAGCGCTTAAAGAAAGCGAAGAAATGTACCGTACTCTTGTGGATACTTTACAGGTTGGTGTTTCGGTAATTAATTTAACAGGTAAAATATTAGCCTGCAATATTAAAAACGCAGAAATGTTTGGCTATAAAACCACATCAGAAATTCTTTCTAAAAACGCCTTCAATTTAACTCTTCCGGAAAACAGGGAAACGCTTAAACAAACAATAAAAAAAATATTAACCAGTGGCCAGATTAGTTATTGCCAGTTAAGTTTTATAAAAGCTGACGGTAATAAATTTATTGGCGATGTAAGTCTAAGATTAGTAAATGATTTTTCAAATCACCCGAAAGTTATTGTTGCCGTTATCCAGGATATTACGGAAAAAATTCTTGCCGAACAGGCGTTGAAAAGATCAGAGTCTCAATTCAGACTTGTATGGAAAAATTCACGTGATGGGATGAGGCTAACGGATTCAAATGGAATTATCCTTGAAATAAATGATGCATATTGCAGCCTTGTTGAAAAGACACCCGAAGAATTAATTGGAAAACCATTTTCAATGGTTCACTTTAAAGACGAAGGTGATGAAATAATTACAAGATATAAAGATAAGTTTAATGAGCGGAGCCAAAGAAGCTATGAAAGATTGGTAAAACTGTGGAATGGTAAAGAAGTATGGATGGATGTCTCCGAATCATTCTTCCTGATGGATGATGAAAAATCTTTAATGCTTACAATGTTCCGGGACATTACAGAACGTAGAAAAACTGAAGAAGTATTAAGACTAAGTGAATCAAGATTAAACCAGGTAATAAATCTTGTGCCCCATTTTATTTTTGCTAAAGATATTGAAGGTAATTTTATTTTAACCAACCAGGCAACAGCTGATGCTTATGGCATTACTCCCGAAGAACTTTTAAACAAAAAAGACGCAGACTTTGCTAAGTCGCAGGAGGAGATTGACCATTTCAGGAAAGACGATCTTGAAGTAATGGAAGGGAAAGTTATAAAATTAATACCGGAAGAAGTGATAACTGACAGTGAAGGAAAAACAAGATATTTACAAACAATTAAAATTCCTTTTACGTTTTCAGGTACAGATAAACCGGCTGTTTTAGGTGTCTCTACAGATATTACAAAAAGGAAACTGGCTGAAGAATTGCTTAAGAAATCTGAGAAAAAATATAAAAACCTTTTTGATGATATTAGTGATTCGCTTTTCATCTTAAATCCTGAAGACGAAGCGATACTTGAAGTTAATAAAGCGGCGTGCGAGTTATACGGATTTACAAAAAAAGAATTTCTTTCCATGAGCATGAAATCTTTAACGAAAGATATTACCCGCGGTGAAAAGCAAATACAAAATCTTTTAAATAATAAAACAATAAAGGATTTTGAATCAATTCACTTTGCTAAAAATGGGGATCAGATTCACGTATTAATAAATGCAGATCTTATTGAATTTGAAGGACAGAAAGCAGTATTTAGTTCTCATAGAGATATTACTACACTTAAAAAAGTTGAAGAAACAGTTTTAAAACTTTCACAGGCAGTTGAACAAAGTCCGGCTTCGGTTATAATTACTGATACAGAAGGAAAAATCGAGTATGTTAATTCGAAATTTACCGAGGTATCGGGTTATACAAGTGAAGAGGCTGTTGGAAAAACCCCGAGAATTATCAGGTCCGGTTTTGTTAGTAAAGAAACTTATACAGAATTGTGGAATTCAATTTTGGCAGGAAATGAATGGAGAGGTGAACTGTACAATAAGAAAAAGAACGGAGATTTATTCTGGGAAACTGTTTCTATAAGGCCGATTAAAAATCTAAAAGGTATTACTACTCATTTCCTTGCTGTAAAAGAGGATATTACCGAAAAGAAAATGATGGACCTTGAACTTAAACAGGCGCTGGACAGAGCAGAAGAATCATCCCGGTTAAAATCATCACTGCTTGCTAATATGAGTCATGAGCTTAGAACACCTATGAATGGAATATTGGGTTTTGCACAATTGCTTAATGAAGAAATAAAAGATCCTTTGGGCAAACAGATGGTTCAGAAAATACAGAATTCAGGTAAACGACTGATGACAACGCTTAATACAATACTTGAATTATCCGAACTAGAATCCAATAAATTTTTAATGACGATAAATAAGATTAACATTTACAATTCCTTAATGCTTGCTCTTAAAGAGTACGAGGAAAAAGCAATTCAAAAAGGTCTTGTGCTTGAATATCAGATTGAAGAAAAAAATCTTGTGTGTTTTGTCGATGAAAATATCTTTAATAAAATAATTGTTAACCTTGTAGATAACGCTTTAAAATTTACGTCTGTCGGCAGAATAACCGTTAAACTCTCCAGCGATGGAGGACTTGATGATGGACTGTTTGCAAAAATAAGCGTAAGTGATACCGGTATTGGCATTGAGGAAAAAGATCTTGAAATAATCTTCCACGAGTTCAGGCAGGCAAGTGAAGGTCTCGGAAGAAATTATGAAGGAAACGGTTTGGGTTTAACGCTTGCACGTAAAATGGCAAGGTTGATGGAGGGGGACATAACTGTTGAAAGTATTCCCGGGAAAGGCTCTACTTTTACATATACAATTCCTGCACAGATTGATAACCTTTTTAATCATGAATACATCGATGAAGAAGAGGTACAGCAAACAAATGATGATGAAGAAACACGGTTTAATGTTTTGCCGGAAATTTTATTAGTGGAAGATAATCTTATAAACAAAGAAGTCGTGGAAGTATTCCTGAGAGGTATTTGTAAAATAGATCATGCTGTTGACGGAGAGGGTGCAATAAAAATGGCTCTTCAAAAACATTATGATGCTATACTAATGGACATTAATTTAGGCTCCGGTTTAACAGGTGTTGATGTTGTAAAAGAAATTAAAAAGCATAATTCTAACAGGGATATTCCGATTGTTGCTTTAACCGGTTATGCAATGTTAGGCGATAAAGAAAAGTTCTTAAAGGTTGGGATGACCAACTATCTTGCAAAACCGTTTACAAAAGAAGAACTGATAAATGAGATCAGGATAATTCTTAAGGATAAGGCTAAATAGAATAAAATCTTCTAAAATCCCTCATATAAAACCCGCTATTTTATAATCTAAAGTTTTCCGGAATTATTTCGATAATTGAAGTGGTATGGAATAGCCAAATAAGCTTCAAGGATGAAGAAAATGCACGAATTTAATATAAATAGTTCAGAAACCAGGTCTTTTTCGAATGAAGAGATGCTGCTGGATATTAATGCATCTAAACTGAAAAGTTTAGGCAGCGAGTATTTTCCTTCCATAAAAGCTAAACAATCATCCTACGAACTGTTCATTAAAAGAATCACTGAACACTTCTCTTATAATCCTCCACCCGAGATAAGTGAATTTTTTATAGCCCCGGATGAAGTTAAATATTTCTGGTTAAGCAATCATCCGCTGGTTATTTCCCTGGAGAATTACTTTGTTCCTTTCAATAAACGAAATCTGAAATCTTATTCTGAAAAAGAAGAAATAAGACGTTTTTTTGTTAAGTGGGCAAATGAGACTTTACCAAAGGAGAAGAGCTTTTTCGCTTCCACAGTTAAAGGCTTAATTGAGCGAAACAATTCTATTGATGATGTGCTTAAAAATTTATTGCTTGCAACCATAATTTCCTTTGATGAAAAATCCAACGCCGAAGAAAAATTCTTAAATCAATATGATCTTGTGAACAACGCAATATTAAATTCATCCTTACCGGAGGAACTTAAAAATGAATACCTGTACTATGAAAATCTGTTTAAAGCAGTTCATTATATAAATCGTAAACAGACAAATGAAGCCGGACACTATTTACAAACTGCCTGCGGATTCAAACAGAATGGAATTAATGCAAGTTATTACCAGCTATTGTTGTTGGACAAAGGGCAGGAATCGGAACGCATTACCGAACTGATAAAAAGTATTGCCGAATTTGATATAAACAGATTAAACTATGCAAATTCTGTTAATCACAAAAAGCTATTTGATTTTTTCCTTAGAAACTCTGTCTCTTATAATTTTTTCAAGGAGAAAGGCTTTGGTGATCTTGTAATTAATATTAAATCTGTTTTTGAATCACTTGGAGCAAACGGCAGAAGCAGTTTTAAGTTCATAGAAATATCTGCTGATAAACTAAGAAGCCTGCCAATTAAAAGTTATTTTACCGATACTTTAACCGCAGAACTTAATTACATAGATAACTTTGTTAAAGAATATGAGCAGGAAAAAATAATTTACATCAGATTGATTGACTCGTATGTGGTGGAAAAATATTTTCATTTTATTAATAAGGTGAAATTGCAGATAAAGGAAACGGAAGGGAAACGAATTACGGAAGAAATGACTTCAATGCAAAAAAGAGTTCAGCTTCAAAACGAAGAAATAAACTACTTGCAGGAAGATGCGGAAAAGTGGAAGACCAAAGCTTCTGAACAGGTAAAGGAAATTATTAAACAGAACGAAGCCCGGTATGCAAGCGTTATAAGCCAGGTTGAAAACATACTTTCAAAAATTGACAACAACCAGGAATTCGATCCCTATGTTTCTTTCAATAATTCACTTATTTATAATTTTATTATTTCAATGATTGTTTTTATCATCGGCGGTTTTATTGATGGCCTTAGCGACGGTAACGATTTAAAAGCTTCCGGACTAATTTTATCTGTATTTACAGGAGGATTAAAATGGAGCGCAATAGTTTTTATAGTTGGACTGGTGATAGCTGTAATTGGTATGGTAGCAAAGATGATTGAAAAGTCAAATGAAAAGCAGAAACTAATAAGAAAAATCTCACAGCTAAAATCTGAGACGGAAAGAGAAACAGAGAAAATTAAGAAAGAAAATGAGCAAAAAATAAAAGAGTATGAAAACTCATCAAAGAATAAAATTGAAAAGGCAAGAGAACAGATTGAAGTGCTTCAAAAAGAAAAGGCATCAAGAGAACTGGTGCTTAAAGGAGAAGTAGAAAAGAAAGTTGCTAAAATCTACGAAACGATTGATGCAGTATTGATTTAAAAATTAATATACTTCGTTTTACTTCTTATCTGAACGACTCCCGCAATATCCAACTGCAATATCTAAAAATTAAATTAACAAAAACTCAGTGTTGTTTTGCCGGTTTTTCTTAATCAACATTATAAATCAATCGTTGGTTATTATTAACCATTGTTCTAATATTAAACCATCAATTCATAATATTTCACCTCTTAAAAGAATTTTCCTTTGGTATAAATGTTGAAATAAAGGCTTGTTATTCAGGAGTTTATTGGCCTTAATGATAATTTGCCGTAAAGAAAAACAAAAATTACTGCTTGTAACCAGGAAATGGAGAACTGCTACGCTGGATACAAACCCTATTGGTGTTTATGATTTAGCATCCTATGCAAGGAGTTTTAATTATCAGGTAGATGTCTATTATATTGATGAGCTTCCGATTGCAAATCATTATGATATGATTGGGCTTTCGGTTTTCGAGGGAGATAATAAGACTATTTTTAGGGATATAGAAATTCTTAAACAGGTTTATGGTAATACTAAAATCATTATTGGCGGCAGGTGGACTAAAATAATAGATGATGAAGCCAAAGAGTGGCTTTACAAAAATGATATTGAAATTTGGTACGGAGACGGTGAAGAGTTTTTCAGTAAAGAGAAACAAATAGACTTTACAACTTATCCGGGTTGGTATAAAAAAGATCTTATTACTACAAATGCGAAAGGCAGAAATATAATGAGTTCACGGGGATGCCCCTTCCATTGCTACTTCTGTCATAACCCGGAAAATAAAATTAATTACTTCAATACTGATTATACTGTGAACAATATTCAGCTCCTGCTGGAACAAGGTGCACATGAAATTTTTTTTGCCGATGACATTTTTACTTTGAAGAAAGAACATATGCTGAATATCTACAGTGAACTTAAAAGGAAATACTTAAATATTGATGACCGGAATCTTTTCTTTACCCATGTTAATTTGATAAACGAAGAAATTGCCGAAGTGATGCAAAAATTTAAACCAACCGAAGTTCAGGTTGGGCTTGAATCAGGCGACAATTCAATGCTAAAGATGATGGGGAAGAATTTTACAATCAATAAGGCGTTTGATAAAATTAGGCTGCTTTCAAACTATGTTAAAGTGAATGGTTTGTTTCTTATCGGCTTTCCCGGTGAAACAAAAGAAAGCCTACAAAACACATTTCAATTTGTTAAGGAACTTAAACCGTTTCTGTATAAAAAGTGGGTAAGCTTATATCAACCGATTAAAAATACAAACGGATATTTCAGAGCTTTGAAAGAAGGTACTTTTCATAATGAACTGAAAAATAATGCTGCTGTTTCTTACATTCCTGAAGGCTTATCTGAAGCGGATTTAATAAAGTACAGGGATTTAATTCTTAATTATTAGGAGAAAAGAATGCAGATAACTAACAGGTTGGATTTTGGAAAACTATTTACACGCTTGGGTTATGCGGGCAACGGCGCTGAGATAGGTGTTCAAAGAGGAGACTTTTCTTCGGTAATAAGAAATTCATGGAAGAATGGAACAATACATTTAATTGACAGGTGGCGGCATGATGATGACTACCTTGATGTTGCTAATATTTCTTATCGGGAGCAATTGAATAATTACCTGTATGTGGTAACGAGATTCTCAGAAAATTACAATGTGAAAATTTATAGGATGGATTCTGTTGAAGCTACGGATCATTTCCCTGATGAATATTTTGACTGGATTTATATCGATGCCGATCATTCATATGAAGGATGTAAAAGAGATTTAAATGCCTGGTATCCCAAATTAAAAAAAGGTGGAATGTTCTGCGGACATGATTTCCTGGACGGCGTAATTCCAGCCGGTGTGTTTGGTGTAAAGAGGGCAGTAGAAGAGTTTATGAAAGAAAAAGATGCTCAGTTATTTGTTACACAGGAGCAGGAATGGAAATCCTGGTATTTTATTAAAGATAATGTGTTGGACCTTTCAACTATCAGGTTGGAGGATGATTCCGATAAGACAGAAGAAACGAATATGAAGAAATTTTTATATGCAGAGTCTTTAATTGAACAGGGTGATCTTATTGGCGCAAGAGCACAGCTAAATGATATTCTGAATGATAATCCTGCTGATGTTAATGTTTTAAATGATCTGGCAGTAATTGAGATTCTTGAAAATAACTTTGAGAATGCAGAACAAACAATTTTAAAAGTTTTGGCAATTGACAAGACAAATGAAGTTGCACTGGAAAACCTCAACTATCTTATCAAGGTTTCTAAAGAATAGATGATTTATTTCAAGAAGTAATTCTAAATTTTACGGGAGGTAATGATTGACTATATGTTACGTAACAAGAGAGTTCTTTCCATTTTATTATGGTGGAATTGGTTCTCATTTTTATTTCCAGATGAAAATGATGCAGGGCAGGGGACACAGAATAATTCTTATTACGAACGAATACCCAAATGTGGAGAAACATCTTGTTGCAAAATATTATGACGGTATCGAAATAGTCTATACTGACGCATCACTTGATAATTTTCAGACACATCAGAACTTAGGCAACTCATTTTTAATGTGGAAAGCTTTAGATGGTTTAATTGCAGCCGGTGAAACAAAAATTGATTTCGTTATTCTGCCCGATTGCGGCGCCGAAGGTTTTTTTATAATTCTGAATCAGGCTCTGAATGATATGTATCCCGATATAAAACTTGTAATTGAAGTTGAAGGGCCGATGAATATGGTTGCCGTTAAAAACAGGGATAGTATTGACGAGCATTTCACTTTAACCAGGTTAATGGAAGAGTTTACATTCCGAAACGTTAAATATTTCACGTTCCCCACACAAATAATGATGAACGAATTAAAAGATCAGATAAAGATTGAAGAGATAAATTATAAGCTGGTGCCGAATCTTGTAAACAATGATTTTGTGCCGGACACAGTAAAGCAAAATCCTGTAACTAAAAATGTATTCTTTGTGGGAAGACTTGAATACCGCAAAGGTGCTGATTTGCTAATCCAGGCATTCATTCAAACAATTGAAGAAACAAATTGTAATGATGCCCAATTGTTTTTTGTGGGGAAAGATCAATACTGGAATGACTACGGAAAAACATTCCAGGAATACTGGTGTGAGATTTTAACAGCTCAACAATTAAGCAAAATACATTTTCTTCAGTTCCTGCCACATGATGAGTTGATAGAAAGACTGGCAGAATCCCGCGTTTGTGTATTTCCTTCCAGATGGGAGCCGTTTGGTAATGTGGCGCTTGAGGCTATATTAGCCGGTGTCCCGGTAATTGTTCCTAAAGGTACTGGACTGGAAGAGATTGTTGACAGAGATTATGATTGGTTGTTTGACGCTGAAAATGTTGGAGAACTAAAAAATGTTTTAGAGAAAGCCTTAGATGAAACTGAAGAAAATTTAATTCTGAAATCGGAAAATCTTGTTAAACGTGCAAAAGAAGTTTTGGCAATTTCGGAAGAAAGCTTTTGCAGCTTTCTTGAGGAAATAAAAGATGGGAAGGGCACGAAATTAAACGATAAACTTCCTGATGCTAAGTTAATTTTTGAAATATTTTTTACCTATAACCAGCTTAATGGAAACCCAGGTAAAAAGTTTAACGAACTACAGAAGGATTATTTCAAAGTAAATCAGTTATACCAGGATATATCAAAATTCTATTCTGAATTACAAACGCAGTTTGACCAGGTAAACAAAGAAAACTTATTATTAAAAAAATATCTTAACGTATTACAAAACGGGAAAGTCTCTAAATGAAAATGAATTTAAATATGCTGCCGGGCGAGTGTACTCTTTATTTTACGGATGTTTGTAACTTTAGTTGCGCTGGCTGCAGCAGACAAACAGTCGGCAAACCAAAGCATAAAGAAATAGACCTTGAGGTTATAAAAAAACTTCTTGATGAATATCCTTCTTTACAGGGATTTTGCGTTGCAGGTTTAGGTGAACCTACCATTGCCAGGCATTTTCCGGAAGTGGTCAATTATCTCCTGGATCAGGGGAAATATGTTGGAATTATTACAAACGGTACTTACCCGGAAAGATTATTGCAGTTGAAAAAGTCTCCAAGTTATATCTCAATAAGTTTATACGGTTACAGCGGGGAAGAATATAAAGAATACGTAAAAGTTGATGCATTTAAAAAAGTAATAGAAAATTTTACAACCCTGAAGAAACGATTCGGCAACGTAGGCTTTTCATATATTTTAAATAAGGATAACTACAAAAAGCTTGATAAGATTTTGGCTCTTTGTGACGATCTTAAACCATCGTTCCTAAACCTTGTTAACTATCTTGCTTATGATTCTGTGGAGACTATCGACACGGGAAAAATTATCACTACATCGGATACGGAAATCATCAGGTATATTGAAGATCGCTGCAACACAAGAAATTATGTGAATGCCCGCCCGATCTATATCGATAAAAAAGATAAATCTTTTAATTGTGCATCATATGGGTACGTAATAAATGTAGACGGGCAGGGAAATATCGGCGGATGCCAGAGACAAATTACTCCGGCAGTGTCTTATGGTAACTTATTCCTGGAAGAAGATCCGTATAATAATATCCAGATGCAGACTATAAGAAAAAGAATTAATGAAGATGTATATCCTCACTTTAATTGCAACTCCTGCTTCGGTAGATTTAATCCAAGGGATATTAAAGCAAAAGTTAATGCTATTACAGAGAATAATAAGGTTGACCTTGCTATAATGATTTTATTCCATGAAAAAGTTGACCAGACAATTGAATGCCTGAAAAGCTTTATACCTTCCGGTCAGAAAATCTATATACTTAATAACGGCAGTTCAAAAGAATCTGTTTACCAGTTAAAGAAATTCTGCAAAGAATACTCGCAGATTAAAATTCTTGATGCCGGTAAAAATCTTGGCGTTGGTGTTGGAAGAAATTACCTGCTGCAGTATACGCAGGAAGAGTGGTCATTCTTTGTTGATAATGATATTTATGTTACTAAAGATAACTGGCTGCGGAATTTTATAGTTCATCTTAAAAACAACCCTGATACGGAAGTTTTTATTCCCCGGCTTTTTAATCTGCACGAGAATAATTATGTAACATATAATGCCCTGGAGTTCTCTGATGGAAGAATAAATTATCTTTTAACTGAAGGCGGAAAACTGAACAACTTCCCGGGTGGCGCTTCAATTATAAATAGAAAGCTTTTTAAACGCCTTGGCCTTTATGATGATAAAATGTTTGTTGGTCTTGAAGATTTTGAATTTGTAATCAGGGGATTGCTGAACAATACTCCGATTAAAGCAAAGCTTATGGATGATATTGAATTGGTACATGATCACCGTAAAATTAATAAGTCTGTGGATAAGAATGCTGTTCTTGTAAGATACAATGAGGATTCAATTCAGAACTCATTCGACAGGATGCAGTCTAAATATCCTAATCTTAATATTCAGCACGAATGGCGTAACTGGGTTAAGGAACAAAAAACAAGCCTGATTGAAGATTCCAAATATGATCTGTTTAGCCTGACCCCGGAATTTAATTTTGGTGCAAGAACAAAAAGCAGAACTATTGTTTCAACAGAATATTCACCAAACGAATTAAATCTGACAACAGGGAAAAACATTAATGACTTTCTGATTACGAATAAGTTTGATAAGATATTTTTACTTCAACCTTTATCAGATGGTGAATCTTTTCGTAATGTTAAGTTTGAGGGCAAAGTTGAATTTAATTCTCTGGATAATCTAAGGAAGAAAAAAGAACACTCAACAGGTGATTCGCTAAAAGATTATGCAGGCGAACTACTCAATAGTATTTCTGCCGGCGATAAGACTCTGGTTATCCTGGATCATGTAATAGAGAAATTAGAAGATCCCAGAACGATTTTAAGAGAACTGAAAAAATTATTATTACTGAACAAAGAAAATTTCGTTTGGATTATTTCAAGGGGAAGAACAACTAATGCAATTGATTATCCTGTAGATGAAACTTCTTATCGTGAATGGAAAGAGGATGAGTTAAAACTTTTCCTTAACTCGGGAGGATTTGCAATTGTCAGTTCACAAAACAATCTTGAAAATAATATTTCTTCACTATCCGTTTGCATTTCACTGATACAAGAAAAATATGAAGAGTATCTTGAAGCACTAAGACTTCCTGAATTGAAATTAAATTATCTTATTTGCAGCAACGAACATGGTAAGGCGAATTTAAGCGGAGGCATTGGTTCCTACGTAGAGGAAACCGAAAAATTATTTAACAAAAATGAGTTTGGTATTCTTTTAGTCGGTACAGGAAAGATGCTGCCGGCTAAGGATGTAATTCAAAGTGATAAGTTAATTACATTTGATAAATTTCTTACCCAGCAGGAAATAAACAAAAACGAGACCGCTGAACTGCTTTTAAAAAGCATCATAGTTATACAGTACTTGTATCCGTATTTAAAAACAGTTGAGATTCAGGATGTGGAAGGTTATGGTTACAGGGTATCCCAGGCTAAGAAGAGCGGAATACTATCAGATGATCTAATCATTCAGATTTGTGCGCACGGTACAAAAATCCAGATGGAAAATGTTTTACAAACTTTTCTGGATCAAACTGCTTATGAAGTGATTTATAAGGAAAAAATAGCGCTTGAAAACGCTGACAGGGTAATGTTTCCTACCAGGTTTATTTATAATCTTTACAAAGATGCCGGTTATGTTTTTAATAAGGACAAAGTGGAATTTCTAAGGCTGCCGTTTGAATTCAAAGACTTTCCTCAAAATAAATATGATGATATTGATACACTGATTTTTTACGGTAAGAGATCCAAGGTTAAAGGTTACGATGTTTTTACCGAGATGGTATCGCTGCTTGATATAGATGGTTATATCGGAACGAAAATAAAAAGAATAATTTTAATCGGTCCTTACTTTCCTGAAATGAAAAAGCAGAACACTTACTTTGAAACACTGAATAACAGGATAGAAGTATTGGAGACTTCTACCTTCAGGAAAGAAGCAATAAAAGCAATTAAAAACTTTCATACTAAATCAATTTGTGTTCTGCCGTATATTTCCGATAATCATCCTTATGCGCTTTTAGAAATAATTGAAACAGGCTGCCCGTTTATAATATCTGATACCGGCGGAGTACCGGAATTAATTCCGGCTAAATACCATGATAAATTCTTAAGCAGCCTGAACGCAGATTGTTTTTCATTTAAGGTTAAGGAATTACTTGCTGTATCAAACAATGAACGATACAAGCTATATTCCGATTTATATAATGATGCGGTAAGTCTGCAAAAAGAAATAAATAAAAAGTTTGTAGAATTTCATAAACCCGGCTCTTTTAATTCCAATATTAATTCAACCTCAAATCAAAAACTAAGCGCTTCTTTAATTGCATTAGCAGATGCAGAGAATCCGGAGTACATTTCAAAATTATTAAGCGCTATTAAGCACCAGACTGTTCTGCCGGGTGAAGTGTTTATTATTTGTAAAGGAAATGTTGATAAGGAGTTTATAAGTAATTCCCTTAATGAAAAAATTAAAGTTGAATTTGTAGAGTTTGAAAAGAATTACAACTTTTCGAAAAACAAAGCTTTACAAATTATAGATACGGATATGATTGTTGTTGCAGGTGATTCTGATATACCAAAGAATGATTTTATTGAAAAGTATGCCTGTTACTTTTTAAATAACGAACATGTAAACTGTGTTTCATCTTATATTGATATTGTAAACGAATCTCAGGATTACATTGATGCTTCATCTGTTTCAAAACAGGTTAAACCGTTTGGTGCAATCGGAATTCTTGAAGCGATGTATAAAAATCTTTTTGCAAATGAGAGTTCTGCATTTAGAACTAACTTTATTAAATCTCTGAATGGCTGGGAAGATAAAGCTGAAAGCAGTGATGATGTTCTTACATTTGTAAAAATAAGAACTGCCGGTGAAAAGATTGGAATAGTAAACAAATCCCTTGCCTTGCGAATTAAAAATAAAAAAGCTGAAACGGCAAAAGATGATTTCAATTATCAATTGCGGTTAGCTGCAAATACTTTTTCCCTGGATAAGTTTGATGCTTACAGGCTTAATGGTTTGCTAAGAAATTTGATTGCAAACCAATCCGGTTTTGGCAAAGCCGAACTAAGTGAAATTGAAAAGCAACTTATAACTGTTCAGACACTTCTTCTTTCAGGAATGTTGGCGGAGGCGAAAACAATTCTTGATAATATGGACAATAAAGAAGTAAGCAAATGCAACAGGGAAGTCAGGCAAAAGGTAGCGCTGCTGAAAGATAAAGTTGGCAAACTTGCGGATAGATTACAACCAGCTATAGTTGAATCCGCAACCGATCAATCGCTTGTGTCAGTAATTATTCCTACTTATAACCGCCCGGTTCAGTTGAAAGGAACACTGATGAGTGTCTTAATGCAGTCGTATAGTAATTTGGAAATCATTGTTGTTAATGATGCGGGTGAAGATGTTAGCGGTGTAATTAAATCTTTGAACGATAAGCAGCGGATTAAATATATAGTTCACGAAAAGAATAAAGGCTTGGCCGGCGCAAGAAATACCGGTATGCAGAATGCTAAGGGAAAATATATATCATTCCTTGATGATGATGATATTTTTTATCCGAATCATATAGAGGTTCTTCTTACTGCGTTAAAAGAAAGTAATGCTAAAGTTGTATATTCCGATGCAAATCGTTGCGTTCAGAAAAAAGATGGTGATAGTTTCCTTACGGTTAATAAAGAAGTTCAGTATTCATTCGATTACTCTCAACGTTTTCTCTTTGTTCTGAACATTGCCCCGGTTCAGTGTTTCATGTTTGATAAAGCCTGCCTTGACGGTGACATTAGATTTGATGAAACATTAACCACACATGAAGATTGGGAATTCTGGATAAAATTATCTCTGCAAAATGATTTTCTTCATATTAAGGAAGTGACCTCAGAGTATCGCCACAGAGTTGATAACTCCAATATGGTTACTACTAAGCTGCCTGATTTTTTAAGAACTATGAAAATAATTTACAACAGGTATGCACAGTTTACCAAAGACGACCAGGAAATTTTAGTGCAGCAGAAGATGCGCATAAGCGAACTTGAAAAGCAGATATTAAATGAAGGTTACATTAACCCGGTCTCTGTTGTTGTAGTAACTTATAATTCGGTAAAAGATATTTTCAACTGCCTTACCAGTCTTGCTTTATCGCTTAGAAACAAAGATGAAGTAATAATTGTTGACAATAATTCTTCTGATGATACAAATAAAACGGTTAAGGCATTCATAAAGAATAAAAAGAATTTCAGGCTCATACAGAATCAAGAAAATATCGGCTTTTCTGCAGCCACAAATGTTGGAATAAATGCTTCGGTTAATCCCTACATTGTTATGCTTAACCCGGATACTGTTGTACCAAAGGGTTGGATTGATTCATTGCTATATCATATTGAAAAAGACAATTCTGTTGGGGCTGTTGGCCCGGTTTCAAACTATGTTGCCGGTTTACAAAAGATGGAGTTGTACCTTAGAGAAAAACTTAGTGGCAGTCTGACAATCGACCAGATTTTCAGCAAATTAAAAACCCGGAATGATGGAGTAAGTGTAGAATCAAAACTGCTGACTGGTTTTTGCCTGATGGTGAAGAAAGATGTTATTAAAAATCTTGGTCTGCTTGATGAAAAACTGTTTCTTGGAAATGATGACCTTGACTTGTGCTGGAGACTAAGATTAAATAATTACAAGCTGTTGGTTGCAACGGATACGTTCGTTTATCATAAAGGGCAGCAGAGTTTTAAGACAGAAAAAAAATCCAAAACCGATGAACTTGTTCAGCAAAGTACTGATGCACTGTATCTTAAGCTGAAAGAACATTACGGCGAAGGTAATGTTCCATCACCTTTGGAGCTGTGGGGAATGGATTGGTTCAAGCCAACCAATGCAGCTTTTAATGTTAATGCCAAAATAGCTGAAACATCTGTTGCGCAATCTGAAAATCAAAATAACAACCTTACTGCTTCAATTATAGTGGCAACATACAATCAATTAGAGTATACAAAAACTTTTTATGATTCGGTCTTAAAAAACACTAATCAAAGTTTTGAAATAATTTTTGTCGATAACTCAAGCACAGACGGAACAAAAGAATTTCTGGAAAATGTGGCTAAAGAAAAACAAAATGTAAAAGTAATTTTTAACGAGATGAATCTTGGATTTCCAAAGGCAATCAACCAGGCATTCGCAAAATCTAATGGTAGCTTTGTCGTTGTTGTGAATAATGATATTGTTGTAACGAACGGGTGGCTGGAAAGAATGATTGCGGTTGCTGATTCAGATAGTAGTGTAGGCATTGTTGGTCCAATAAGTAATGAAGTGAGTGGTCTGCAAAAAGATAATGAAGCAAAATACAAATCAGTTGAAGAAATGCACGGTTATGCTGAGCAGGTTGCATCAAAGAATAAAGGACAAACATTAAATTTCCCCAGAGTAGCCTTTCTTTGTACTTTAATAAAGAAAGAACTAATTGATAAAATAGGTGGACTTGACGAAAGATTTTCACCGGGCAATTATGAGGATGATGATTTTTGCCTGCGCGCCCAATTGGCTGGTTATAAAACCGTTATAGCAAAGGATGTTTTTATTCATCACTTCGGTTCCAAAAGTTTTAAGGCAGATGGGACTAAAAAATATTCCGACAGATTAAAAACTAACGGGAAAATTTTTGTAGATAAATGGGGTGCCACACCGGATGAAATCTGGATAAAAGGGAAACAGATAAAGACAAGAAAAAGATATTATCCTGTAAACAAAGATTTGTTTGTTCAGCATTTTGAGAGGGCGAAAATTCAGATAGAAGAAAAGGAATATGTTCTAGCTGATGAATCTTTAACCGAAGCAATCAAATCTTATGATGAAAATAAAAGTGATGATTATAAAATCACTTTGCCTGATTTGCTTAACATTGCCGGAAATATTTCGATGATATGCGGTGAAACTGACAAAGCCCAGATTTACTTTGAAGAAGAATTGAAACTTACACCTTCTTCATCGCAGGCATGTTTAGGACTTGGAGAAGTTCTTCTAAAAAAGGATTTGCCGGAAATTGCTAAAACAATGTTTGAGTGGGCAGTTAAAAATGATATTCATAATGAAACTGCAACCTTAAGCCTGGCAAAAGTAAATGAACTCCTGGGTCTGAGCAAAAATCATAATTCATTGTTAATAAAAAATTAAACAAACGGATAATTTAAGAAATGACTCTTCTAAGCCTGTCAATGATTGTTAAAAACGAAGAATCTTATCTTAAAGATTGTCTTGAATCTGTTAAAGAAATTGCGGATGAAATTGTTATTGCAGATACCGGTTCTACTGACAATACAATAAAAATTGCTGAAGAATATAATGCTAAAATTTTTTCGTTCGATTGGATAAATGATTTCTCCGCTGCAAGAAATTTTGCTTTAAGTAAATGTAGCGGCAATTGGATTCTTTACCTTGATGCCGACGAGAGATTAAGTAAGGATTCTATTGATGAGATTAAAGAGATAATTAGCCGCAAAGAAAATCTTGCCGTTAAGTGCATTGTGAAAAGTATTGATAGCGAATATAGCCGCGATAATTCTATGACCTTTCCCCGTCTTTTCAGAAACAATCCCAAATTAAAATTTACAGGCAGAGTTCACGAGCAAATTGAATCTTCAATAAAGGAATTGAATTACAAGACAATTGATTCCGGCATTGAAATAATTCATCTTGGTTACAATGTGTCTGGTGAAGCAAAAAAGAGTAAAGCCTACCGAAATCTGAATCTTTTGCTTGAAGAATATAAATCAAATAAATCTTCTTATATAGCATTCCAACTTGCACAAACCTACAATATTCTTGAAGAGTATAATGAAGTGCTGAATTATGCTTTGGCTTCTATTAACGATAAGGCGCTTGAAAATACCCATCGTGCAAATTTGCTTGGCTTAATTGCTTTTGTTGAATTAAAGAAACATAAAACACAGGCAGCATTCAGGCATATTTCAACCGCATTGGACCTGGATAAAAAGCAGCCGTACCTGAATTTGCTTGCTTCAAAAATATCTTTCAGGTTAAATGATCTGGCTGGCGCTGATGATTACCTGAAATGTGCAATCGAGTTTAATGATGAATTAAAAGCAGGGAAGATAAAATCAAGTATTAACTTTTTTCTAAACGATGAAGAGATTATTTATTCCGGATTAATTGTTGCGCTTAAAAATAAAAGCAATTCTGGCTTTCAGTTCTGGCTGGACAAACTTAAAATATCTTACAGAAGCAAAGAAAGGAAATCCGGTAATTTATATTTAGCTCTTATCGATAAACTTTATAGAAAAATCAAGTTGGACAACAAAGAAGAAAAAGCTTTTGCTGATATAATTAATAAAGACAACACTGACCTGTTCCTTGATTTGCTTAATGAATATCCGTTTTCCGGATTAAAATTAAAATTACTGGAAACGCTTTTTGAAAAAGAGAAAGATAATTCTTCGGTTTGTAATTTATATGGAATCGCACTTGCAGATGCCGGGCAGGATGGTAAAGCAATTGAATTGTTAGGCGGAAATTTTGAAAAGGACAAACAGAATCCCACAATTGTTTTCTATTTGATTTCTCTCTTACTTAAAAAGAATGAATTTGGTAAGATTTCAGAATTGCTGAAGTTTGCCTCAGAAAATTTCTCTCATATTCCCGAGGTAAAAAGCCGGCTACAAATAATGACTGAAAAACTTTCCCCGTTATTAGGGAAGTAAATTTATTAGCCGGATCTATCGGGATTTGAAATTTTAACTGAAACGCCAAGAAATACGGTTGAAAAATTTTTTTTAATTTTTTTGCTAAAAGCACTAAAAAAAATAAAACAGCCGCCGATAATGTAATTGAGAATCGTTCTTTATAATTTACAAGGGCAAGGAAGCCCGACAATTTAACAACAAAATACAAGGAGGTACATCATGGGATTCTCAGTTAACACAAACGTAGATGCATTATCAGCTTATAATGCATTAGCAAAAACCAACAAAGCAACCGCAACAGCACAACTCCGTTTAGCTACATTAAAGAAAATCAACAGCGTAGCTGATGACACATCCGGTTATAACGTCGGCAAACAGTTAGAAGCACAGAATGGTGTTATGAAAGCTCAGCTTGGCAACATTAC
Source organism: uncultured Melioribacter sp. (assembly GCA_964537965.1). Taxonomy (GTDB): domain Bacteria; phylum Bacteroidota; class Ignavibacteria; order Ignavibacteriales; family SURF-24; genus SURF-24. The sequence continues at coordinate 20,386 of CAZIDB010000010.1, read as the reverse complement.
TGACGCTAAAAACTACTTATCAACCGCAGAATCTGCACTTCAACAGATCAACGATAAATTAAACCAGATTCAGGCAAAACAGGTTGATGCAGATGATCCGTTAAAAGATTCAGCTTCTATTGCAAAAGATATCAGAACACTGGCTTCAGAAATTGACTCCATACTTAAAAATACAAACATCAATGGAACTCAGTTGTTAGCAAGCACAGATGGTACAACAGCTCTTTCAGACGCATCATTCGATATTGGCGGAGCATCTTTCTCAATAGATTTTGGTGGCGCTTCTTATCTTAATCCTTCTACTTTAGCAACAGCTATTGGTTCTGCAAGCGGTTTACAGAATGCAACCGATTCAACGGTACTTGATTTTGACGTTACAACAGTTGCATCTAATGTTCGTAGTGCTTTGGGTAGATTAGGTAACTTAACCCAGACTGTAAACAGCAGGGAAGAATACTTAACTGCCGCAGTTGCAAACAATACTGCAACAATTAGTTCGATTTTTGATGCTGATGTTGCCCAGGAACAATTGAATGCCACAAAAGGCCAGATTGCTGGACAAATAGGAACTGCAATGTATGCGCAGTTGAATTCAGCCCCTCAAAACCTTCTCTCACTCTTCTAGTAGAGTAGTTATCTTTGGTTACCCCCGGTTGGTTCCCGGGGGTTTTTTATTTTAAAACTATCTCTTTAGTCATTCACACAGCAGATCAATTTGTATTAAAAATTATTTTTATCACTCATACCTTTAATTTACCAGGCCGGAAAATATTTCTTCTGCCAAAAGATTCACACGCTGTTTATTAAACATTCCAGGCATTCAATAAGAGATATAACTAATAATTAATATTGAAGTATGTTTGAAACAGAGGAAATAATTACGGGAATGAAAAATGATTTATAAAATAATGTTCGCAATACTAAAAAAAATAAATTGATTGTCGATAATAAAAGTGAGAATACATTAAAAATTAATAACCAACAGGCAAGGATGCCTGAATTAAACAACCAAAGACAAGGAGGTACAAAATGGGATTCTCAGTAAATACAAACGTAGATGCATTATCAGCTTATAATGCATTAGCAAAAACCAATAAAGCAACAGCGTCAGCACAACTTCGTTTAGCTACATTAAAGAAAATAAATAGTGTGGCTGATGATACATCAGGATATAACGTTGGTAAACAGTTGGAAGCACAAAATGGCATAATGAAAGCTCAGCTTGGCAACATTACCGACGCTAAAAATTATTTATCAACCGCAGAATCTGCTTTGCAGCAGATTACAGATAAGCTGAATGCTATTCAGGCAAAACAGGTTGATGCAGCTGATCCATTGAAAGATTCAGCTTCCATTGCTAAAGATATCAGAACCTTAGCTTCTGAAATTGATTCCATACTTAAGAACACAAATATCAATGGAACTCAGTTATTAGCAAGCACCGATGGTACAACTGCAATTGCAGATGCAAGTTTTGATATAAGTGGTACAGCATTTACGGTTGACTTCGCTGGAGCCGGATATTTAGATTCTGCAACATTAGCTACCGCAATCGGAACAGGCAATTTACAATCTACTACAGATGCAACCGTTCTTGGTTTTGATGCAACAACAGTAACTTCAAACGTAAGATCTGCATTAGGTAGGATTGGTAACCTTATACAAACTGTAAACAGCAGGGAAGAATATCTTACTGCTGCAATTGCAAACAATACATCAACAATATCCTCAATATTTGATGCGGATGTTGCTATGGAACAATTGAATGCAACCAAGGGACAAATTGCTCAGCAGATCGGAACGGCTATGTATGCTCAATTGAATACTGCTCCACAAAACCTGCTCTCACTCTTCTAACAGAGTAGAACAAACAGTTTTCCCCCGGTTTGGTTGCCGGGGGTAATTTTTAATAATTAAAAGAGCAGGAAATTTTTATGTATTATTCTAATATGGCAAACGTCCAAAAAAATAAAGTCAATCAATATCTCTTAAAAGAAATTCTGGATGCCACTCCGGAACAGATTATAATTAAGATCTATGATTTTGCAATTCTCCATTGCATTAAGAAAGATTTGCATAAAACAAACAAAGCTATTCAGGAATTGATTAATGCTTTACGATTTGATGATGTACAAGCCCGCGAAATTTCCGTCGGCCTGTTCAGGTTATATCAATACTGCCAGGATCAAATGCGCCAGCAAAATTATGAAGTGGTTCAGAAAATTCTGACCGAACTAAGAGATACCTGGATAGAGGCATTCAAAAATAAAAAGGCATAATAATGGCTGACTATCTTTCAACTTCGGGAATAAATAGTCTTGTAAACAGTTATTATAATAACGAGATAAACAAGAAGATTAGTCCTTTAAATACAAAAAAGGATAAGTACCAAAGTATATCTTCAGCCTACTCAACATTAAGTACTTCTCTCTCAGCTCTTCAGTCTATTCTAAGTGATTTGAAAGCAACAGGAAGCAGTTCAATTTTTGCCGGTAAAAGCACTTCTTCGTCAAATTCAAGTTTTGCTACAATTACTGCATCAAACAGCGCCGCAATAAGCGCTTATAATATACGTGTAAATCAATTAGCTAAAAGCGATATGGTTTTGGGAAAAGACCTGGCATCTGACGGTTATTCATCGGTTATTACAACTACCGGAACTCATTCATTTAAAATAAAATCAGGTGACGGTGAATCGGGTGAATTCTATGCAGATGTTGATGTTACTTTTGACAGCGATGATTTTGATGAAACAGGAATTACGAATAAGACCGTGATGGAAAAAATAAGGGATGCTGTAAATTCTGATAAAGCAGTTGTTACTTCTTCGGCTAAAACCGGTGCAACCGTTTATGCCGGCGGAGCTGCCTCTTTTACAATTGATATTAACGGAACAGAAACTACAATTACTATTGATAGCGCAACCGATTATGATGATTTGATGGATCAGCTTGTTACCAAGATAAATGAAGAAGTTGATGGTGTTACCGCAGAAAAAATTATTGATTCACCGTCAGCCGGTGATGTTAAACTTAAACTCTCTGTTGATGATAGCTCAGATTATATTTCGATTAGTAATGAAAGTGGTTTTGATCTTGTAAATGATTTGGGTATTGAAGTAACCAAGCAGAAGGCAGCATCTGGAATTGTTGTTGCTTCTGTTTTTTCTCCTCTCTCTTCAACAAGCCAGCTTTCTTTTACAGCAAAAAATTCCGGTTATGATAATAGAATAAAGGATCTGTATGAATCCGGCGGCAGTAATATAGCGCTAAGCAGTATTGGATTAAACCTTGGCACATCACGAAGCTCTTATGTACAGACCGAGGGTGGCGAGGATACGCCTGGATTTGTTTATGCACTTTCAGATCTTAATTCCAAATTCAACTTTAACGGTGTTGATATCGAAAGGGATTCCAATGAAGTATCTGATCTTGTAACAGGTGCAACCATAAGTTTGAAATCTGTAATGGAAACAACAGATGCTACCGTTTCGGTATCTATTACTAACAATGTCTCTTCAATAAAATCCAAGATAGAAAGTTTTATAACGAAGTTTAATGAAATTTATTCTTACATAAGAACAAAAAGCACTACAGATGATCTTGGTAACAGGGGTATTTTCCTGGGAGATACAAATGCTTCCTCTATTTTATCAATGTTCAGCAGTTCTGCATATGGCGTGGTTGCCGGTATTAATTCAGATGAGATCAATACTCTTTCCAAACTTGGAATAACATTTAATACAAGCAGCGGATTAACTATTTCCGATTCTGCAAAACTGGAACAGAATCTTAATGAAAAAATTGATGAAGTTGAGACTTTGTTTAACTCTACAAATGGGATTGCTGCTACATTATATGATAAAGTAAGCTCATATCTTGGTTCATCAGGCTATTTAACTAAGGCAAAAAAATCTGTAGATGATTCAATTGAAGAAATCAGCGATAGTATTACTTCGAAAAAAGAAAAGATTGAAAAGAGCGCCGAATCATTAAGACAAAGATATATTGAAATGCAAATGCAGCTTAATTCATTATATGAAATCTATAATTCTTTAAGTTCGATGTAAAACAGTATGAATTCTAATCCGCATATTGAAAAAATTAAAACTAACCTGAACTCAATTATAGATAAGCTTGACAATCTTAATGACTATAATTTTGAAGATAGTATTTCAGAGATAAAATCATATATTTCGGACACTAAAAATGAAAAAGCGGCTCTGAGTTTAAAACCCGGGAAAAAAATACCTGAAATTAATGATTCTTTAAAAGTTTTGACTAAAAAAATAGTTAAAAGACTCGATAATATTATTGAGATAAAGGAAAGTGATTCCCAAGCTCTTAGCAGGGAGTTAAAAAATTTACATAATCAAAAGAAACTTGCATTATATAAAAGGTGAAATTTTGAAAGTCGCAGGCACAAATAATTTTATAAATGTTGTAAACGAAACAGCAAGAAAATCTGAAACCGATAAAAAAGAAAATCAGCCCGTCTCATCAGCAAAATTTGACAAGGTTGAAATTTCCGAAAAAGCAAAACTTATGAATGAGGGGAAAGTTAGTGCTAAAAATCTTGAAGAGATTAAGACAAAAATTGATTCCGGATACTATAATTCCGATGAAGTACTCTCCAAAGTTGCGGACGGCATTCTGAAAGATATTAAAGGGAGTTAACAAAACTCCCTTTTTCATATTTACCCGCAGCTAAATCAACTCCAATTGTAACGTCTCCAATCTGTGTATCTTTCTTTTTTAAAATAAAATCATTTAAACATTCTTTCTTTTCCTTATATTGATTGCCTAAAACTTAGGCTTCCGTTTAATTTTTTGATAAATATTTATAAATTTGGACGGAAAAATAAAATCTTGTAGAATAGAAGTATAAATGGAAACAGATATACAAAGTAATAAGTTGGAACTGCTCGGCAAATTAGCTGCTACACTGTCCCATGAAATCAGGAATCCGCTCTCTGTTCTTAAATTAAATCTGCATTTCCTTAAAGTTTATTCCGAAAACGTTGATAAAGAAAGCTACGATATAATACTTGCCTGCGAAGTTGCCCTTGAAAGAATTACAAAACTGATGGAGAACATTCTTGAGTTTTCCAGGAGACCAATGGATGAACAAGAAGTTACTTCCATTAACGAAATAATTGAACAGGCAATTGTAATTCTTAATCCGGTTGCCACCAAAAACTCTATCCTGTTTGATAAGCAGCTTGGTGAAAACATTGTGCCGTTATTTGTAAACAGGAATAAGATTCTACAAGTAATATTAAACTTACTCACTAATGCTATAGAAGCAAGCAACAACGGCGGAAACATTATTGTAAAAACAGCCAGAACAGAAAAAAATGGTTCAGCAATCATTCGGCTTGTGATTGAAGATTTTGGCATTGGAATAAAAGAAAGCGACAAAGAAAACGTTTTCAAAGAATTTTATACAAGTAAAAAAACAGGAACCGGTATTGGATTAAGTGTATGTAAAAAACTCTTGGAAGAACATAAGGCAGAAATTTATTTTGAATCTCAGTATGGAAAGGGAACCAGGTTCTTTGTGGATTTTCCGGAATTAAATAACAGGTGATTTTTATGGGATATAAAATTTTACTTATAGATGACGACCATTTATTTGCCACCGCCCTGGAAAGAATTCTTGTAAAAAATAATTACGAGATAAGAACCTGCGAAGATGCTTCAAGGGTTTTTAATATTCTTGAAGTTTACGAGCCTGATATCATTCTGCTGGACATATACCTTACAACTCATAACGGTCTGGAAATTTTAAAAGTATTACAGAAAGATTTTCCTAACATACCTGTTGTTATGATTACAGGATACGCTGATGTTAAAATTGCAGTTAATGCAATGAAACTTGGAGCATACGATTTTTTACTTAAGCCGATTGATATGGATCAGCTTAACATGACGCTAAAAAAAATAACTTCTCATTTAGACCTTAAATCTGAAGTTGTAAAATTCCAGGCAATTCTATCACCGGATGTTCAGATTGAAAGAGAGTATTTTGGTAGAAGCAAACCGATTTTAAAAGTTCTTAATGCAGTAGAAAAACTTGCTGTAAGTGAGAATACGACTATACTGCTTGAAGGTGAAAGCGGTACCGGTAAAGAAGTTTTTGCAAGGTATATTCATCAGCTTAGCCCAAGAAAAAATAAAATATTTGTAGCCGTTAACTGTGCAACTATTACTAAGGAATTAGCCGAGAGCGAACTCTTTGGTCATGAAAAAGGAGCTTTTACAGGTGCTGCTCAAAAAACAAAACTTGGAAAATTTGAGCTTGCAAATGGCGGTACAATTTTATTGGATGAGATTGGTGAGTTGAGTCTTGATCTTCAGGTAAAACTTTTACGGGTATTGCAGGAAAAGAAATTTTACAGGCTTGGCGGTGAAAAGGAAATTTCTGTTGATGTAAGAATTCTTGCTGCTACAAACAGAAACCTTGAAAATGAAGTACAGAAAGGAAATTTCAGGGAAGATCTTTTTTACAGGCTTAATGTTGCAAGAATAACTATTCCACCTTTACGCGAACGTAAAGAGGATATACCAATGCTCGTTTATTCCTTTATGAACGAATTTGCCCAGAAATTCTTTAAACAGATAAAAGGTATTGAACCGGAAGTCTTAAAATTATTAGAAGAACAATATTGGAAAGGTAATGTACGCGAACTGCGTAATGTTATGGAACGGGCAATACTTATGATGGATGGCGACGAGTTAAAAATAAAACATTTCGGTTTCCTTGTTGAAGAGGTAAAAACCAAACCAAAAGATGAAGATATTTTCTCTCTTAAAATTCCTAAAGAAGGTATCTCAATAGATTCCGTAATAAAAACTTTAATATTGAAAACGCTTGATATTACAAAGGGAAACCAGGTTAAAGCAGCTAAGGTGCTTGGGTTATCCCGCTCAAAACTAAGGTACCGGATGACTCAGCTTGGAATTGAGGTTACAAAGAAAGTTACGGAACCGGAAAGTTAGAATAGATCTTAATCAAAAAACTTCTTTAATAAATTATTTTTACACAGGGATAAAACCATTGCTGAAAAAATTGAGTGGTAAACAACTTTCCAATTCACTGATCTCGTTTATTGCGCTCGCTTTATTAATCGGTGTTGGTTTAATGTTATACGGCTTTGTTAATTTTAATCCGACTTTTATTTATATCGGTGCGTTTTTAACTCTTGCAACAAGTCTTAACATACTCATTCAAACGATAATTCATTTAAATAATCTTTCCACGTTCTATTCCCGCAGAACGGTTAGAAACAAGTAAATTGAAATTCCTCTTTCGTTAATCTGCTTCCCGAAATTCTTATGATATTATTTACTTTTAAGGAAAGACGGCTTTACTTTTCCGGAATAAATTTTTAAAGGTTAATTCCGAAGATTCATTTTCTTAAGAAAGCAACTATACATTATTCTTCTTCTGGCTAATATTATGCAGAACGTCTCAGGAAAATCAGAAAAAAAATCAAAAAAAACGGGCATTATTATTGTTTTACCTCTCGAAGAAATTCAAATTTTACCGATAATATTAAAAGATTTAGCCAGATCATTTCATTTAAGAGGACCATTAATGTCAACTTCTGGATTAACTGAAAAAGAAATTCAATCAATCAAATCTGAAGATGCAGCTGTAAGACGCCAGGCTGTTGAAAGATTTTTATCTGAAGAAATGAGTGATGATACAGCAAAACTTATTTGCTCAATGATTTCCGATCCTGATACCGGGGTTAGAGATACGGTGAGCCTTGCCCTTATTTACAATGCAAATAATAAAATTGCCGAATATATAGTTGAATATATCGCTTCACCGGAAATTTCTATTCGTAATTTTGTCGGAGAGGTGTTGCTGAAAAGAGGAACTTCTTCTATTGCTGCAATGCTTTCTTTTATTCCCAAAGGTGATGATGATGATAAAAAATTTCTTGTTGATATTTTAGGCCTGATTGGCAGCAATGAACCTGCTGATGCAATTGTAAAACTACTTAATGAAATACAGAATGAAAATGTTATATTGGCCTGCATTGAAGCCCTTGGTAATATTGAAGCTACTAATTACCTTGATGAAATAATTTCCTTTTATGATAAGAGCGAATTATACCGCCCGACAATTGTTGATGCCGTTGGAAAAATGGGAGATGAAAAAGCGCTTGAATTTGTTAAAAGCCACTATGAAAGTTCTGATGATCTTACAAAGTTTTCTATGCTGGAAATTCTTGGAAGAATTGGAGATGAAAGCACGTTTTTCTTCCTTCAGTCTGAATTAAGTAATATCCAGCCACCGCTTACCTGGGCTGCTGTTTCCTCAATTAAAAGTTTAAAAGAAAAATTTTCACTTGATATTCCGTATGAGGAAAGCATTAAGCATGCAATATTAAATACACTGCTCTATTCTGAAATTACATACCAGAAGAACGCATCTTACCTGCTTGAGTTTTTTAAAGATAAAGAAATCTACGACGCATGTTATAAGATATATGGATTTGACCCGGAAATAGACGACAATATCAAAAGCAATTTTTACAGTAACAAGAAAGTTTTTTATACGGAAGTAATCGGTCATTTAAAATTAAACGCGGTTAATCTAAAACCGCTATTGGAAATGACACTTGAATTTGTAAATTCTGCGCCGGGAGATGTATTTAACTTTTTATCTAAAATGGAAACACATAACCTGTGCACGTCATTAACTGATCTTTTATCTCATTCCGATGAGGAAATAAGAAGGATAGTTACAGAACTTATCTTTTCAATTGATGTTTCATCAGCTTTTGTTTTTATAGATATAATGAGCTGTGATAACAACGTTTGGAATCGCTTAAGGTTAATCGAAATTCTCGAAGGAATTAATAGCGAGGAATCTACCGAGGCGTTGAAAAATCTTGCAAACGATGATGATGAAATGGTTCAAGAGCGCGCTTTGATTGTTTTAAATCAAAGAGGATGTTAAACTAAATATCAAAGGTTAACTGAATGTTAAATCAAAATACTGCTTCTTCTTCTCCTCAAAATTTTGTCGGATCATTCAGACCCAAAAATGATGCGGTCCTGTCTGATAAAGCTTTTGAAGAGTGGAGAGTGTATATCTATAATTTGTGCGGAATCTACTTCCAGGATAATAAAAAATATCTTCTTGAAAGCAGGTTGCTTAAACGCATGGGTTATGTTGGAATTACAGAATACGAAAAATACCTTGAGTATGTAAAATTCGGATCAGATAAGATTAACGAACAGAAATATCTTTTTGAAGCAATTACAATAAACGAGACTTATTTCTTCCGTAACCAGCCGCAGCTTGATGCGCTTGTTACAAATGTAATTCCTGATGTACTGGCAAATAAAGGGAAACTGAATAATAAAATAAGAATATGGAGCGCCGCATCTTCATCGGGCGAAGAAGCATACTCAATTGCAATTATCTTAAATGAAATGCTGAAGCCCAAATACCCCAACCTTGAATATGAAATTGTGGGCACGGATATAAATCATGTTGTCCTTGATACCGCAAAAAAAGGATTGTACCGGGATTATTCAATACGTAATGCGCCAGCCTATTACCTTAAAAAATATTTCAAATCCAACAACGGCTACTATGAAATTGATAGTAAAATAAAGCAGAACGTTAGTTTTAAATTCCTGAATCTGTTTGATGACCTGGCAATGAAATCAATGATAAACTTTGATGTCATCTTCTGCGCCAATGTTTTAATCTATTTTGATGTGAAAGCAAAAATAAAAGTTATATCCCGCTTATATGATGCATTAAATAAAAGTGGCTACTTATTTATCGGTTATTCCGAGACTCTTCATGGGATTTCCAAAGCATTTAAACTTATTAGTTATCCGAAAACTATTGGATATAAAAAGGAGTAGTTGATGGCAAGAGTGATTTTAATAGCAGACGATTCGCCGACAATAAGGAAATTTGTTAGTATTGCCTTAAGTATACGTGGTTACGAAGTTATTGCAGCTTCTGATGGTATGGAAGCAATTGAAAAGCTGCCTCAAAGTAATATTGACCTTGTAATTACAGACCTTAATATGCCCAACCTTGACGGTTATGAACTTATTAAAACAATAAGACAGGATGAAAGATTTAAAGATATTCCTATTATTATTCTTTCATCTTTATCTAAAGAAGGGGATGTTGAAAAGGGTTTAGCTTCAGGGGCAAATTCTTATATTATCAAACCCTTCGATCCTAAAAGAATTCAGTATGAAGTATCAAAATATCTAAATTGATGAGGAAGTAAATATGGATTTAAAATTCTTAGTCGTTGATGATTCTGTTACAATGCGCAGAATTGTAACCAACTCTCTTAAAAACCTTGGTTATAATAATTTTATTGAAGCCTCCGATGGTAAAGAAGCGCTGACAAGATTAGTCTCCGATAACACAATAAATTTTATAATAACGGATTGGAATATGCCGGTATTATCAGGATTGGAGCTAACCAGAGCCATCCGCAGCGATCCTGCTCTTGAAAAGACGCCGATATTAATGGTTACAACACGCGGCGTTAAAGAAGATATCATTGAAGCGCTTCAGGCTAAAGTGAACAACTATGTTGTAAAACCTTTTACACCGCAGGTGCTCAAAGAAAAAATTGATCAAGTATTAGCAGCTATAGCTTAAGAGGTAAAAATATGATAACATCAAGCAACAATAACATGAGCACCCTGTTTGAAAAATTGAATGACTTAAAATCGATTTTCAGATTTGTAGAAAAAGTAGTTCCGATTGTACAAAGCCTTACAGAATTTATGAAGGACGTGGTTCCTTTACTTGAAAATATTAATTCATCTATTGCCGAAAGCACAACAAAAATGCCCCAGGCATCAAATCATATTTATAACGTAACCAGCGCAAACGAGCTTGCAACAACAGAAATTCTCGATCTTGTAGACCAGATTTCCGAAAGGATTAACCAATCCAACAGTATAATTAATGAACTCTTCAAAAAAGAAGAAACAAAGCTCGCTAAACTTGAAGCCCTTAAAAAGTCTCTCTCCGGTAATATCGAAGCAATTAAATTATTGGATGAAATTTTACTTGAGCCCGATTCTCAAAACTCAATTAAAAAAGTACAGGAAAACCTGAACCTTGTTAACGACGATTCTTATAAAATTACTTTATCTCTCCAGGTACAGGATATTACTGCGCAGCAATTAGCTGCCGTTAACCATCTAATTGAATCTGTTCACAATGCGCTTACTTCAATAATTATGAATATTGAACAAGCGGATTTAGCAGATGAATTAAAAAGTCTGAAAGTGATTCATACAGATACTTCTACTTTTGATTCTAACGCATCATACTATGATGGTGCAAGCAAACAACAAGTTGCAGATGACCTGTTAAATCAAAGATCTGCAAAAACCTCCCAGGAAGAAATTGATAAACTATTTAAGTAAAAAAATATGAATGACCAGGACAAATACGCAATGTTAAATGATCCTGATATGAAGGAAATATTTGACAGCTTTGTTGTAGAAACAAAAGAAATTCTTGAAAAATTGGACTTAGACCTTGTTGAACTTGAAAACAAACCGCAGGATATTGATCTGCTCAACCAGATTTTCCGTTCATACCATACTGTAAAAGGTACATCGGGATTTCTTGGACTTGAAAAAATGATGAAGCTAACTCATCGGGCTGAAGATCTGCTTAACAAGCTAAGAAAAGCTGAGGTTATTCTTGACGAAGAAATGATGGACGGAATTCTGCAGGCGTATGATAAATTAAAGGAACTCCTTTTTCATATTGAAGAACATAAGAATGAAGATGTAAATGTCCAGGATGCAATTGAAATGCTCGAGGATATTCTTAAGAATATCGAAGCGAAAAGCGGTAAACGTGAAGAAGAGTTGTCGGAAACTGAGATAGCTGCAATTTCTTTTGAGGAAAATCTTAAAGCCCTTGCGAAGGATCAGGATATTGCGGTGCCGGAAATTAAGGATGTTGAAAAAGAAAAAACCACTGCCGGTAATATAAAAGAAGTGCCTGTTACTGAAACCCAGCCGATAGAACAAAAAACAGAAACATCCAGGCAGGAAAAAATTATTGAGTCTGCTCATAAGAAAGGTGATAACACAATCCGTGTTGATGTAGATCGTCTTGATGATCTTGTAAATATTGTCTCTGAGCTTGTGCTTGGTAGAAACAGGCTTAGCCAGATTTATCACGAAGCATCAACAGAATATGAAGGAGCAAAAATAACGCGCGATCTTGCAGAGACTTCAAGGCATATAGACCTTATGACTACCGAACTACAGCTTGCTGTAATGAAAACAAGAATGATTAAAATTGGTAAAGTATTTAATAAATTTCCCAGACTCGTCCGCGACCTTAGTAAAGAAACACAAAAAGATATTCAGCTTTTAATTAAAGGTGAAGAAACCGAACTTGATAAAACCCTGATTGAAGAAATCAATGATCCGCTTGTTCACCTTGTTAGAAATTCAATTGATCATGGTATTGAAACACCAGAAATAAGAGCTAACAGCGGAAAAACTGAAAAAGGAACAATTACACTGTCTGCCGAACATGAGGGGAATAATATAATAATTACAGTTGAAGATGACGGCAAAGGTATGGACCCGGAAAAGCTTAAGGAAAAGGCTGTTGAGAAGGGAATCCTTACCAAGGAAAAAGCCAAAGAATTAACAAAACAGGATGCATTTAACATTATCTTTCTGCCCGGATTTTCAACTGCAGAAAAAGTAACAAATATTTCGGGTCGTGGTGTTGGAATGGACGTCGTTAAGACAAATATTTCCAAGCTGCGTGGCATTATTAATATTGAATCTGAAACCGGTAAAGGAACTAAAATAATTATCAAGCTCCCGCTTACCCTGGCTATTATACAGGGACTTCTTGTTGATATTAACAAGGAGACTGTTGTAATTCCGCTTAATTCCGTTATTGAAGTTGTTAGAGTGGATAATGACCAGATTCATACAATTAACAAACAGGAAGTAATAAACCTTCGCGATTCCGTTTTACCTTTAGTTGATGTAGATAAAATATTGTATCGTCTTTCCGGTAACGGTGAAAATAAAATATGGCAGTATGTTGTTGTTGTTGGTATTGCAGAAAAAAGATTTGGTATAAAAGTAGATTCTTTGCTTGGTCAAAAAGAAGTTGTTATTAAATCTCTTGGCAGTTATTTGGGTAACATACATGGCATTGCCGGTTCTACTATTATGGGAGACGGTAAAGTTGTTGTAATTCTCGATCTGGCCGAAGTTATTCATGGACTAATGGAGAACTAATTGATAAAAAAAATAAAAGTATTAATAGTTGATGACTCTGCATTTATGCGGAAGTCCTTAAGTCTTATGCTTACCTCGGACCCGGATATTGAAGTTATCGGGACAGCCAAGGACGGCTTAGAGGGTCTTGAACTTAACAGAAAACTTCTGCCGGATTTGGTTACGCTTGATATTGAAATGCCAAGAATGGACGGGTTGACTGCATTGCAGAAAATTATGGCTGAACGGCCGGTTCCCGTTCTTATGGTAAGCTCGCTTACTACAGACGGCGCCGATGCAACAATTAAAGCTATGGAACTTGGTGCAGTAGATTTTATTCCCAAGGAATTGTCTTTTGTTAATGTAAATATTATTAATATTAAAGAAGACCTTATACAGAAAGTAAAATCTATTGTTAAACAAAATGAGCTTAAATTAAGACTAAGCAGACTTAGAGGAGTATCACAGAAAAAAGATATTCCTGCCCCGGTAAAGACTTTTGAAAGCAGGCTGCCTGTAAAAAGTTATAAAGCAATAGCAATTGGTATATCAACCGGCGGACCCTTATCTCTCCAGAAGGTTATACCTAACTTTTCTAAAAATATAAACTGCCCTATTTTTATTGTGCAGCATATGCCGCCAAAGTTTACAAAATCGTTAGCGGATAGACTTAACACATTAAGTGTACTTGAAGTTAAGGAAGCGGAAAATGCAGAACTTGTTAAGAATGGCACTGTATACTTTGCCCCGGGCGGTTACCACATGCTTCTTGATTACAGCACTACAGGCGGAGTACGAATTAAAATTTCAGAAGAACCTTCAACTACTTTGCACAGGCCATCGGTTGATGTTATGCTGAATTCGGTTATTAAAGTTTACGGCAAGAATACTCTTGGCGTTATTATGACAGGTATGGGAAGAGACGGATGCGATGCGATGAAAGAATTAAAAAATATCGGTGGTACAACAATTGCACAAGATGAAGAAAGTTGTGTTGTTTACGGAATGCCGAAAGCTGTTGTAGATGCAAACCTGGCCGATGTAATTGCACCACTTGAAAAAATTCCTACAATAATTAATATGGCTTTTTAAAATGAAGAAACAATTTGAAGATTATGTATACAGAGATGCTAATTTCCATGGTGAAATGAAATCCAAGAATATTATTAAAGCTGATAGTGTTAACCTGCTTGGTAAATCTATTATTAATATTGAAGAAGAAAGCCATAACGGTGTAAAGATAATCCTAAGAAAGGATGAAAACGAAAATATTAAAGAGATAAAGTTTGTCTGCTCGTGCGGAGAAACCAAATCCGTAATCTTAGACTATTCAGAATAATCTGCCGAAATCCTTCCGAACAAAGTCCTTAATCTTACGCTTACTTTTAGCAAAGTGTTTTTGATAATTACGATTAGTTTTTCAAATAAAAGAATTTAAAATATTTTGAGCAATAATTATCAGGTGTTCATATTTAGCCAGCCTTAGTATGGATTTTTTACCTAATTCATAATTAATCAAAGGTTTTCAACTGGCATTTTGTTTGTCTTTAGAAATAAAAAAAAGAAGAAGCAATTATGCCTGAACCAACAATACAAGTACTTCAAAAATTAGTTTCTTATTCTGCATTAAGGCAGAAAACAATCAGCAAAAATATTGCAAACATATCAACTGAAAACTACCAGAGAGAAGAAGTCCGCTTTAATGATTTATTAAGCGAACAGATGAACTCAAATCTGAAGGCAACCGAGTCAAGACATTTCGACACAACAAAAAATTCAAATCCTGCTTCGGAATATGTAGTTGTTAAAGATAATAGCCCCGAATTAAGTTCAGGTGTTAACAATGTTAATATTGAAAAAGAAATGGCAGACCTTGCTGAAAATTCTCTAATGTATAAGTTTGCCGCCAAAAGACTCTCATCTTACTTTAAAACTTTGCAGTCCGTAATAAAAGGAAGCGTATCATGAAAGTGAACCTAAACTTCAGCGGTTTCAATATAAGCGCAAAAGGTATGAGTATCCAGCGAAAGAAGATGGATCTTATTGCAGAAAATATTGCAAACGTTGATACTACCAAAACAGCAGAAGGTACAACATACCAGAGAAAATATTTAGTTGTTAACGGAGAGAAACAATCAAAGGCCCCGGAATCATTTCAAAACGAACTGAGATTAAAAACTACCGATCCTGAACATATTTTTAGGGAAGTTGAAATAAAGCCGGAAGGTGTTAATGATAAAATTGTAAACATCCAGGAAAACCAGGATGGCGAACCCGGTAACATGGTTTATATGCCGGACCATCCGGACGCAAATGAGAAAGGTTATGTAATGATGCCTAACGTAAACATAGTTACTGAAATGGTGGATATGATAGCAGCTACAAGAAGTTACGAATCCAACCTTACTGCTTTTAATGCGGCAAAACAAATTGCAAAAGATTCATTGGAGATATAATGAGAATTGAATCAGGTACAATAGGAAATTATTCCCCTTACAGTGCAAATAAAGTTCAGACTTCTGTTCAGGCAAAGCAGCAGGAGAAGACAGACCAGGTAACAAAAGAAGAAAAAGATTTTTTTACAAAACTTTACCCGGAAAACAAAACCGAAATTCTTGATTATCATTTCTATAAATCAAGCGGTAAAATGTCCGGCGTATCTTTAGGTTCACTTTTCGATAAGAGAGGTTAAAATGAATATAGAAGGCATTACCGGTGGATTGAAACTGGGTTCATTGCAAAAAACAACCGGAGGCGCTAACGGGCTTGAGTTCGGTAACGTCTTTACTGACTTTTTAAAACAGGTAAATGAAGACCAGGCAACTTCCAACCAGGCTCTGAATGATTTTGTTTCCGGTAACGGAGTTGAATTACACGAAGTTATGATTGCCGGCGAAAAGGCAAAAACAAGTCTTGACTTACTTGTTGAGATTAGAAATAAAACAATTGATATGTATCGTGAAATAAGCAGAATGTGATGCTGATGGAACAGAAAAATAATAATTATTTGCAAAATCTTATCCAGATATTCAACAAGCTGACATTGCAACAGAGAATGCTTATCGGCGCAGTTGTAGTAGGCGCTTTATTCATATTTGTTGTAGTGTTGTTTTTTCTTAACGAACCAAATTACCAGGCTCTTTACACAAATTTAGCGCAGGAAGATGCTTCAAAGGTAATTGAATATCTGAACGCCCAGAAGATACAATATAAAATTGATGATAATGGACAAACCATTCGTGTACCGAAAGAAAAAGTTTATGAAGCACGCCTTGCATTAGCAGGAAAAGGAATTCCGAATTCGGGTATTGTTGGTTACGAGATTTTTGATAAAACAACAATGGGTATGTCTGAGTTTATGCAGAAGCTGAATTACAAACGAGCTCTTGAAGGTGAACTTGCAAGAACAATTACTCAACAGAATGGAATTGAAGCCGTGCGTGTGCACATAGTATTTCCGGCTAAATCGGTTTTTAAGGAAGAGCAGAAAAATCCAACCGCTTCTGTTGTGCTGAAATTAAATTCTTCATTTGAAATGTCACAGAATAACATTCTTGCAATTTCTCATCTTGTTGCAAGCAGCGTTGAAGGTTTAACTCCGGCTGCTGTTACAATAGTAGATACAAAGGGAAGATTACTCTCCAAAGAACTTAATGAAAGTCCTTTGAACGGTTTTACAAATAAACAATATGAAATTAAAACAAATGTAGAAAATTACCTTGCAGATAAAGCGCAGAATATTCTTGATAACGTTTTGGGATATGGTAACTCTATAGTTAAAATAAATGCCGACCTTGATTTTAACCAGGTTGAGAAAACTATGGAACAGTATGATCCTGAATCCCAGGTAGCAATTAGCGAACAAACCACAAAGGGTGAAAGTGGCGGTAAAAGTATAAGTGATTCAAATTCTGTAAATAATACAAGCTCAATAACTAATTACGAAGTTAGCAAAACCATTCAGCATGTAATTGAAGAAACAGGAAATATTAAAAGAATTACGGTTGCTGCTGTTGTTAACGGAATTCCTAAACAGGTTGTTAAAGGGGAAAAAACCGAAACCGTTTTTACTCCAAGATCTGAAGAACAAATGAAACAGCTTGAACAGATTGTAAAGCAGGCTGTTGGTATTGATATAAACCGCAACGACGAAGTCTCAATTATTAATATGTCCTTTGAAGGAGCCACCTCGCTTAACACGGATTTGGATGACTCTTCTTCTGAAAATGGAATTGATAAGTATATGAACCTTATTGTAATCGTTGCAGCAATTCTTGCTGCTATGTTTGTTCTTAAAACCCTGTTAAAGAGATTGAAGAATGAGAAAATAGTTATATCAACAATGAACCTTGCCGCTGCAGAGGGACCTTTTCTTGATAAGCATTTTGAACCAAGTGTATTACCTCAGCCCGAAGAAAAGAAAATGATTCATCAGCCTAAGAAGAAAAAACAGCCGCTGGAAATTGGCGATATTACAGACGAAATAAGTGATGAGGCTTTATCAAAACAAGTACGACAGGAAAAGCTCATCAACTATGTTGCAAAAAATCCTGTCGAAGCAGCAAGATTAATTAATCTTTGGTTAAGAGAAGATGAGTACTAATAATTTTTCAAACCTCAAAAGCGCAAAAAATATTGAACTGAATGGTGTTCAGAAAGCTGCATTAATGCTTATTGCTTTAGATATAGAAACAGCAGCAGAAGTCTTTAAAAACCTTGACCCTGCAGATGTTGAATTGATATCCGCAGAAATTACGAGAGTAAGAAATATTTCTTCTGATGTTGCAGATGCCGTGATGACAGAATACTACGATATGGTTACGGCAAGACAATATATGCTTGAAGGCGGCCTGGAATATGCTCAGGAAGTTCTTGAAAAATCCTTTGGCCCGACTAAAGCAATTGAAATTATTGAGAAGGTTAAGAGTATTACTACATTACGTGGCTTTGATGTTTTAAAGAAAGCTGATCCTGCTCAGCTTATAGGCTTTCTTAACAAGGAACATCCTCAAACAGTTGCTGTAATACTTGCACACCTTTCTCCTGACCAGACGGCAGGTGCATTAAAAGAACTACCTCAGGAAGTCAGAAGCGAAGTAGCCTACAGAATCGCTACTCTTGGAAAAATATCTCCGCAGACTCTTAAGCAGATAGAAAAAGTAGTTGATGAAATTGCAGGCGGAGCAATCGGGCAGTCTATTAGTAAAATTGGTGGTCCTAAAAACCTTGCAGCAGTATTAAATAAAACAAGCATCGGTTTTAGCAAAGAAGTTATTGCACAAATGGAATCATTTGATTTTGAGCTTGCCCTTGAAGTAAAAAGATTAATGTTCCTGTTTGATGACCTTGTTCTTATACAGAATAAAGATATTCAGAGAATTCTTAAAGATGTTGATAGAAAAGACCTGGCTCTTGCACTTAAAATTGCAGATGAGAAAGTAAAAGAAAAAATCTTTTCAAATATGTCTGAAAGAGCTGCTGACCTGCTGAAAGAGGAATTGCAGTACATGGGTCCGGTTAAATTAAAGGAAGTAGAATCTGCACAGGCAAAAGTTGTTGATGTAATCAAAGCCCTTGAAGAGCAGGGTGAAATAAGTGTTACGGGAAGAGGAGGCTCAGAAGAAGTATATGTCTAGTGT
Source organism: uncultured Melioribacter sp. (assembly GCA_964537965.1). Taxonomy (GTDB): domain Bacteria; phylum Bacteroidota; class Ignavibacteria; order Ignavibacteriales; family SURF-24; genus SURF-24. The sequence continues at coordinate 1,467 of CAZIDB010000010.1, read as the reverse complement.
AATCAGGTTAAAATCCAAGCCCAAAAATTATAAAGCAGATCTCACCGGGGAATATTCATTTGAAGCGAATGAAGAATTTAATTCCGAAGCTGAAATAAAAAGAGAACAACAGCTTAAATATGAGAAAGCTTTCCAGGAAGGTTTTGAAAGTGCAAGGCAGCAGCTTCAGAATGAATTTGAAGCGCAGCTGATTAAAAAAGCGGAAGAGTTTTATAGAATACTTTCAAGCTTTGAAGAGAAATTAGAGGATTTTGATTCCACTATTCCGGAAGTGATATCAAAAGTGTCAATAAGTATTGCCGAGAAAATTCTTTCTAACCAATTAGAAAACAAATCCACAATTGAAACTACAATTAGAAATTCCATTAAAAAAATTATAGGTGCAAACGATATTCTTGTTAAGATAAATCCAAAAGATTTTGAATTGTTAAATGCCGGGAATATCCATTTCCTTGATTCCTCCGATACTAAAATAAGATTTGAAATAAGTGAAAATATTGAGCAGGGAGGATGCTTTATTGAATCTGAAGTAGGGAATGTTGATGCAAGAATATCTTCTCAACTGGAAGAACTTGGCAGGATTTTTAAAAATTATTTTTCATCAAACGAATAGATGGACTTAAACGATTTATACATAGAACGCTTTTCCAATGTAATTGCCCGGGCAGATCTTATTAAACTGAACGGCAAGGTAACTGATGTAATTGGATTGGTAATTATTTCCTCGGGACCAAATGTTACTCTTGGTGAAATCTGCACAATTGTAAATAAATCCGGCGAGGAAGTTTGTAAAGCCGAGGTTGTTGGTTTTAAAGAAGGTAAAGTGCTTTCTATTGCGCTTGGTGAAGTTGAAAAAATTTCTCCGTTATGCGAAATAATTGCATCGGGACAAAGTTTTACAGTTGGTGTTGGCGAGGCATTGCTGGGCAGAGTTATCGATGGTCTTGGAAATCCAATTGACGGCAAAGGTATTATAGATATTTCTTCTTACAGAAGAATTCATAATTCACCACCCAATCCTTTGGAGAGAAACAGAATAGCTGAACCACTGCAAACGGGTGTAAGAACAATTGATTCTTTATTAACGTGCGGTAAAGGGCAGCGGGTTGGAATTTTTGCGGGCAGCGGTGTTGGCAAGAGTGTTTTATTAGGAATGATTGCACGTAATACAAATGCGGATGTTAACGTTATTGTTCTTGTTGGCGAACGAGGAAGGGAAGTAAGAGAATTTATTGAAAAGGATCTTGGAGAAGAAGGTTTAAAGCGCTCCGTTGTTGTTGTGGCTACAAGCGATAGCCCGGCTCTTTTAAGAATTAAAGCGGCAATGATTGGAACAACAGTAGCAGAATATTTCCGCGACCTTGGATTGAACGTGGTTTTAATGATGGATTCCGTAACGCGCTTTGCGATGGCGCAGCGTGAAATTGGTTTAACAGTTGGCGAGCCGCCTACTACAAAGGGATATAC
>CAZIDB010000009.1:23929-41632 GCA_964537965.1 uncultured Melioribacter sp. | reverse complement strand
AATAAATTCAGACTACATAACAGCGGTAGGCAAATTAGAAGACAGGCTGCTGATACTGCTTGATCTTGATAAAGTTCTTAAGACAGAAGAAAAGGAAACTTTGAATTAATAATGAAATATTTTATAGATAGAAAATTATTCTACAATTAAATAATAATAAATAATTCCAAAACGTCACTGTAAAAAGGGCAATAGCAGTGATTCATTTAAGTGTACATTCTAAAAACGCAACAAGAGACTGCAGTAATAGAATTTGTTTTATTACCGGCAGATAAATTTCCGGTTTGAATGAAAAATCTAAAACGAAAACCTCCGGATGAATCCGGGCTTTTTCTTTGAATTTTATACCTGATTGCACAAACAGATCGGGTGTGATTTTTAATTTCATTTAAAAAAAATAAAGTAAAAATTTCAAACCCGATTTTAGTAATAAAAAATATATACCGAAACTTTCGAATAAAATGGAGTACATATGAAAAGAAATATGTTTTACATATTAATGATTTCTACTATCATCTCTCTTACATATACATCCTACCCACAGGAAAAAGACAAAAGTGAGTTTGGCATCACTTTCAATGGCTATGTGAGAACAGACTTCTTTTATGATACAAGGCAGACAGTAAGTTTGCGTGAGGGTCACTTTCTGCTTTATCCTGCTAACGAGCTTTTAGATAAAAACGGTGAGGACGTTAATGCAAAAACCAATTTCAATCTTCTCTCAATTCAAACAAGGCTTACAGGCAAAATAACCGGACCGGAATTTCTTGGCGCAAAAACTTCGGGTACAATTGAAGCGGAATTCTTCGGCACCTCCGAAACTGATGTTAATGGTTTCAGATTACGCCATGCTTTCGTTAATATGAAATGGTCTTCTACTTCTCTTTTAGTTGGCCAAACATGGCATCCGTTATTTATTGCCGATATGTATCCAATGGTTGTTTCCTTCAATACAGGTGTTCCATTTCTCCCGTTTGCAAGATGTCCCCAGGTTAAATTAACACAATCATTGGGCAGCGTTAATCTTATTGCTGTGGTTGCAGGTCAAAGAGATTTTACAAGCAATGGCCCTTCCGGCTTTTCATCTTCATATTTAAGAAATTCCGGCTTGCCCGATCTGCATTTTCAACTGCAATACAAATCTGATAATCTATTATTGGGTGCAGGTGTTGATTATAAAATTTTACAGCCCAGGGTAGTAACAGTAAAAAATACTAAAACCGATGAAACAATCGGAGGACTTACTTCAATTGCTTATTTAAAAATTAAAGCATCCCCAGTTACTTTTTCACTACAGGGAATTTACGGGCAGAATGCAACTGATCTGATGATGCTTGGCGGCTATGCAGCAAAAGCAATTGACTCAACTTCCGGCAAAGAAGAATATACAACTCTTAATTCATATTCAATCTGGAGTGAGATTTACTTTGGCAATGAACTTCAATTCGGGTTGTTTGGCGGTTATACCAAAAATCTTGGTTCATCAGACAATATTGTTGGCGCTCCTTTTACACGTGTAAGCAATATAGACAATATTATGCGAATAGCTCCAAGGGTACAGCTAACATCCGGCTCTACAAGGTTTGCTCTAGAGCTTGAATATACTTCAGCGGGTTACGGAATACTTGATAAAAACGGCAAGGTAAACAATCCTAAAAATATAAATAACTTAAGAACTCTTTTGGCGGTGAGTTACTTTTTCTAAAATAAAAAGTATAGAGGGCAATAATGAAAAAATTTAAAGACTGGAAAACATTTTCCAAAATCCTGTCGGTCGTGTTGATTTCAATTCTACCTATAACTTGTGTTATAGTTTTTTACCTTATTCCTTTAATAAGTGAAAGTCAATATTCGGAAAAAGGAATTGCTACAAAAAAAGCAACTGAAATTGCATACAGCGTGCTGACACAGCTTCAGGAGCAAATGAAAGAGGGTAAAATTACAGAGGATGAAGCTAAGTCAAGGGCAATTGAAGTTATTAAAGCATTACGGTACGAGGGTGATCAGTATTTCTGGATAAACGATCTTGGTCCAACAATGATTATGCATCCTTTTAAACCCGAGCTGAATGGCAAGGATTTATCTAATAACAAGGATCCTAACGGAAAAAAAATATTTGTAGAGTTTGCGAATGTATGTAAACAAAACGGCGAGGGTATGGTAGAATACATGTGGCCTAAGCCGGGTGTTGATAAACCTGTACCGAAAATTTCTTACGTAAAATTGTTTAAACAATGGGGCTGGATTGTTGGAACAGGAATTTATGTTGATGAGGTTGAAGCATCGGTTTCTGTTTTAAGAAATAAAGTATTGGTTATTATACTAATTGTAATAGCTGCTGTAATTACATTCGCCTTTGTCTTTTCCAAAAAACTTACAAAACCGTTATTGGGATTGCAAAAGGCTGCTGATAAAGTGGCGATTGGTGATGTGGATATCAATCTTGTCGCCCGTTCGAAAGATGAGATAGGTGAACTTGAAAAATCTTTTTCTATTATGGTTGCAAATATTAAAGAACAAGCTGAATATGCAAACCAGATTTCGCTTGGTAACCTTGATATTAAATTTAGTCCGAAATCAGAAAAGGATATTCTTTCCATCAGTTTAAACAAAGTTGTTGCTACATTAAGAATGCTTGTTGATGAACTGAAACAACTTACAAAGGCAGCTTCCGAGGGTGAACTATCGGCACGCGGTAAAGATGATAATTTCTACGGTGGATTTAAAGAAATTATTTTTGGTTTGAATAATACTTTAAATGCGATTCTTGCTCCAATAAATGAAGGCTCTAAAATATTAAGTGTACTTGCTACCGGTGATCTAACGGAAAGAATGTCCGGTAGTTACAGTGGTGATCATCAGATAATTAAAAACAGCATTAACACTGTTGCAGATTCATTAAGCAAAGCACTTCTTGAAGTTAATGAAGCCGTAAGTGAAACCGCAAGTGCAGCTACTGAGATTTCATCAAGCTCGGAAGAACTTGCATCGGCTTCACAGGAACAGAGTGCGCAGACATCTGAGATTGCAACTGCAGTTGAGGAAATGAGCAAAACAGTTTTGGAGAATTCTAAGAATACCTCCTTTGCTGCAGAACTTGCTAGAAACGCTGGGCTGAAAGCATCTGAGGGTGGAGAAGTTGTTAGAAAAGCAATTAAAGGTATGGAAGAAATTGCTGAGGTAGTTTCAAATTCTGCCGAAACGGTTTTTACCTTAGGAAATAACAGCAATAAAATTGGTGAAATTATTCAGGTGATTGATGACATTGCTGACCAGACAAACCTGCTTGCATTAAATGCTGCAATTGAAGCTGCCCGTGCCGGTGAACAAGGTAGAGGTTTTGCTGTTGTTGCAGATGAGGTTAGAAAGCTTGCGGAAAGAACTACAAAAGCAACAAAAGAAATTGCAGATATGATTAAACAGATCCAGGTTGTTACTTCAGAAGCAGTTAAGTCCATGCAAAAAGGAAAAGTAAAAGTGGAAGATGGTAAATTGCTCGTTAATCAAACCGGCACTGTTCTTAAAGAAATTATAACGGAATCACAAAAAGTAACTGATATAATAACTCAGGTGGCCGCTGCCGTAGAAGAGGAATCTGCAAGCACAGAACAGGTAAGTAAAAACCTTGAAAGCATAAATTCAATTACACAGGAATCAGCAGCCGGAATTCAACAAATTGCAAAAGCATCTGAGGACCTTAGCAGATTAACGGAGAATCTGCAATCTATGGTTGACAGGTTTAAACTTGAGAAAAGTAATTTATCCGTAAAACGAAAATAATTCAGGCTTTTCCATATGCCTGGAAAACGGGTGATTGTGCGTTTGCATTATCACCCTGCTAATTTGGAAATGTAAAATAAAACCGGCTACCATTTCCAACTTCACTTTCAACCCAGATTCTCCCTTCGTGCTTATCCATTACCTCTTTACATAAAATAAGTCCGAATCCTGTTCCCGTTTCCTCGGCTGTTCCTTTTGTTGTAAAATGATAATCAAGTCTGAAAAGCTTTGTAATATTTTTTTCATCAATTCCTATCCCGTTGTCTTCAACTATAAAAATTGTTTCTTCTTTATTTTTAATTGATGATGTAGAAACAGTGCCACCCGGATTTGTAAATTTTATCGCATTGGAAATCAGATTTCTCAGCATTAACCTGAACATACCGGGATCAGCATAAAGTAAGATATCTTCGTTTATATGATTTAATAATTGTATATGTTTTGTTTGAGCAAGCATTTCAAAAAGCTGAAAAATATTATTCACTTCACTATAAACATTAACCTGCTTTTTAAGCACTGTTATTTTTTCACTTTGCACTTTTGATAAGCTTAATAAATCTTCCAATAACCGGAACTGGCTTTGAATGGAAAGATTTAACTCACGACTGAATTCTTTTATTTCACTTTTTGATAGCTCTTCAATTTCTTCAGATAGAAGTTTAGACAATCCGATCATACCTTGAAATGGACTCTTCAGATCGTGTGAAATTATTCTGATGAATTTATCCTTTGCATCATTTAGCTCGCGGTATTTTTTTTCCGATTCGGCTAATTCTATTTCGGATTTCTTTTTTTGTGTTATATCCCTTATTACAATTAATTTGCCGCCTGGTTTTTTATAATTGCTAAGCAATGAATTTACCCTGACGTCCAGCCAGGTTGCGGAGTCATGTATCTTTATAAATATTTCGGCAGAACCTGAATTAGTGGTCTGAATAAATTCATAAACCTCCGGGTAGTTTTCTAACTTCTCTTGAATTTTATATCCAACAGAATTGTGCAAATCAAAAATTTTATATGCGGTTGGATTAATTTCAATTATCCTTTCTTCGTTATCAATAACAATTACACCATCGCTCATGTTTTCAAGGAGTGCTCCGTAAGCTACGGGCATTATATCCAAGAGGTGAAAGCTCAGAATATTCCATAGCAGAAGAATACCGGTAAAGGTAAAAGCCACAGGAGTAAAATCCATTAATGCAAAAGGTCCAACTCTAAAGTATGATAAAGCATTTCCTATCCACGGAGCTAAAGCAGCAAAAATCATTAGGAAGACTTGTTTCAGATATAATTCTTTTGTTCTTATTGCAAAAGTTATAAGAATAACTGTTCCCACCAAAAGAAGAATATATGAATATGCGACTATAGTAAACTTCCCCCAGCCATTTTCATAAACAGCAATTATTCCAATTGAAGAATCTATTAGCTTAATGGTTGGCCAGACGCTTCTGTTGTATTCGTTTGTTAATGCTAATAAAAGTACAAAAACCGGAATGATCCAGATGGCTAACCTTAAAGGTTTTGTCATCATTCTTTCCATACGCGCATAATAAACTGAGAACATTAACCATAACGGTGACAGGCTTACAATTCCGAAGTAACTGATTTTTGACCACAGAATTTTTTGATCAAGTGTAGTAAATGAAAGCTCAAACGTAGCGGAAAAAGTCCATACTGTAATTGCCGCCATTAAATAGATAAAATATTTGCCGCTTTCAGTTTTAAGCTTTAGCCAGCTATAAATAGTAATGGCAAATGAAATTATTGTATTAATTACTAAGGCGGCGCAAAAATCATTAAACTGAAACATAACTTTCAATAAACCTCAAATTGACCAGATTTCACCGGAAAAGTAATTTTTTTTCTCAAGTATTCAAATAAAACATATTTAAAAAATTTTTCCCCTAAAGAATTCATTAAAGCGTCCGATAATAATCCATAGGAAAAAAACATTCAGGGAAGAGCTAATGAAAAATTTATTTTACACTAATTCTTTAGTATTAGTATTCTTTTTACTTTTTACTACCACAAACTATCCAAATTATTTATCATTTTTACCGGGTGATGAGGATTATGCTGCCTTTGCAGAAGAAATGCCTTCACCGGTTGGAGGTATGGTATCTATTCAAAAAAACATTACCTATCCAAGTATTGCAAAACAAGCCGGTATAGAAGGGAAAGTTTATATACTTGCTTACATAAATGATAAAGGTACGGTAGACCAGGTTAAAGTACTTAAAGGAATAGGCGCCGGTTGCGATGAAGCGGCAATGGAAGCTGTTAAGAAAAACAAATTCACACCAGGCAAAAATAAGGGTACGCCGCTTAAAGTTAAACTATCTTTAACAATTAACTTCAAGCTAAGTTAAAGTTTTACAGAACCCTTATTCTTTTTTATATCTTGCGAGGTTTAAGATGAGATTTTTATTCAATCAAAAATTTGTACGTAAAATTCAATTGTCCTTTCTATTAATTGCCGGCATTGCTACCATAATTGTCGTTAATGACTTTTTTCAGTTAAAGAAGACAGCTAACAGCAAGGAACAGTTGTTTGTTGAATTTATACAACCTAAAATAGCAATTGATGAAATTTATTCTCAGTTCAACCAATTACAGTTTGAACTTCTGAAATTTTCAATTCCCGGCTTTGAATCCGATCTTGAAAAAAATATTGAAGTGGTTAATAACTATAAGAAAAGCATTGATGCCGACCTTAAAAAATTACTTGGCTACGAATTGAATGATGACATTCTGAAAAATTTAAAAGAAGTTGAAGCTTACTGGACTAATTATAAAAATGTTGTTGCAGATGCGATACTTAGCGCAGGCGTAACTAAGAATTACGAGATGGCGGCTATTATTTCCGTAACATCAGGCGCAGAAGTCGGGACACAGTTGAAAGAAAAATTTGAAGTTTGCAATAAGGCATTAACATCCACATCAGAAGTAATAAGCAAAGACGTTGATGACAGTATGAGCATGTCCACCCTGTTTATAATTATCGGTATGCTTGTGGGGAGCGGCGCATTTTTATTTTCGGCTTTTAAAGTTGCCCCCGCTTTAAGCGGTCCTTTAAATAAAATGAAAGAAGTAATAGGACAATTTGCTATTGGTAATTTTGAAACCACAATTGAAGTTCATACAAAAGATGAATTCGGCGAACTTGCTGATGCGCTTAGAGAATTGAGGACAGCCCAGCAGGAAAAAATTACTGCCGCTCTGAATATTTCAAAAGGTAACTTTGTATTGCTTTCTTCAAACTCTGCACAGGACAGACTTGTTGAAGCACTGAATACTGTTGTAAAAACTTTACAGAATTTAGGCAATGAACTTAATGCCTTAACAAAAGCTTCTGTTGAAGGTGAATTAAAACACCGCGGTGATCTAACAAAATTTGAAGGGAGTTATAAAGAAATTGTATCAGGATTTAATTCTATCCTTGATGCAGTTATTTTGCCAGTTAAGGAAGGTTCCGCAATTCTTGAAGAGATGGCTTCCGGTAACCTGACCGCACGCGTTAAAGGTGAATATAAAGGTGATCACCAGATTATAATTAATAGTATTAATACTGTGGCGGATTCATTACAAAAGGCAATGACCGATGTAAATGAAGCTGTTCAATCAACTGCCGCTGCCGCTTCACAAATTTCTTCCTCAACAGAAGAACTTGCTGCGGGCAGCCAGGAGCAAAGCAGCCAGACTACAGATATTGCTTCTGCAATTGAACAAATGAGCAAGACAATTATTGAAACTACTAAAAACACGGGTATAGCTGCAGATACCGCGAGACTTGCAGGTTCCAAAGCAGTTGAAGGTGGAAACGTTATTAAATCTACAATTGCTGGAATGGATAAAATAGCTTCTGTTGTTAAAAAATCTGCCGATACTGTTTTTGCTTTGGGAAAGAATAGCGACAAAATTGGCGAGATTGTTCAGGTGATTGATGATATTGCCGACCAGACAAACCTGCTTGCCCTTAACGCTGCAATTGAAGCAGCACGTGCAGGTGAACAGGGAAGAGGTTTTGCTGTTGTTGCAGATGAAGTTAGAAAGCTTGCCGAACGCACTACAAAAGCTACCAAAGAAATTGCAAGTATGATTAAACAAATTCAGCAGTATACTTCCGATGCCGTTTCAAGTATGCAGGAAGGAACCAGCGAAGTTGAACAGGGTAAAATCTTAGTTAATAAATCAGGCCAGGTTCTAAAAGAAATTATAGATGGAAACGAAAGATTAACGGATATCGTTATTCAGGTTGCCACGGCAAGCGAGCAACAAAGCGCTACTGCCGAACAGATAAGCAAAAATATTGAAAGCATCAGCTCAATTACACAGGAATCAACCTCCGGTATACAGCAAATTGCTAAGGCTGCTGAAAATCTCGGCTTCCTGACATCAAATTTGCAAGATTTGGTAAATATGTTTAAACTAAATAAAAACGGGCATCGCGAGCTTTCATCAAACAGGAAGCTGATTGGAGTTTAGCCTCTGACGATTCAGGGTTAATTGGCAAAAGAGTATCTGAGTAATTGGATACTCTTTTTTTTTGCCGGTCATCAAAACCTTTCTTCCTCACATTGGATTTTATCTAAAAAGGAATGTAAATTGCAACCAGGATAATGACCGGTATCAGGGCGAAGATTTTTTTTTGCTTTAAATTTTTGTACTTGTCATTTTAAGATTTTTCTGCCGGTTGTTATTCATATTAATCAGCAAGTCTCTGTTTGGTATATGCACTGTTACCATCAGCAGAGTAAAATTGTTTTTAAGAGATTTGTTCCGATAAAATTCTGTTTAAAGGTGCAAAACTCTTTTAATTTTTTTACGATAATAGACTTGTATGAAATCCATCATAAATAAGATATTTCTTTTAAATGGATTTCTGGGCGGGGACCGGGTGAATTAAAAGGGCAGCATTTTACAAATGCTATTCTTCCGGATGTTCTAAATAATATTTTGTGCCGTCAATAGTATTTATTAAATTCCAGGTGGTATCCGGGAATTTTACCGCAAACAAAGATGGAGGTTGTTAACACCTTGAACCGAAACATAGCAAACTTAAATACCCTTTTATTATCAGTATAATTGTTAATGCATTAGGCTTTATAAAAAAGCTAATTGAAATTATTGTTAAACATAACTGCTGAAAGATTTGCCTACAGACTAAAATATGTGATTCATTAAACAGGATAGTCTCTTATTAGCATGAAGGAGTAATTAAAAATGGCCATCAACTATTCATTACTCAGAAAATTTTATGTTCCCGAATTTGTTTTTGGAGAAAGAGCAATAAACCTAACCGGAAAATACGTTAAGCGTTTTCATGCACAAAAGATTTTATTAGTTACTGATAAAGGACTGGCAAAAGCCGGATGGCTTAAATTTATAGAAGACGTACTTAAATCCGAAAATTTAAAATATGTAGTGTTTGATGAGGTTACTCCAAATCCAAAGGATCATACTGCAATGTATGGGGCGGAATTTTTGAAAAAGGAAAAATGTGATATCATAGTTGCTCTTGGTGGCGGCAGCCCTATGGATTGTGCTAAAGCTATTGGAATTGTATCAACAAATAACAAACCTGTTATTGAGTTTGAAGGTGTAGACGAAATTGAAATCCCGGGTCTCCCGTTAATTTGTCTTCCGACAACAGCTGGTACCAGTGCAGATATTTCTCAATTCGCTATTATTAACGAAGCTGAAATGAAAAGAAAATTTGCAATAGTAAGTAAAAAAGTAGTTCCTGACATTGCTCTTATTGATCCTCTTACCACTTCTACCATGCCCGCAGACCTGACCGCTGCAACAGGAATGGATGCATTGGTGCATGCAATTGAAGCTTATGTTTCCAACGCGAATTCTTTGGTTACAGATTTTAATGCACTTCAGGCTATTAAGTTGGTTATAAATAATCTTCAGGGAGCTTTCTGTGAACCCGGGAATATGTTGTACAGAAATAATATGATGCTTGCAAGTCTTCTTGCAGGTTTTGCCTTTTCAAATGCAGGCCTTGGGCTTGTACACTCTATGGCACACAGCCTTGGTGGGTTATTAGATCTTCCGCATGGCGAATGTAATTCCCTGCTTCTTAATTCTGTTATTGATATTAACTTCGATATCGCCAATGAAAGATATTATGACATCGCAAAGATTTTTAAACCTAAGATTACTGCTAAAGATAAAAAATCTGTTAAGAGTATTTTAATTGATGAAATAAAAAAACTGGAAAAGAAAGTTGGGATAACCTATTCTTTAAAAAATGTTGGTGTAAAAAAAACCGATATTCCCGCACTTGCAAGAAACGCTTACAATGATGCTTGCCTTGCTACTAACCCAAAGCAGGTAACAATAAAAGAAATAGAGGAGTGCTTTAAACATGCCTTCTAAAAGAGAAAAAGAACTAAAAGAGGCAAGAAATAAATTTCTTGGCATCGAAGAAAAATTTTCCGTTAAAAGCTATTACCCCTTGCTTAAGGAAAAAATGGAGGAGCTTGAGGAAAACGAAAAGAAGTTCAGGTTCCTTGCGGAAAACTCAAAAGAATTGATCTATCGGATGAAAATTCCAGATGGAATTTATGAATATGTAAGCCCGGCTTCAATTGAGATAACCGGCTTTTCTCCGGAAGAATTTTATTCCAATCCAATGCTTATAGCAAAAATTATACATCCGGAATGGCAAAACTATCTAAAAGAAAAGTGGGAGGCGCTGCTAAATAATAGATCTATTGAATCATTTGAATATAAAATTATTGACAGGTACAAAAAAGAAAAATGGTTAAGTCAAAGAAATAACTTTGTGTATAATGAGGTAGGAGAAGTAATTGCAATTCAGGGAATTGTTAGTGATATAACAGAGCGAAAGCTGACAGAAATAGCTTTACATAACAGCGAAGAACTTTACAGGCGTTTGGTTTCTTCATTACCAGATATAATTATAAGAACTGACCTTAACGGAACTATGACCTTTGTTAATGACGTTGATATTTCGTCGTGGGGTTTTTCTAATCCAAAAGATATTATCGGGAAACAAATGCTTTCCTTTATTGCTCCTGAAGATGTGAACAGGGCTATAATAAATACAAAGCGTATGTTTGAAAAACCTTTAGGTCCCCAGGAATATAAATTAGTTGGTAAAGACGGGATCTTATTCTACTCTGAGGTTAATGGAGATGTTCTGTATAATACCGAGGGTTTACCGTATGGAATGGTATATGTCATTCGGGATATCACGCAACGTAAACTAATTGAACTTGAACTGAAAGAGAAGGAAGAAAAATATAAAACTCTTTTCAACACTTTAAGCGATGCTGTCTTCATCCTAAAAGATTTCCGGTTTATTGATTGCAACGATAAAACTCTGGGAATGTTTTCCTGTACAAGAGAAGATATAATAAACAAATATCCTCATATGTTTTCTCCGGAATATCAACCCGATGGTCAGTCTTCAGAAGAAAAAGCAAAAAACTATATAGAGCTTGCTTTAAAAGGGAATCCACAAGAATTTGAATGGGTACACTCAAAACTTAACGGTACTAATTTTTATACTGAAGTAAACCTGTCCGCATTTCATTTAAAAGATGAGATTTTAATACAGGCAATTGTGCGGGATATTTCCGAACGTAAAAAAGCAGAAGAAGCAAAATCTCTGTTGTCTCAAACGCTTGAAAGCTTTGCTGAAATTGCTACAATAACGGATCTTAATGATAATATAATTTATGTTAACCAGGCTTTTGTAAATACCTTTGGTTATAAACGCAGCGAAGTACTCGGTAAGAACATAAAACTCATATGGTCACCAAACAACCCGGCTGGTTTAGTTGATGAGATACTTAAAAGTAGTCACATAAAGTCCTGGCAGGGGGAAACATTAAACATTACAAAGGATGGGAAAGAATTTTACGGAACGCTAAGTACATCCCAGGTAAAAGATGAAAAAGGAAATGTAGTTGCTGTTGTTGCCGTTTCAACCGACATAACAGAGCAGCGGAAAATAAATTCAATACTTAAGGATAATTTATACTTCCTTTCGAAATCCCAGGAAGTTGGAAAGCTTGGTTCTTACTTTCTTGATATTGCTACCGGGAACTGGAAAAGTTCTGTAAAACTTGATGAAATATTTGGGATTGATGATACTTTCCCTAAAAACGTAGAAGGTTGGTTATTACTCATTCATCCTGATGATATTGATATGATGCGGGATCATTTATTGAATCATGTTATAAAAGGGCGGAACAAATTTATCAAGGAATACCGAATAATAAATTATTCCTCAAAACAAATATGCTGGGTTAAAGGTCTTGGAGAACTTGAATATGATAAAGACGGTAATCCAATTAGTATGATTGGGACTTTACAGGATATTACCGAACAGAAAATGTCTGAAAAAAGAATTTATGAAAGCGAAGAACAGTTTAAAAATATTGCAAATAATTTACCCGGTGTTGTGTTTCAGTTTTATGTACGGGAAAACGGGGAGCATGGTTTCTATTATGTTAACGAAACTTCAAAGGATATACTTTCAATTGATAATAGAAAATTGGATAATCTCTTAGATGAATTTGCCAGTCATCTCACTTCAGAAGATAAGGAAAGATTTATTAGTTCAGTCTGGGATGCTGTAAAAAACAAAAGCAGATGGGAATTTGAAAGCAAGTTCTTTAAATCCGGTTCTGAAGAAATTTACTTAAAAGGAATAGCCCAGCCAAGAAAGGTTGAAAATGAATTAATATATGACGGAGTATTTTTTGATATTACGGCTACAAGAAAAGCAGAAATCTCTTTAAAGCTTAGTGAAGAACAATTGAAACTGGCAATTGAAGGATCCGGAGCCGGTCTTTGGGATTGGAAGGTTCAGACAGGTAAACTTACTATAAATGAAAGATGGGCTGAAATTTGCGGATATAGTATAAATGAACTTGAACCAATAACTATTAAAACCTGGGAGCAATTAACTCATCCGGATGATTTAAATAAAGCTAATGAACTACTTCAGAAACATTTTAAAGGGGAATCTCCCGCCTATGAATGTGAATTAAGAATGAAACATAAAGATGGTTATTGGGTGTGGATTCTTGACGGCGGTAAAGTAACTGAGTGGGATAAGAACGGGAAGCCTGTTCGTATGGCAGGAACTCATATTGATATTACTGACCGGAAACAAATGGAGAAAGCTCTTGAAAAACGTATTGTTGCATTAACGCAACCACTTGGTGATTCAAGAAGTATTACCTTCGAAGAATTATTCAATATTGATGAAATACAAAAAATACAGGATCTGTTTGCCCAGGCCACCGGAGTCGCATCAATTATTACTCATACAGATGGTACACCCATAACTAAACCGAGCAACTTCTGCCATCTCTGTAATGATATAATAAGGCAAACTGAAGAAGGCAGAAAGAATTGCTATTACTCAGATGCAGTGATTGGTCGTTATAATCCGGGGGGGCCTATAGTCCAACCTTGCCTAAGTGGAGGGTTATGGGATGCCGGGGCCAGCATTACTGTAGGTGGTAGACATATTGCAAACTGGCTTATCGGTCAGGTTAGGAATGAAATACAAACTGAAGAAAAAATGCTTGAGTATGCTAAACAAATTGGCGCCGATGAAATTGAATTTATTCAGGCTTTTAAAAAAGTAAAAACAATGTCACGCGAGCAATTCGATAATATCGCTCAGGCTTTATATTCAATTGCCGATCAGCTGTCGACTTCAGCGTATCAGAATTTACAACAGGCAAGATTTATTACTGAACGTAAACAGGCAGAAGAAAAGATAAGGGAGAATGAGGAAAAATTCAGGCTTGCGTTTGAGAATGCTCCGATGGGTATGAGTCTGATTAATCCTGATGGACAATACATTGATGTTAATCCTGAGCTATGTAAAATGTTTGGTTATTCAAGAGAAGAATTAATTTCAGGAACAATAAGTAAAATTACACATCCTGATGATATTGAACGAAGTAATGCATGGATTAAAAAAATGATCTCCGGTGATCGAAGTGAACCGGAGTTTGAAAAAAGATATATACATAAAGATGGTCATATAGTCTGGGGATTAGTAAAGGCAGAATGGATTAAAGATAAAAACGGAAATCCTAAAATGTCTATTGTTCACATAGTAGATATTACTGAACGCAAACATGCTGAAGAGGCATTACGCGAAAGCACCAGACGACTTCAAACTATTGTGACTGGTGCGCCAGTTGTTCTCTACAGCTTTGATCGTGACGGTGTTTTCACTTTATCCGAGGGAAGGGGCCTGGCGGGTATGGGACTTAAATCAGGTGAAATCGTCGGAAGAACCGTCTTCGAAGTTTATGGAGATCAACCCGAAGCGATGATTAACCTGCATCGTGCACTGGCAGGAGAGACATTTACAGTTGAGCAGGAATTTAAAGGCGGAGCTGTTTACGAAATTACTCACACTGCGATGATAGACAAGAATGGAGAATACGACGGCACAATCGGTTTGCTGGTGGACATCACCGAACGCAAAAAAGCTGAAGAAGAGCTCGAGCGTACTAAAATCCAATTAACAGAGACCATCATGCAATCACCTCTGCCAATTGTCCTCGCTTCGGCGGAAGATTTCAAAATAAAGGTCATTAATAAAGCTACGGAGGATTTCTTACTTATTAATGCAAACGACTATCTGGAAAAATCCTTAATGGAAATAGATGTAGTCTGGCATGAGTATACTCCTGAAGGACTGAAAGTTGATCCTTCTGAACTACCTTTGCCCCGGGCATTACAGGGTAAGGTGACGCACAGTAAAGAGATGAAACTTGAACGAAGAGACGGGAGCAGCGTTTGGCAACTTGCGAGTGGTGCACCTATTTTTGATTCACAAGGAAAGTTATTCGCTGGATTGCTTGTTATGCAAGACATAACCGAGCGAAAGCGGGCGGAAGAAGCTTTGAAAAAAAGCGAAGAAAAATTCCGTTCTATAGTTGAAAATGCACTGGTTGGTATTTTTACAATTGATGAGAATTTTTGCTTTATATATGTAAATGAAGAGCAGTGTAAAATCTCTGGTTATACTGAAGCCGAACTTATCGGAAAAGACTTTCGATCAATATTAACCGAAGAAAGTAAAGGTATGGTAGAAGAAAAATACCTGCGAAGAATAAAAGGGGAGCAGGTTACAAACAGGTATGAGGTTAGTATTTTAAGAGCCGATGGAGAAATACGTCAACTGGAATTAAGCGCGGTTTTAATTAAAGACTCTCTTGGAAGAGTACGGGTAATGGGTCAATCTATTGATATAACTGAACGTAAAAACGCAGAACTTTCTCTTGAGAAAAGCGAATCAATTTTGAAAGCAACTATGGATGCAATGAACGATGGTATGCTGATAGTTTCTTCTGATGGCACAGTTACTCATTCAAACCGGCGGTTCAATCAAATCTTTAATTTCCCCGGCGAATTAATTGGAGTAACGGATGAAACTGTTCTGCTTGAATATGCAAAAGAACAATTGACTGATCCTGATAAATTTTACCAAAGAGTAAAAGATATATATAATACTTCATTGCCGACAGAAGATGAACTCTATTTTAAAGACGGTAGGATTTTAGAAAGACACTCGTATCCAATAATTGAAGATAATGTTTCAAGGGGACGCGTGTGGATTTTCAGGGATGTTACTGAAAGTAAAAAAGCAGAAGAAGCTCTTGAAAAAGAAAAAGTATTCAGCAATGCAGTTATAGATAGCATCCCCGGTTTGCTTTACCTTTACGATGAAGATAAACATTTAATAAGATGGAATAAGCAACACGAAACTCTTACCGGTTATTCCAATGAAGAAATGAATCATATGAATTTGCTTGATTGGTTTAAAGGAGAGCCCGAAGAAGCCGACAGAATCGTAACCGCAGTACAGAACATTCCGGTTACCGGGCATACAGAAGTTGAAGCTAAATTAGTAACTAAAGACGGTAGAAAAATACCTTTCTATTTTACTGCTCAGGATCTTGTAATTGACAATAAAAATTATTTTGTGGGTATTGGTCTTGATATTACAGAATGGAGACGAGCTGAAGCAGCATTAAAAGAGAGTCAGGAACGGCTTCAGAGATTTATGGATTCTGCAACAGATGCATTTACAATTTGGGACAAAGATATTAAACTAATAGACCTTAATAAAACCGCATATTCCTATCTTCCTTCAAATACACCAAAAGAAAGTTTAATAGGGCAGAATATTGTCGATTTTTTACCTTATTTAAAAGATCATGAATATTATAATAATTATCTGAAGGTGTTAAATACCGGTGAACCATATGTGGGAGAAAACCATGTTTCGTTTTCCCCACACGATATGTGGCTTAATACAAGAGTTTTTAAAGTCGGAGACGGTTTAGGTATAGTAACAACTGATATTACAGAAAGAAAGAGAGCTGAAGAAGAATTGCAGGCAAAAGAAGCAAAGCTTAGAAGTATTTTCCGCGCTGCTCCGGTTGCTATCGGATTGACTATTAATCGCAACTTCCTTGAACTCAATGATACTTTCTTTAAGATGACAGGTTATTCAAGAGAAGAAATTATTGGTAAAAATGCCCGGTTGATTTATCCGACCGAAGAAGAATACCTGTTTGTTGGTGATAAGCAAATTCAGCAAATGAAAGAGCAGAATCCTAATTCTATTGAAACAAAATGGCTGCGGAAGGATGGAACAGTTATAAATATTCTTCTCAGTTTTGTTGCGCTGGATTATTCTGATTTGTCCAAAGGAGTTACCTTTACTGCAATGGATATTACTGAACGTAAACTTGCCGAGGAGGAATTAAGAAAAAGTGAAGAAAAATTTGTAAAGACATTTAAATCTACTCCGGCTGCAATGAGCATATCTGAGATTGAAACCGGTTTACTTCTTGATGTAAATGATAACTGGATCTCAATGCTTGAATATTCACGTGAAGAAGTTATAGGTCATACCTCAAAGGAATTGGGAATATGGAAAGAAAAATCTATACGTTCTGATACCATCGGAAAATTTAAGGAACAAGGATTCTTAAGAGGTATTCCGGTTCGGTTCATTACTAAATCAGGTAATATCAGAGATACATTATGGTCTGCCGAAACAATTTCTTTAGGTGATAAAGTAGTAATGCTTAGTTTAATTTATGATAATACAGAAAGAAAAGCTGCAGAAGAAGCTTTGAAAGAAAGTGAAGAAAAGTACAGGATGCTTATAGAGAACCAGACAGATCTTATTGTTAAGGTTGATTCAAAAGGAACCGTTCTTTTTGTAAGCCCCAGCTATTGCGAATTATTCGACAAGACACAAGAGGAATTACTCGGGAAACCTTTTACCCCGCAGATTCATCCGGATGATCTTGAAGCTTCATTGAAAATATTAGAACTCCTGAAACAGCCGCCGTATACTTGCTATATGGAACAACGAACTTTTACTAAAGATAGTTATCGATGGTTTGCATGGGTGGATAAAGCTATTTATGATGAGAATGGTAATATGAAAGAAGTGATTGGTGTAGCAAGAGATATTACCGATAAAAAACTTGCTGAAGAAGCTCTTAAAGAATCTGAAGAAAAGTACAGGCTGCTTATTGAAAACCAGACTGATCTTGTAATTAAAATTGATGCTGAAGGTAAGTTCCTTTTTGTAAGCCCAAGTTACTGCGAGCTATTTGGAAAAACGCAGGAAGAATTACTTGGCGCTGTTTACGTCCCGGTAATACATGAAGATGATATTGAATCTTCACTGATTGCATTGGAAAGCTTATCGCTACCGCCTTATACGGCTTACGTTGAACAGAGAGTTATGACTAAATTAGGTTACCGATGGTTGTCCTGGATTGATAAGGGTATTATTGATGAACATGGCAAGGTAAAGGAAATTATTGGAGTAGCAAGAGACATAACTGATAAAAAAATTGCTGAGGAAGCACTTAAACAATC
>CAZIDB010000009.1:17692-23829 GCA_964537965.1 uncultured Melioribacter sp. | reverse complement strand
AAACTTGCGGAATTTGCATTGAAAGAGAGCGAGGAAAAATACAGAAGTCTTATTGAAACGATGCCGAATGGTTTTTATCGTAGCACTCCGGAAGGATATTTTATAGATATCAATCCTGCATTTGTAAATATGCTGGGTTATAATAGTAAAGAAGAAGTATTAAAAGTATATATACCTGCTGAATTATATGTAATGAGCGAGGAAAGAGATGAAATTATAAATGAAAATCCAGATTTTATTGATAAGTTCGAGTCTTATAGATTAAAGAAAAAAAATGGGGATATAATATGGATAGAAGACCATGCAAGATATATTAAGAATAAAGAAGGAAAAATAATTTATCATGAGGGTATTTGCAGAGATGTAACCGAAAGAAAGCTTGCTGAAGAAAAGGTAAAGGCGAGTGAGCGAAAATTACGAAGCGTTATTGATGCTGCCCCGTATGGAGCACACCTGTATGAATTAAAAACGGACGGAAGACTTGTATTTGTTGGTTATAACCTTTCTGCGGATAAAATTCTGAGTATTCATCATAAAAATTTGATTGGTAAAACTATTGAGGAAGCTTTCCCACCATTAGCTTATACTGAAATACCTGCGAAATATAAAGAAGTTGCGCTGACCGGTAAAATATTTGAGAATGATCAGGTTAGTTATGAGGATAAAGAAATAATTGGCGCTTATGAAATTCATGCTATACAAATCTCGGATAGAAATATGGCGGCATTCTTTAAGGATATTACCGAGAAAAAACGAGCTGAAGAAGAAATCCGAAAACTTAATATGCAATTGGAACACCGGGTACTTGAACGTACGGCACAGCTTGAATCTGCAATTAAAGAGCTTGAATCTTTTTCTTACTCGGTTTCTCATGATTTACGCGCTCCACTAAGATCTATTGATGGATTCAGTCTTGCCCTGTTTGAAGATTATTATCAATCGCTTGATGACCAGGCTAAAAACTATATCGATAGAATACGAGCCAACAGCCAGAAGATGGCCCGGTTGATTGATGATCTGCTTAATATGTCCAGGGTTACAAGAAAAACTGTTACTACAGAGGAAATTAATCTTTCGAACATTGCCGAAGGTATATACAGAGACCTGATGGAATTCGAGACCGAAAGGGATATTGAATTTATTGTTCAAAAAGAATTGTATGATTATGCTGATCCCCATTTGATAAAAATTTGCTTCCAGAATCTTTTGGGTAATGCCATTAAATTTACCAGCAAGAACAACAAAGCAAGAATTGAGTTTGGTATTGAGGTAATTAATAATCAAAAATGTTATTTTGTGGCAGATAATGGCGTTGGCTTTGATATGAAATATTACTCTAAACTATTCGGTGTCTTCCAGCGGTTACACCTGCAGGAAGAGTTTCCCGGAACCGGAGTAGGTCTTGCAACTGTTCAACGAATAATCCATAAACACGGAGGTAAAATATGGGCAGAAAGCCGTCTTAATGAAGAGACAAAATTTTATTTTACTTTAAATGAAATTAAATAAAATGATTATCAATTCTAAAACTATTTGCCGGAGTTACAATGGATAACAAATTTATTCTGCTTATTGAAGACAATAAAGATGATATTGAATTGACAATAAGAGCCTTTCAGAAGAATAATCTTAAAAATGAAATAGTGGTAATTAAAGACGGAGGAGAAGCAATGGATTATTTCGATAAGCTTGCTGAAACTCAACCGAATGAGAATCCGAAATTGCCAACACTCATTTTACTTGATCTGAAATTACCTAAAGCTGACGGAATTGATATTCTGAAAAAAATCAGATCTGTTCCTCTTACTAAGTTTACGCCTGTTGTTATTCTTACATCTTCTGTAGAAGAACAGGACTTGTTTAACGGTTATCAGTTTGGAGCTAACAGTTATATTCGTAAACCTGTTGACTTTAATAAATTTCTAAACGCGGTGCAGCAATTAGGAATGTACTGGTTGTTATTAAATGAAATACCAAAAAAAGCGGGTTAATAATGGAAAAGGAATTGAACATTCTTGTAATAGAAGATAATCCGGATGATGCTCTTCTTCTGAAAAGATTATTCCAGAAAGAAGCGTTGAAAGCCAAGGTTACCCAGGTGGAAACAGCGGAGGCAATGATTGAAGCGCTTGACTCCGAAAAGTGGGACCTTGTTATTTCAGATTATTCGCTGCCCAAATTCAGCGGACAGGAAGCGCTTAATATTTTCAAATCCAAAAATATTGATATTCCTTTTATTCTTG
Source organism: uncultured Melioribacter sp. (assembly GCA_964537965.1). Classification (GTDB taxonomy): domain Bacteria; phylum Bacteroidota; class Ignavibacteria; order Ignavibacteriales; family SURF-24; genus SURF-24. Next base: position 21,586 of record CAZIDB010000009.1, on the reverse strand, counting down.
TTTCTGGTACTGTGGGCGAGGATATTGCCGTTAATATGATGAAATCAGGCTCGCACGATTATATAATGAAAACAAACCTTAAACGTATTGTGCCTGCAATTATAAGAGAACTGAATGAAGTAGAGGTGAGGAAACAGAGAAAAGAAGCAATTGAAAACCTTAAGAAAAGAGAGGAACAATACCGCAATCTTGTGGATAACATGAATGAAGGCTTGATGCAGATAGATAAGAACGGGTACATATTATTCGTAAATCCAAGCCTTTGTAAAATGCTTGGTTATGAATCAGATGAACTTATAAATAAATTAACCTGGGACTTGTTAGATATATCTGATGAAAGCAGATTGGAATTGGAAAGAGATTTTGTTAATAGAACAGAGATACAGGGTAAACATGAAACCAGAATGATAAAGAAGAATAAGGAAATTATTTGGGTTGAAGTAAGCACTTCCAGTATAACAGATGATTACGGAAATATAGTTGGGTATATGGGTTTAATTGCAGATATAACTAAAAGCAGGGCAGCAGAAATAGCTTTAAAAGAAAGCGAGGAAAAATTCCGCGGACTTGCCGAACGTATTTCCGATCTTGTTCTTATAGTTGGTCTGAACGGACAGGTTACATTTGTTACTCCTTCTTCTAAAAAAATTATTGGATATGAGCCTGAAGAAATGTTTGGAAAAACAGCTAAAGAGTTTATGTCCTTCCAGCAGTTTTTACAATTGAGTAAAAGCGCTGAAAAAATATTAAAAGGTGAAAACGTTGGCAACATTGAAATTCCATTACAAAGAAAAGACGGAACAATTGCAATACTTGAGTTTACAGGTTCACCAATCTTAAAGGGTGATAGTGTTGTTGGTATGCAGGTTGTTGGCAGAGATATTACAGCAAGAAAACTTGCGGAAGAAGCCGTAAAAAAATCTGAAGTTAGGCTAAGTGCAATTATTAATAATGCAAAAGATGGCATTTTCATGAAGGACTCTTCTTATAAATACATTCTTGTTAACCCTGCATTATGTAATCTTTTTGGAATACAACCACATGACTTTATTGGTAAAACCGATATCAATTTGTTTGGTGAGGAAGTCCGTAGCGAAAGTCTGTTATATGATTCAAAAGTTTTAAATGGTGAAGTGGTTGGTTATGAAAATACGGGAATAATAAATGGCAGGCGGTTTTACTTTGATATTGTAAAAGTGCCGCTCAAAGATGATGAAGGAAACATTATTGGTTTATGTGGTATAGCGAGAGATATAACCGAAAGAAAAATTGCAGAGGAAAATATCCGGAAGTTATCAAGAGCTGTTGAGCAAAGTCCCGCTTCTGTTATTATAACGGATATATATGGTAAAATTGAATATGTAAATCCTAAGTTCGAAATTGTAACAGGTTATACATTAGAGGAGGTACTTGGTAAAAATCCAAACATTCTTAAATCAGGTCATACTGAAGAATCAGTTTACAAAGAATTGTGGGATACAATTACAGATGGAAACGTCTGGGCAGGTGAATTACAGAATAAGAAAAAGAATGGTGATCTATATTGGGAATCTGTTTCAATCTCTCCGGTTAAAAATGAGAACAATGCAATTACACATTACCTTGCGGTTAAAGAAGATATTACAAGAAAAAAAGAAATCGAATTTGAGCTTAAATATCAAATGGAAATTGCAGAAGAATCAAGCAGGTTGAAATCTTCTATACTTGCCAATGTTAGTCATGAATTGCGTACACCAATGACCGGAATTCTGGGAATGACACAAATATTATCCGAAGAATTACAGGATGAAAACCTTAAACAATTCGTATGGAAAATCCAGAAATCCGGTGAAAGATTAATGACCACGCTTAATTCAATACTTGATTTATCCGAGATTGAATCAAACTCATCGTTAATGAATATTACAAAATACAACATCGGAAGGTGTGTAAAAAATCTTCTTGTTCAATATGAAAAATATGCGTTAGACAGAGAATTATATTTTAAATACAACATTAAAAATAAAAACATTACTGCTCTTGTTGATGAAAAATTCATGAATCAATCAATTGTTAACCTTGTAGATAATGCGGTCAAGTACACAAGTTCCGGCGGCATTGAAATAATTATTGAGATACTTGAAGAAGAGGGAAAAACTTTTACTGTGTTTAAAGTAAAGGATACCGGGATTGGAATTTCACCCGAGAATAAAGATTTAATCTTCCAGGAATTCCGCCAGGCAAGCGAAGGCATTGCACGACGTTACGAAGGCACTGGTTTGGGGCTTACACTTGTTAAAAAAATGGTTGAGCTGATGAACGGAAGAATTGAAGTTCAAAGTGAAGAACAAAAGGGCTCAACATTTTCAATTATTGTTCCCGGTTTGTTACTATATGATAAAAAGGAAATTGAAGAAGAAGTAATTGATGTTATGATAGAGAATGCTTTAAGAAAAAGCAGAGAGCGTGATCTGGAAATTCTTCTTGTTGAAGACAGCCAAATTAATGCCGAAGTTGCCATGAATTTCTTAAAGGATTTTTCTAAAATTGATTATGCTGAAGATGGCTTGACTGCTGTTAAACTAGCAAGTGAAAAACAATATTCTTTAATACTGATGGATATTAATCTTGGCCCCGGCATAGATGGAGTTAATGTTTGCACAAAGATTAAACAGATCAAAGGCTATGAGAACGTACCTATAGTTGCTCTTACCGGCTACGCATTGTCCGGCGATAAAGATAATTTTTTATCGTTGGGATTTGATTATTACTTGGCTAAACCGTTTACGAAGCAACAACTTATTGGAGAAGTATCCCAGATAATAAAAGAATACTATTCAAATTAAAGTTTAAAAAAATAAAACTACTTTTTTAAGTTGGCTATAGCTACTTGGTGTAACCGTTATTCAGGGTGAGAATAAATCTGCTTCCTTGCCCTTGTTCACTTTCAACGGTTATTGTCCCGTTATTCTTTTCAATAAATTCTTTACAAAGGATTAATCCCAGGCCACTGCCTGCTTCTCCTGCTGTTCCTTTAGTTTTAACCTGGTTATCTATCCTGAATAGTTTCTTTAAATTTTCCGGTTGAATACCTACACCATTATCCTCAATTGTTATAGATATTTTTTCATCTTTCGCTTCAGAACTAACACTTATTTTGCCGCCTTCTCTTGTAAATTTAATTGCATTCGAAACAAGGTTTCTTATAACCGTATCAATCATAAATTTATCTGCATTTATTATTGTCTTTTCATGAACGGAGGTAAAAAGTTCTATGGATTTCATTTTAGCGTTTGTTAAGTTGAGCTGTATAATTTCATCAACTACTTCCTGCAGGTTAAAATTTGTTTTGTTTACTTTTATTCGTTCTGTTTGCATACCAGCCCAGTTTAGCAGGTTTTCCAGAAGATGATGAGTGAATTTACCGGCACTGTTTATTTGATTTATAAAATTAATCCTTTCTTCGTCGGGAATTTCTTTATAATCTTCCAGTAGGATTTCAGACATCCCGATTATTGATATAAAAGGATTTCTTAAATCGTGAGATATAATAGAAAAGAATTTATCCTTTGTAGCATTTAACTCCTTAAGGTTCGTCTCAGACTCAGCGAGTTTTATGTTTGCGTTTTCAAGTTCGGCATTTTTTAATTCAAACAAAGAAGCGGTTTTCTTTTTATGCAGAAACTGTCTGTAAATAATAAAAGCAATAACCAACACTAAAACTATAATGATAAAGAGCAGATTCCTTAAATTTCGCTGGCTTGCCTGGGCTTCTTTTAAATATAGAATTTCATTGTTCTTTTTCTCAGTCTCATATTTGGTTTGTAACTCGTTAAGTTGTTTGGAAGATTCCTCCGAATAAATACTGTCCTTTAGTGAATTTGCTTTATAAAGATATTTATAAGCTTCTTTATA
>CAZIDB010000009.1:8183-17592 GCA_964537965.1 uncultured Melioribacter sp. | reverse complement strand
AGCTTCTCTTTTTTCTCCCAACTCTTCATAGATTACTCCTAAATCGTGTGAGCAGCAAAGTATTACAAAAGTATCATCTTTTTCTTTGGCTAATTGTAAAACCTCTTTTTTCTCTTTTAACGCTCCCGTATAATTCCCTTGCAGTGACATAAGATTTGCAATTTCATTTCTCGATAGAAGGTAGTCGGTTGTTTCCTTTATTGTTAATGCATCCTCAGCTGTTTGTTTAAAATAAGTATATGACTTATCATAGTTTTTTAAGTCACGGTTAACAATTCCAAGCAGATATGTTATTTTTAATTTTATCTTAGTGGCAGGATTTTTTTCAGCAAGGTCCAATCCTTTTAAAAGAAACGAAACTGCTTTTTCATATCTGGCAAGCATGTAGTAATCTTTACTGATGTTGTAATAGACCAACGCCAGTAATTTCTCGTCCTTCAGGTTAACTGCAATTTTTATCGCTTCATTATGATAAGATTCCATGCGTTCGATGGAGAAGCCTTGATAAAGAGCAGCCAGTTTGATCAGAACATTTGCGCGCTTTTCCCCGGATGATGAATTAAGAACATTCTCAAGACTATCAATCTGGCTGCCCGCAAACAATAATTGGATTAGAAACAAAGATATTACACTTAATAATTTCTTCATTTTCGTATCAGGTTGTATGCTAATATTATTGAAAAGACACAGGAAAAATTAATACATCAAATTTACTGTTATGAGTTTAAGCAATTTTTAGAAATTAAACCATGAAAATCTTATCTGTAATGAATAGTAGAATTTCTTTAATAATCTGCTCGTATTAAAATTAAAAATATCCTGTGGCATTAAAGATTATTTCCTATTTTTCCGCATAAAACTTTTCCCGGAGATGATATGAATTTTAAAAATGTTATGCTTGTAACATTATTTGTCCTTTCAATAAGTATTCTTTGCTATTCTCAACAAAAGAGTTTAGTTGATTATATAAATCCGTTAATTGGAACACAAGGCGAAGGTAATGTTTATCCCGGACCGGTAGCACCGCATGGAATGGTTCAGCTTGGACCGGATACAGATAAAAAAAGCTGGGCAACAGCTTCCGGTTACGAATACAGCGACAGCGTTATTATTGGTTTTAGCATGCAGCATCTTAGCGGTACAGGCATTCCTGATCTCGGCGATTTTTTAATTATGCCTTCTGTAGGTAAAATGGAATTTACTCCGGGTACTGTTGAAAAGATAACTAAGGAAGGAGACACTTACTTTATTCAGGATCCTGATTCAGGTTACTGCACAAAATATTATCACAAAGACGAAACAGTTAAAGCAGGCTACTACTCCGTAAGATTACCCGAGCATAATGTTCTTGTTGAACTGGCTGCTACGGAGAGAGCGGGAATTCTGAAATTTACATTCCCCAAATCAGATAGCGCAAATATAATGATGGACTTAAGTCATGTTCTTCAGTGGAAAGTAAAATGGTCCGGCGTGCGTGCAGAAAATAAATCCCTTGTTACAGGTTATCATCTTATTAACGGCTGGGCAAAGGAAAGATATTTGTACTTTGCCGCAAAATATTCCCGCCCCTACGATGATTTTGGAATTATGCTTGACGGTAGAAAAGTTATTTATAACACGAGAAGATTCAGAAGTAAATATGAAGCTGCCGGCGAAAAACTTCAGTACTATACAAGATATTCAACTAAAGAAAATGAAGTGATAATGGTTAAGATCGGCATTTCTGCAATCAGCACTGCCAATGCATTAAAAAATCTTGATACTGAAATTCCCGACTGGGATTTTGATAAAGTTGTTGAACAGACAAGGACCAAATGGAATGATGAGATGCAGCGAATGATAGTAGAAGGAACGCAGGAAGAGAAGGAAGCATTTTACACGTCATTGTACCATTGTTTACTTACTCCAACTTTATATGAAGATGTGGATGGCAATTATCGTGGGTTTGACCAGAATGTTCATGAATCGAAAGGCTTTACCAATTACGCTATCTTTTCTTTGTGGGATACTTACCGCGCAACTCATCCGCTGTTTGCACTAATCCAACCGGATAGAGATGCCGATATGATAAATTCCATGTTAGCTCATTATGATCAGAGTGTAGATCACCTTTTACCTGTCTGGTCTTTAAATAATAATGAAACCTGGTGCATGATTGGCTACCATGCAGTGCCGGTAATTGCCGATGCAATTATGCAGGGACTTAAAGGATTTGATTACGAACGCGCATACGAAGCCTGCAAAACTACTGCTATGAATCCGGATTATGATTCGGTTGAAGAGTATGCAAGAATTGGTTATGTACCATTCAACCATGAGAATGAGTCGGTTTCTAAAACTCTTGAATATGCATTTGATGATTACTGCATTGCACAGATGGCAGACAAACTTGGTAAAAAAGATGATTATAAATACTTTATGAAAAGAGCAATGGCTTACAAAAATATTTTTGATCCATCTACTAAACTTATGCGTGGAAAAGATTCTGATGGCAACTGGCGTAATCCTTTTGATCCTCATGGTTATATTGATGATATGAACAAGCGTGATATAACCGAAGGTACCAACTGGCAGTATACCTGGTATGTTCCGCATGATGTTCAGGGTTTAATAAATCTGATGGGTGGAAATAATTATTTTGAAACAAAGCTTGATACTTTATTTCTTGAAGAGTTTTACGATTCACCTGAAAAAGGAACAGAAGATATTCTTGGCAGGATAGGCGAGTACTGGCACGGCAATGAACCGGCACATCACGTTGCATATCTTTATAATTATGTTGGCAAACCCTGGAAAACCCAATCCCTGATAAGAAGAATAATGCTTACACAATATGGTAATAAACCAAATTCTCTATGCGGTAACGATGACTGCGGACAAATGTCTGCCTGGTATCTTTTTAACACGATGGGATTTTATCCGGTTGTTCCTTCAAGTAATTATTATGTTATAGGTACTCCTTGTGCAGAAAAGGTTACAATGAATTTAGGCAATGGAAAACTTTTTATAACTAAGGCAGAGAATTATTCTAAGGAGAATATTTTTATTCAATCAGTTACTTTGAATGGGAAGGTGTGGAATAAGACATATATTCCGGTGGAAGAAATTAAAAACGGTGGCGAGTTAGTCTTTTTTATGGGAAAGGAACCTAACAAGAAATGGGGAACATCCCCGCAAAGTGTTCCACCTTCGGTTTCAAATAAGGAATAAGGTATTATAATTTTTCAGTATTTTTGGTGTGGAATTTTTTAATGAAATACAAAGCAAATGCTATTAATAGAAGTCTATAAAAACAAATGTGATTTTTGCGGATGTTGTGTTGGTGTGTGTCCCGAAGATGCAATTGAATTGAAAGAGTCAGATATAAACATTGCAGAAGAGTTATGCACCAATTGTTGTAAATGCGTTTGGTGCTGCCCGGTAGAAGCTTTAAAATTCAATCTGGAAAAAGGAAAGAGAGCCGAGATTGCTTCCTGAATATGATATAGTAGTCGTTGGTGCTGGTCCTGCCGGTTCCATTGCGGCAAAATATGCAGCTGAAAAGGGCGTATCTGTTCTTGTACTTGAAAAGGATAGAGAAGTTGGTATTCCCGTTAGATGTGGTGAAGCAGTAAGAAGAACAAGTTTTATTCAGTTTGTTGAACCTGACGAAAAATGGATTGCATCTGAAATTAAAAAATTTGCTTTTGTTGCACCGAATAATGGTAAGGTTGTTCTGGATTATCCCGAAACCGGCTATGTGCTTAACAGGAAAATTTTTGATGTTGAATTAGCGCGGCAGGCTTCTGCTACCGGCGCTTTGTTTGTAACACGCGCATATGTTAATGGATTAATTCTGGAGAATGGAAAAGTTTGCGGCGTAAAGTTTGAATATAATGGTGAACAGAAAACTATTAAATCTAAAATTGTTATTGCTGCAGATGGAGTAGAATCCCGCGTTGGCAGGTGGGCGGGTTTACAAACAAATATAGACTTCAGGGATATGGAATGCTGTTACCAGGTAACTGCCGCCAATATAAATGTTGATGAAAACACCTGCTGTTTTTATTTCGGTAAAGATGTTGCCCCGGAAGGTTACCTCTGGATTTTTCCAAAAGGAAATGGAGTTGCAAATGTTGGTATTGGTGTTAGCGGAAAAATCGGTAAGAGAAAATCTGCTTCATCATACCTGAATGATTTTCTTAACAAAAATTTCCCGGACGCTTCTGTATTAACTTCCGTTGCAGGCGGTGTTCCTTGTACAACTGTGCTGAAAAAAATATCATCATATGGAATTATGATTGCCGGGGATGCAGCAAGGCAGGTAAATCCGCTTTCCGGCGGTGGAATTGTATCCGGTATGGTTGGGGGAAGCATAGCCGGGCGCATTGCGGCAGATTCAATTATTAATAATAATCCTGAGCTTGTGTTCACTTACGAATCCGAATGGGAGAACAGGCTTGGTAAAAAACATAGAATTTATAATAGAATTAAAGAAGGAATCTATAATTTTTCAGATGAAAAATTTAATTCGTTAATTACTTCGTTTGATAAGATTCCTCAGCAGAAAAGAACTTTAGGCAGCCTGTTCAGAACAGCTTTGTTTAACCAACCTTCTTTACTGTTGGATGTTGCAAAGGTATTTATTGACTGATGAAAAAAATTATTTTAGAACTGTTAAAAAAGAATTTTGAGTTTATAAAACAGAATTGGGTAAGCGCCCTTCTCAGGATCTTTCGGAATAAGCTCACAGAATCCCAGATAAGTATTTTTGTTGAAAGCACATTACAAACCATAATAGGAATAATTGAGAAATCAGATTATTCATATTCGGATAATTATATAATTGAGATTTACAATCTATTTGAAAAAACTAATCTCAATCTTCTTGAAGTCAGCCTTTTATTTAACAACGGAAGATCATCCATACTTCATATTATTACGAAAGAAAAAGAACCGGAATATGATCCGATTGTAGTTGTTGAATATATTGAAGAAATAATCGAACAGCTTTTTGCCCGGTACGGAATCCTTCGACAGGAAGTTCAGATGAAAGAACTTTCGCTTGACCGGGACAGGCTTGCGCTTAAACTTGAACTGAACCAGCAGCACTTAAAAAATATACTTCATACTTCCGATGCGGCAATTATGGTTGTTGATCAGAATGAGAAATTTATTGCCTGGAATAAAGGTGCCGAAAAAATCTTCGGTTATACTGAAGATGAAGTAATCGGTCAAAAATCTTCACTGTTGCTTCCAACCGGAAAAAAATATTTCGAGGAATTAAATTTTATAATTGAAGAAGTTGGTGAAAAAGGTTTTGCAAGAATATCAGAAACCGAAAGAAGAGCCAAGGGCGGTAAAATAATTCCTGTTGAACTTAACATTACAAAACTGCCCACAAAGGAAGGAGATTATACAGGCAGGACAGTAATTATTAAAGATTCAACCGAAGTAAAAAAACTTCAGCAGCAGATAGACCAATCCGAAAAGCTTGCGGTAATAGGGCAGTTAGCTGCCGGTGTTGCACACGAAATTGGTAACCCGTTAACCTCAATCTCAAGTATTGTTCAGTTGCTCCAGAGAAAAGTTAAAGAAGAATTTGTTAGCGAACAGCTTGCAAACATTCGTTCCAATATAGACAGGATTTCCAAAATAGTAAGAGAGTTGGTTGACTTTTCAAGACCGCCGGGACATGAGCGGTCAACCATTCAGGTTACGGATGTTATTAAAACGGCTATTGGAATTGTTAAATACGATAAGCGTGTAAAAAAAGTTGAGTTCATTGTTAAGCTTGAACCGGATATGCCTAAAATTAATCTTGTTCCGGACCAGATTCTTCAGGTGTTCATCAATATTCTATTTAACGCTTTGGATGCTATTGAAGGCAACGGTAAAATTGAAGTAAAAAGTTATCATACAAAGGATTCTGTCTTTATTGAGATTAAGGATAACGGCTGCGGTATGGATAAGGAAACTATCTCTAAAATCTTCGATCCGTTCTTTACTACAAAAGAAGTTGGTAAAGGTACCGGGTTAGGACTTTCAGTCAGTTATGGAATTATTAAAAAATTCATGGGTGATATTCTTGTTCAAAGTGAAGTTAGAAAAGGCAGTACGTTCACTATTAAACTTCCCATTGAACAGCCAAATGTGTAAAAGAAAATGGTGTTGGCTTAGTTTTGAAAAAAATTGTAAAATGTTATTAGAATTAAAAATTTTAAAATCAGAATATCATAATTATAAATATGTTTGAAGTGGTAAAACAAGGAGAATAAAATGAGCGCAAAAGTACTTATTGTTGATGATGAAAAAGTAATCCGTGATTCTTTGGAGGTGCTGTTAAAAGATGAAGGTTATAAAGCCGAAACTGCTCCGGATGGAGAGGAAGCGCTTGCTAAAATTAAAGCAGAAAATTATGATATTATAATTACCGATATAAAGATGCCCAAAATTGACGGCATTGAACTGATGCAGCAGGCTAAAAATCTTTCACCGGATTCATTCTTTATTATTATGACAGCCTATGCATCCGTTAATACTGCAATTGAAGCATTAAGACAGGGAGCTTATGATTATCTTATTAAACCGGTTGAATTTGATGATGTTATCCTCAGATTAAAAAGACTTATTTCCTATAAAAGACTTATAAGCGAAAATGTATCCTTAAGACAAAGGCTTTCAAGCGAAGCGGGTTTCCAGAATATAATTGGTAAAAGCGAACCGATGAAGAAAGTGTTTGATCTTATTACACGCGTTGCATCAACTAACAGCAATGTTCTTATTGTTGGAAAAAGCGGAACCGGTAAAGAACTTGTTGCAAAAGCTATTCACTACAATGGTGGGAGAAAAGAACAGATATTTCTTCCGGTAAACTGCGGAGCTATTTCAGAAAATTTAATTGAAAGCGAATTGTTCGGACATAAGAAAGGATCATTTACCGGTGCAACCGAAGATAAAATGGGTTTGTTCAAAGTTGCAGACGGCGGTACCATTTTCCTTGATGAAATTGCAGACCTGCCTCTTAACCTGCAGGTTAAACTATTACGTGTACTGGAAGATAAACAGTTTATTCCTGTTGGCGCTACACGCCCTGTAATTACAGATGTTAGAATAATTGCCGCCACAAATCAGAACCTGTTTGAAAAAGTTAAGACTAATGAATTCAGGGAAGACTTATACTACCGTTTGAATGTTGTTGAAATTAAACTGCCAACTTTAAATGAAAGGCGCGAAGATATTCCATTACTCGTTAATCATTTCATTGAGAAATTCAGAACAGAAATGGGCAGAAAAATTATTGGTGTAGATAATGAAACTATGAGATTGCTTATAAGTCATGACTGGCGGGGCGGTGTTAGAGAACTAGAAAATATAATTGAACGATCCATAATTTTTGCACGGGATGAAATTATTACAGTCAATGATCTTTCCGATTACATAAAAGGCAACAACTTTAGTGATGCTTTTCCTGATTCACTTAAAGATGCTATGAGAATTTTCGAACGTGAACATATAATTAAAACGATCAAAAAATACGAATATGATAAGGAGGAAGCGGCAAAAGCTTTGCAGATTGGACTTTCTTCCCTGTACAGGAAAATGGAAGAACTGGATATTCCTACAAAGGCGCCAAAGGAATCGGAGCAATAAGGAATCCTTTGGATAAAACCGTGTTCTTTTTTATATTTGGGTAGTTAAAAAAGTAGATAGGAAGACAATGAAGACGGGAATCCATCCGGTTTATAAGAAATCAGTAGTTAGCTGTGTTTGCGGTAATACATTCGTTACCCGTTCGGTTGCTGGTGATATAAAGCTTGAAATTTGTTCAAATTGCCACCCTTTCTTTACCGGCAAGCAAAAAATTCTTGATGCCGCCGGTCGTGTGGAAAGATTTAACAAACGTTACAGCAAAACTCTGGCAAAATAAACCGGTTTTACATTTTATTTCTGCTTTTGCAGAATATAAGGCGGATTGAATTATTTCAATCCGTTCTTTTTTTCATGGTGGAAAAATAAATTTTGCCCTTTGCAATAGGTTACTACCAGACATTTATTTATAATAAATAAAGAAGACTTATTCGGAATATTTTTTTCGAATGGTTCTTTTATTTATTTCGTAGTAAACCAGAAAAGAGGGTACCACCATGCAACTTTGTATCTTTGAAGACATTTATTTCGAGCGGCTTGAGCCATTAATCTATTCTCGACCCGTTCACGATCTCATTTGCGGAATTAATTCTATCCGGGCTAAAATTTTAAGGGCTTATCCGGATACCGGATATTCCTTACATACCAGGCCATATTTAGATCAGGTAGTTAAATCAAAAAATCCGCAGGTGGCTGTTAACAGGATTGATGACGATGATTGCTTATTTGTTAACGGGCGTGTTCTTGCTCCGCCAAATCTTGCAGAGATTATTCCTTTAGAGGATAAAGAGAATAAAGTATTTCTTAATAAAGGAACCGTGATAGCTGCCCGGGTTTCCGGGAGCCTTCTGAATAAGATAAAGTTAAATTTATCCGATATGTTCTCTCTTGCAGATTTTGATGATCTTCCCAAAGTTGAAGTGGATGTACGCCACATTGATTATATCTGGGATCTTACTCTTAACAATGGAGATGAATTCCTGAAAGATTATAATTGTTTGCTTAAGGATAAAAAAGAAAGAATTCTCGGTAAGATTTACGATGGTGTTCACTTTATTGAAAAGGATAATATTTTTATAGATGAAGGTGCAGAGATAAAACCGGGCGCCGTTCTCGATGCATCAAAAGGACCGATTTATATTGATAAGAATGCTTCGGTTGCTGCTAACTCTGTAATTGAAAATTGTGTTTATGTTGGCGAATCAAGCCAGGTTAAAAGTTGTGCAAGAATTTACGATAATGTAAGCATTGGTAAGGTTTGTAAAGTTGGCGGCGAAGTTGAGGATTCTATTATACTTCCTTTTACAAACAAGCAGCATTCAGGATTTATTGGTCATGCGTATCTTGGTTCCTGGGTAAATCTTGGTGCTGATACGAATTGCAGTGACCTGAAAAATAATTACGGCACTGTTAAAGTTTATGTTAACGGTGAAATTGTTGATAGCAAAACCCAGTTCCTCGGTCTTATAATGGGTGATCATTCTAAATCGGCTATTAACACAATGTTTAATACAGGTACAATCGTTGGATATTCCTGTAATATTTTTGGAGCAGGTTTTCCTGATAAATATATACCGTCCTTCTCGTGGGGCGGTGTTAATTCCAAAACAACTTATGATATTAGCAGAAGCATTGAAACTGCAAAAAGAGTTTTGTTTAGAAGAAACATTGAGTTGAATGAACACGACGAAAAGCTATTTAAAAAAATATTTGATTTAACAACAAGGGAAAGAAGAAAACGTGGATACCCCTATTGAAAATTCTGAGAACACAGAACAAG
>CAZIDB010000009.1:0-8083 GCA_964537965.1 uncultured Melioribacter sp. | reverse complement strand
GCAGCAGTTAATGAGGCTGTTGAATTTGTTAAAAGATTACAGGGGCAAAAACCTGCTGACCAGGCAAATGCCGTATTAAGAAATATTATAAGAAGTAAAGAAGGAATTCGTTTTCCAAATCCTGAAGAGGATCTGATTGGTTACTTCTCTGCTTTTTATTCTCATCCAAGCTGGCTTGTTAAACGCTGGCTGAATTTTTGGGGACAGGAACAAACCGAAGCTCTTCTTATTGCTAATAATGAAAAACCTTCTCTTACATTAAGAGTTAATACTTCAAAAACAACCGTTGATGAATTTAAAGAGTTGTTAAAAAAAGTCGATCTGAAATTTTACGACGGTAAATTTCTTAATGATTTTATAAAACTGAAAACACTTACAAACATAACCGGTTGGGAATATTTTGAAAAAGGATATTTCTCAATACAAGACGAGAGTACCGGTTTACCATGCAAACTTCTTGATGTTAAGCCTGGTTTAAGAGTACTTGACCTCTGTGCTGCACCGGGTGGTAAAGCTTCTTATATTTCAAACCTGATGAATAATACCGGTGAAATTATTGCTTTGGACAGATATGAAAGCAGGCTGAAAATATTGGAGAAAAATCTTCAGCGAATGGGAGCTACCAATATAAAGCTGAAAGAATAAAATGCTCTTGAATATAATTCAGATGAATTTGACCGGGTCCTTCTTGATGCGCCATGTTCAGGCTTTGGAACACTCTCTAAGAAACCGGATATTAAATGGAAAAGGGATCTTGGTGATATACGTGAATTAACCAAGCTTCAGTATGAGCTGCTTCAGAAAGCGGCATCATTAGTTAAAGTGGAGGGTTCTGTTGTTTACAGTACCTGCACGATTGAACCAGAAGAGAATTATGATATAGTGAAAAAATTCTTAGACAATAATCCTAATTTTGTACTTGAAGATGCGCGTAATTATGTGTCTGAAAAAATTGTAACCGAAAACGGCTGCATTCAAACTTATCCGCATTTGCATCAATTAGATGGAGCTTTTGCTGCAAAGCTTGTCAGAAAATCCTGAATTTGCTCTGTACCTGTCTGACCTTTTCTATTTTAGCCTATCCATTGAAGTGAGAACTTTAATCCTAATCCTCAAGCCAGGGATCAGATTTCAATTTATGAAACCGGTAGAAATCATTTTATTTCCAGCATTCTTTTTGATATTTTAGGTAGCAATAATCATTCGAGTTTGAGGCTAAGGAATGTTAAAAAAGTTTGCCGAAGATTTAAAGGATGCCCGGCTAAAAAGTGGGGTTTCGATACAGCAGATTCATAACAAAACCCGTATCGACATTAAATTTTTGGAAGCGATTGAAAATGGTAACTTTGAAATTCTTCCCGAAGTTTATTTACGCGCGTTTATAAGAGGTTATGCTAATTCGGTAGGACTTGATGAAGCCCAGGTGATGAAAAAATATGAGGCGGCAAAATCCGGCAAAATGATTGAGGAAAATGTTATTGAAGATAACATTACTGAAGCACATAAAGAATCTTCGCAAAAAGTTTTTACCGGAGCAGAGCAACATAATGTTGCTAATATGGATGGAACTTCAGCAAAGCAATTCAGCCTTAACCCCAAAGTTCTACTGATATTTGTAGTTGTGGCAGCTCTTGGTCTTGCAGTTTACTTTATTTTCTTTAACAGCTCTTCGTCAGAAATAATTACTGAGCGGCCTTACGAAGAAATGCTTGCAGAAAACAATAAGCGCTTTGAATCCTCTGAGACCGACAGCACTAAAACATCAGTTCCTCAAACTTTTTCCACCAGTGACAGCCTTGTTCTTTTAATTAAGGCAAAAGATACTTCTTGGATTGACGTTAAAAAGGACGATAATACTGTGGGAACAGACTTCCTGCTTTATAATTCAAACCAGAGAATTGTTAAAGCAGAAAAGAGTTTTACAATTACCGTTGGTAATTCAAAGGGTGTTGAATTTATTTTAAACAATAAACCTCTGAATTTTTCCGGCTCTTATCGTGAAAGAAAAATTGTGAAGATAGACTCCACAGGACTTTCATATCTTCCAGTTTTCAGAACGGAACAAAAGAAAAATGACTGACAAAGTTCAACAAAGAATTGAGGAACTGAAAGAACTTCTCCGTAAGTATGAATATGAATACTACGTACTTACAAATCCTACAGTAAGCGATTATGAATTTGATATGCTTCTCAAGGAGCTTGAAAAGTTAGAGAGCGGGCATCCCGAGTTCATAACATCGGATTCGCCTACGCAAAGAGTTGGCAAAGACCTGACGAAAATATTTAAACCTGTTCAACATCAGGTACCGATGCTTAGTCTTTCCAATACTTACAGTGAAGAGGAGCTTTATGATTTTGACAGGCGTGTAAAAGATGGATTGGATGAAAGTGAAAAGATTGAATATGTTGTTGAAATGAAAATTGATGGGGTATCTGTCAGCCTTATATATACAGACGGAATTCTTGTAACAGCCGCAACACGCGGTGACGGTGTTGTAGGTGAGGACGTTACAGCTAATGTTAGAACCATAAAATCTGTACCTCTTAAAGTAAGAAAGCTGAAAGGATACGAATCTTTTGAAGTACGCGGTGAAATTTTCATGGAGCTAAATGATTTTAAAAAGATTAATTCCGATAGAGCAGAAACCGGTGAAAAACTTTTTGCCAATCCAAGGAATTTTACTGCCGGTACAATTAAACTGCAGGATCCGAAAATTGTCGCATCACGCCCTCTGAAAATTTTTACTTATTACCTGCTTCCTTCAAATATTCAATCAGAAACTCATTTTCAAAATCTGAAGAAGCTTGAGGAACTTGGCTTTAACGTGAACAAAGATTATAAACTTTGCGGGAACATTGATGAGGTAATCCGTTATTGCCGGCAACTTGAAACGAAGAGAGATAATCTTCCTTTTGAAATTGACGGCGCGGTTATAAAAGTAAATTCAATAAGACAGCAACAGGTTCTGGGTAACATTGCAAAAGCACCGCGGTGGGCAGTCGCATTCAAATTTAAAGCTAAGGAAGCAACTACAAAATTAAAAAAAATTATCTGGCAGGTTGGCAGAACGGGTACCCTTACTCCCGTTGCAGAATTAGAGCCGGTTTTT
This sequence comes from uncultured Melioribacter sp., assembly GCA_964537965.1. Classification (GTDB taxonomy): domain Bacteria; phylum Bacteroidota; class Ignavibacteria; order Ignavibacteriales; family SURF-24; genus SURF-24. The sequence continues at coordinate 4,973 of CAZIDB010000009.1, read as the reverse complement.
CTTGCGGGTTCTACAATCAGTCGTGCAACACTCCATAATAATGATGAGATTAAACGGAAAGATATAAGAGAAGGCGATGTTGTTGCAATTGAAAAAGGCGGCGATGTAATTCCGAAAATAAATTATGTGTTGTTGGAACAAAGACCAAAGGACAGCATAGAAACAAAACCGCCGGTACTATGCCCGGTTTGTGGATCGGATTTATTTAAACCCGAAAATGAAGTTGCTATCTACTGCGAAAATCATTTATGCCCGGCACAAATAAAAGGAAGGTTAATTCATTTTGCTTCAAGAGGCGCTATGGATATTAGTGGCTTAGGCGATGCGCTGATAGACCAGTTTGTTGATCTGGGCTTTATTAAAAATTATGCCGATATCTATGAGCTGAAAAATCAGAAAGAGAAATTAATTTCACTTGAAAGGTTTGGAGAGAAGAGCATAAATAAGCTTTTAAAATCAATTGAAGAAAGCAAGGAACAACCATTTTCAAAAGTTTTGTTTGCTCTTGGAATTCGTTATGTCGGTTCGGGCGCTGCAAAAAAACTGGCAGATCATTTCCGGAATATTGATGATTTGATTAATTCCGATGAGAGTGAAATTGAAGCGGTACATGAAATAGGGCCAAGCATTAGCAAAAGCATTCGTAAATTCTTTGCAGACAAACAAAATCTGTCTGTTATAGAAAGCTTAAGACGAGAGGGATTAAAATTTTCTGACGAAGCAAAGAAGATAAATACATCATCAGGGATTGAGAATAAAACTTTTGTATTAACCGGAACATTAAGTTTATTTACAAGGGAAGAAGCTTCCGACAAAATACTTTCACTTGGCGGCAAAGTATCTTCTTCGGTAAGTAAGAAAACGGATTTTGTGCTTGCCGGTGAAAATGCCGGCTCAAAATTATCTAAAGCCACCGAGCTTGGAATTAAAATTATAACTGAACAAGAATTTTTAGAGATGATGAAATAGTGGAACTGAAAATCATAGAAAAGATAAAAAAAGAATTAGGCCATTCAATTGCTTTAAAAAAATACAGTCACAAAGCAAAGGAACAGAAATCATTTAAAAATAATTTTACGGGCAATTATAATTTCCTTCTCCTTATGCCTGTAAATGAAGAACACTTCAGGGAGAGTTTTAAGGTAATTGAATTCCTTATTGCCAAACAAAAGAATGTTACCTTGTTTATAAGAGATTTCAAAGTAAGCCTGTTAAGAAAAAAGGATAAACTTAATATTATTGATTTCGGGATAAATGACTTTACAAAACTGTATCTTCCTTCAAAAAGAATATGCGAAGTAATTGCAGAGAAAAAGATTGATGTGGTTATAGACCTGAACCTTGAGGATAATATATATTGCAACGTTGCGGCAACGCACTCAACAGCAGAATTTTATATAGGATTTACAAGGGGAAAGCAGGATAAGTTCTTTAATTTGCTGATAGTAAATAACGAAAATAATCCTGCCTTTTCATATGAAAATTTATTAAATTCGCTACAGATGTTTTAAACTGTTAGGTTTGTATTGTTAATTTTAAGCCTAATCAAAAATATTTTCCAAACAAAAAGAGATATAGAATGAATTTTGAAGTTAAAAGAGTTGGAGATATTACAATTTTCAAGCTTAACGAAAAACGCCTTGATTCTTCCATATCCGGTATGGTTAAAGGTGAATTTACTATTTTACTTCATGCAGAAGACGTAAAAAATCTTATTATTGATATGTCCGAAGTAGAAAGCTGTGACAGTTCGGGTTTAAGCGCCTTGCTGTTGGCTTATAGAGTATTAAGTGTAAATCAAGGACAAATCCGTATCGCTTCGCCCTCCAAAAGTGTTTCTACTCTGATTCGTATTTCTCAGCTCGACAGGGTACTTCCAATATGTAACACTGTAATGGAAGCCCAGCAAGAGTTAGAGAATTTATAGAGTAGAAAAATGAATAGAACTATTGACTATGCCATTATTGCGGCATACCTGCTTGGTGTCGCTATCTTCGGTATTTTATCCGGCGGTAAACAAAAATCAGTTAAAGATTATTTTTTAGGTGCCAGTACAATTCCCTGGTGGATCGTTTGTTTTGCAATTGTTGCTGCGGAAACAAGCACTCTTACTTTTATTTCAATTCCGGGTTTGGCATATGTTACCAACCTGAATTTTCTTCAAGTAACCATTGGTTACCTTATTGGTAGAATACTGGTGGCTTTTTTCCTTTTACCGCAATACTTTAAAGGTGATTTAAGCACTGCATATTCCTACCTTGAAAATCGTTTTGGTGTTAAGACACGTTCGTTTGCTTCAATTGTTTTCTTGTTTACAAGAACGGCTGCAGACGGTGTAAGGTTATTTGCAACGGCAATCCCTTTAAAATTAATGCTGAATATTGATTATCCTCTGGCAATTTTAATTGTTGCTGTCTTCACATTCATATATACTTTTACCGGCGGAATAAAAGGTGTAATATGGGTTGATGCTTTGCAAATGTGTATTTATATCGGCGGTGCTTTGGTGGCAGGATATTTTCTTCTTGATCTTTTACCGTCTGGGTGGAATGCTGTTGTTGCCGCCGCTCAGCCCGATAATAAAATGAACCTGATCAATCTGGGCTTTGATAAGGGGATCGGAGAGTTCTTCAAAAATCCTTACACTTTATTCGGCGGTATAATCGGTGGAGCTTTCCTTTCAATGGCTTCACACGGAACCGATCAGCTTATTGTTCAAAGATTATTAGTGATTAAAGATCTTAACAAGGCAAAGAAAGCAATTATTACAAGCGGCGTTATTGTAATATTTCAGTTCGCAATATTTTTAGTCATTGGTCTGGCATTATTTGCATACTATGGTAAGATGGATATGCGTTCAGATGAAATATTCCCGAAATTTATTTTAGACCAATTACCGGTTGGAATAACAGGAATCATTATTGCAGGTCTGTTTGCTGCTGCTATGTCTACCTTAGCCGGATCAATAAGTTCAATGGCATCTTCTACAATGATGGATCTTTACAAACCTTATTTCAGCGGTAAAAATTTTGATGAGGCCAAAGCATTAAAAAGATCAAGATATGTTACTATCTTCTGGGCGTTAGTATTGATCGGATCAGCGTTCTTTTTCATGAATACTTCGCAGGCTGTTGTTGAAATTGCTTTGAGTATTTCTTCTTTTACTTACGGAGGTTTACTTGGCACTTTCCTTTTAGGTATTCTTGTTAAAAAAGCAACCCAGGAGGATGCGCTTGCCGGCTTTACTTCCGGTATATTTGTTATGATTGCTGTTATATCTTTAAAGCTTGTTGCCTGGACGTGGTTTACAATAATTGGCGTATTGACAACACTTATTATTGGTTTTGTACTAAGCAAATTATCAGCAAGAAAATAACTCTTAAAATTTCTTCTGGTTCTTAGTATAAAGCACATATAGATTTTTGTTCAATTTATATCAATCTCTGAGGAATTAATGTTTGGATTAAACATTTTAGATTGGCTCGTTATCTTAGTATACTTTGTAGTTATTTTTTTAATAGCCTATCTCTATTATCGGAAATCAAAAGGTAATACACAGGAATTTTTCCTTTCCGGTAGAAACCTGCCATGGTGGCTTGCCGGAACTGCAATGGTCGCCACTACATTTGCTGCCGATACTCCACTGGCTGTTACTGAGTTAATAGCAAAGAACGGTATAGCCGGCAACTGGCTTTGGTGGAATCTTGCAATAGGCAGTATGCTAACAGTTTTCTTTTTTGCTAAACTCTGGCGCAGAGCCGGCATTGTTACAGATGTAGAATTTGTTGAATTGAGATACAGTGGAAAAGCTGCTGCAGTCCTAAGAGGGTTCAGAGCAATTTACCTCGGCCTGTTTATGAACAGCATTGTGCTTGCCTGGGTGAACAAGGCTATGGAAAAAATTTTCCAGGTTACAATTCCCGGTGCCGACGCTTTTACTCTGATAATCGTTTGTATGATTATAATAGCAATCTACTCTTCTGCTTCAGGATTATTGGGTACTGCAAGAATTGATGCATTACAATTTATTATAGCAATGACGGGCTGTGTAATTTTAGCGATAATTGTCGTCCAGATTCCGACCGTTGGTGGTATTGAAGGAATGAAAATGCAATTGGATGATTGGATATTTAAGTTTACTCCGAACATCGGCAGTTCATCAGTTAGTAACGTTCTTGGCGGTACGTTGGCTTTACCGGCAGCAGCATTTATTGCACATATTGCAGTTCAGTGGTGGTCTTCCTGGTATCCGGGTGCAGATCCGGGCGGCGGCGGTTACATTGCTCAGCGAATGATGTCTGCAAAAGATGAAAAACATTCCTTGTTTGCAACTCTTTGGTTTACTATTGCCCATTATTGTGTAAGACCATGGCCATGGATTATTGTTGCACTGGGTGCTTTAATATTACTGCCCCGTTTCTCTACTCAGGAATTAAGTGATAAAAATATTATCAGTGAATACAGCAAGGCATTTGAAATATATAAAGAATCAAAAAATGCCGGAACTGATTACAGGAGCCAGATAAGTGATGAGGTCCTTAGAGAAAAAGTTGCTGCATTTGAGAGTAAGGAATTTTTTGAAAAATATGAAAACACTGTTGATCCCGGTAAAATGTATCCGAAGCTTATGTTGAATTATCTTCCCACAGGTTTACTTGGAATGATGATAGCTGTTTTTCTTGCAGCATATATGTCAACAATTGCTTCGCAACTTAACTGGGGAACATCTTATCTGCTTAATGATTTCTACAGACGGTTTATTAAAAAAGATGCCGATGAAAAACACTATGTTATGATTTCAAGATTTGGTATTGTTCTTATGATTATTGCCTCGCTGCTGATAACTAGATATATTTTAACAACTATCTCGGGTGCCTGGGAGTTTATAATTAATGCAAGCGCAGGAATGGGATTAGTATTAATATTAAGATGGTTCTGGTGGCGGATAAATGCCTGGTCGGAAATTTCTGCAA
>CAZIDB010000008.1:13187-41729 GCA_964537965.1 uncultured Melioribacter sp. | reverse complement strand
CCTTCATACTTACATCAAATTAAATCCAACCTTGTTAGGTTATGAAGCTGTAAAAGAAATTTTAAATGCTGTGGGTTTTAATGATGTGGTTTTTTCTCCTGAATCTTTTGAAAAAGATTTGAAGTTTTCCGAAGCTGTTCCGATGATTAAAAGATTACAAAAGTTTGCGGCTGAAAACGGGAAAGAATTCGGAGTTAAACTTTCAAACACATTTGGAGTTTTAAATAACAAAAAAACTTTACCCGGTAACGAAATGTATATGTCCGGCAGAGCATTGTTTCCACTGACTATTAATTTAGCAAACAAACTTGCACGGGAATTTAACGGCGACCTGAAAATTTCTTATTCGGGCGGGGCATCAATTCATAATGTTCACCAGTTGCTTGGCTGCGGAATATTTCCGGTTACATTTGCAACCGATTTATTAAAGCCGGGAGGTTATTCAAGAATATTTCAAATTGCAGAAGAATTAGAATCGAACTTAGAAGAGCTTGACCTTTCTTCTAAAAAAATTGATTTGGAGAAACTGAATTTACTTGCAGCAAATTCTTTAAGTGATATTCATTATAAAAAAGAAAAGCGCGAAATCAAGTCGTTAAAGATTGATAAAAAACTTCCTTTGTTTGATTGTTACATAGCGCCTTGTACGGTTGCCTGTCCCATTCACCAAAATATTCCGGAATATATTCGTCTTGTTGAAGAAGGAAAATATTCCGAAGCGTTTGAAGTGATTGTTGCTAAAAATCCTTTGCCAAATATAACGGGTTATATTTGTGATCATCAATGCCAGTATAAATGTACCAGATGGGATTATGACGACCCGGTTCAGATACGGGTTATGAAAAAGATTGCGGCAGAAAAGGGAATGAAGGAATATCTTCAGAATATAGAAAGCAGAATTCAGAAATCAGATGTGAAGGCTGCAATTGTTGGTGCGGGTCCTTCTGGTTTAGCAGCCGGATATTTTCTTGCAAAGGCCGGAATGGATGTTACAGTTTTTGACAAGAATGAAAAAGCAGGCGGCACAGTTCAGAATGTTATTCCGGGTTTCCGGTTACCGCAATCAGCAATTGATGCTGATGTTGAGTTTATAAAAATGTTTGGAGTGAAATTCAACTTTGGTTATAAAGAAGAATTCATAATTGATAAACTGAAAGCTGAGGATTATAAATATATTTATCTTGCCATCGGAGCAGGAAATTCGAGAGGGCTTGGTTTAAAGGGAAACACAGACAAAGTTTTTAACGCGATAGAATTTCTTGAACAGTATCACCGGAACGAAAAAATTAATCTTGGTAAAACGGTAGCGGTTATTGGCGGCGGAAACTCTGCAATGGATGGCGCAAGAGCAGCATTGCGATTTAAAGGTGTTGAAAAGGTTTATATAGTTTATCGCCGCACAAAAGAATTTATGCCCGCCGATAAAGAAGAATTAGAAGCAGCCTTAGATGATGGTGTAATCTTCAAGGAGTTGCTATTGCCGGTTGAATTCTCTTCCGGGAAATTGAAGTGCCAGAAGATGAAACTTGGTGAGTTGGATTCTGACTTAAGAAGAAAAGTAATTCCTGTTGAAGGAAAATTTGAGGAACTTATAATTGATTCTGTCATCTCTGCAATTGGGGAAATGGTTGATATAGAATATCTAAAGAAAAATAAAATTGAAGTTGATAAAAGAGGCAACATAATTGTAAATCCTGAAACCAACGAAACATCACTTGAGAATGTTTTTGTTGGCGGAGATGCTTTACGCGGACCAGCCACTGTAATTGAAGGAATTGCCGACGGAAAAAAAGCTGCGGAAGTAATTTTGAAAAAAGAATTTTCAATTCAATCGGAACAGCCGGACTTCTCTTATAAATTCAAAGACATTAATCGTACTGTAGATATTTTACATAAGAAGGGAATTATTTCTCCTGCTAATAAAGAGAATCATCTTGAAGAAGCGCACCGATGCCTTGATTGTGGTTATCTCTGTAATAAATGTGTTGAAGTTTGTCCTAACCGCGCGAACATAACAATAATAGTAAACAGACCAACATCTGTAGAAAGATTCACACCGCATCAGGAGGAAAAAGAATTTAAAGACAGTTACCAGATTTTACATGTTGATGGAATGTGCAATGAATGCGGTAACTGCGAAACATTTTGTCCTTATAACGGCGCACCATATAAAGATAAAACTACATTATTCTGGAGCGCAGAAGAGTTTGAAGCAAGAAAGAGCAATGGATTTTTACTTGATGTAAAATCATCGTCGGAAAAAGATTTCATTTTTAAAGTTCGCTTCAACAGCAATGTAGGTAAAATAGCATTCGATCATTACGGAAAGATTTACTATACCGGTTTATCAGAGTACCTGAATGACGAGACATTTAAGAAATTCGTCAGCCTAATAAGAATAACCTTCACAGAGAATTTATTCACCTTAATAAAATGAAACAACTATGATTATTATTAAAAATGTTCGGGTAATAAATTTTAATCCACCGGAAGTAAGTGAACCGGTTGATGTAGTTATTGATAAAAACCTGATAATTAATGTTGGCAGAAATATTTCAGGAAATTATTCTGCCGATGATATAGTTGACGGACAAGGGAAATATATTTCTCCGGGATTGGTTTGTGCACATAATCATTTTTACTCTGCGTTATCAAGAGGAATTATTGCAAACATTCCGCCTTCATCAAATTTCCAGGAGATACTAAAAAATTTGTGGTGGCGATTAGACAGAGCCTTGGATGAAGAATCACTTTATTATAGCGGAATGGTTGGTGCATTGGAAGCAATAAAAACCGGAACAACTTCTGTTATAGACCACAGCGCTTCTCCAAATTATATTAAAGGTTCGCTTGCTTTATTGAAAAATTGTTTTGAGAAAGTTGGTCTGCGTGGAATTCTCTGTTACGAGGTTACAGATAGAAATGGTGAAGATGGAATAATTGAAGGTGTTGATGAATCAAAGGTTTTTGCTGAACTTGTTGGTAAAGATAGAATTGAAAAGAATAATACTCATCTTGTTGAAGCTGCAATTGGTGCACATGCATCATTTACTATTTCAGATGAAACATTAAAAAAACTTTCACAGCTTGTAAATAAATCGGGTAAAGGAATTCATATTCATGTTGCTGAGGATTTAAGCGATGAAGTAATCTCTTATAACAATTATGAATTGAGTGTAATTGAAAGGCTTGAGAATGCCGGCTTGCTGAATGATAAATCAATTCTTGTTCATGGAGTTCATTTAAGCGATAAGGAAATTGATATTATAAATTCCTTCGATTCATTTCTCGTTCATAATCCACGCTCGAATATGAACAACAGTGTTGGTTTCATGAAGAAGCTTTCCAATGTAAAAAATGTTGCGCTTGGTACAGATGGAATCGGCTCAAATATGTTTGAAGAGTTGAAGATTGGATATTTTAAAAATCAGGACGCAGGCAATTCGCTTTACCCGGCAGATTATCTGCAGTTTCTTTTTAACGGGAATAAAATTCTTGGCAGATATTTTAAGCAATCCTTTGGTAAGATTGAGGCCGGAAATACTGCCGACGTTGTTGTGTATGATTATCAGTCACCCACACCGCTTAATGAAAAAAACCTTGCGGGACATTTCGTTTTTGGATTTTCTTCCCGTGATGTTGAAACAGTTATTGTAAATGGAAAGATAGTTTACCGCGAACGTAAATTTCCGTTTGAAGTACAGCCGGTTTATGAATCTGCACAAGCTGCCGCACAGAAACTATGGACAAAAATTAATTCGATCTGAAGCGTCTTAACGTCTTAGAGTATTCTCTGTTTTTCTTTACCGCTAAGGCGTAAAGACACGAAGTAAGATAAACCCGGATTTTTTCATTTCAGCTTTAAATCCTATCTTTGATACAGAATATTTACAGGATTAGTACGGTTAAATATTTGCAAGCCATCTCTTTGGAGGTGGTGAGGTATTTCTATTTTAAAAAAGGAATGTAATGAACCTTGTAAAAATTTTTCATGATTCTAATGAGATTAAGACAGTAAGAAAAAAGATTAATGATTCCGGTGATAAGATTATTAATTGTACTCCATTTGCCGGTTCAACCAAAGCCTTGTTAATAAAATTGCTTTCCGAAGAGTTCGGTCAGTTAGTTGTACTTCTTCCTAATGTTCAGCAACTTCACGAAATAAAAGTTGAACTTGAAATTCTTGGTTTGAATAAGCTTCTTCTGCTTTTTGATGAATTGAAGCCGGAACAACTTCAGGAAAAACTTGCGAAACTTTCCGGTAAGCAAAACTGTATTGTCCTTGCTCCTTATGAACTTTTAACTCTTGTATTGCCCGCACAACATCAGCTTGCAAAAAACACTACAATGATTCAGATTGGCGGTAACGTTGGATATAGTGAATTGATTGAATACCTGAACCTGCTTAATTACCAGAAGAATAAGTTTGTTGAATCGGTTGGTGATTATGCAGTGCGAGGTTCTATAATTGATTTCTGGTCATATAGCGAAAGCAATCCCTGCCGTATTGAATTTGACGGAGACTTTATAGAATCAATCCGCCACTTTGATGCAGAGAGTCAGCGTTCTGCAGATAAAGTAGAACGCGTAAGCCTGACCTCAAGTTTTGAGTTAATTGATGAAAATTTTTCATCAGATATTTTTGATTATCTTGAAAATCCCTTGGTAATTGCAGAAAGGTATGAACTCAATACTTTCATAAACGGAAAGGGAAAAGCGCCTGTATCTGCAGTTACAGAAACACTGATTGATGATGAAGAACTTTCTGCCGAGCTTCTTGGAGATAAAAAATTTTTTATATCAGGCGCTTTAAACAAGGAAGAAAAAAATCTTGAAAGTTTTGAAGTGGATTCTGATAAGCTTTTCTGTAGAAATGCAAAGTGGTTGGTTGAAGATCCGTTTACAAATCCCGGATCGGAATTTTATCTAAACATTTCCGAGCCGCCGACTATTAATTCCAACTATGAATTTCTTTTTAACACAATTAAAGATTTTGCCGAAAGGAATTTCAGAATTATTATTACTTCGGAAAATGAATTCCAATCCAAACGCCTGCGTGATTTATTATCTGATTATAAAGAAGAATTAGCTGAGCTGATTGATTCCGGCAAAGTTCAGATTGAAACTCTTGCACTCAAAAAAGGTTTTATACTTAAAAAAGAGAATACACTTGTCCTGACCGATTATCAGATTTTTAATAAACCATATCGTACAAAACTTCCAACCAGACAAATAGAAAAGAAATCAAGAACAAAAGACTTTGCTTCCTTAAAGCGCGGGGATTTTATTGTTCACGAAGATTACGGTATTGGACAATATGCGGGACTTGAGACAATAAAGATTGGCGATGTGAGCCAGGAAAGTATAAAAATTTTATATGCAGAAAGCGGCGTTGTTTATGTTAACCTGAATTACTTTCATCTTGTTAAAAAGTATTCATCAAAGGAAGGAGAGGAACCAAAGCTTGCCGTTCTTGGCAGCGGTGAATGGGATTCAACTAAAAAGAAAGTAAAGAAAAAAATTAAAGAAGCTGCCCGCGAACTTATCACTCTTTATGCAAAGCGGAAAGCTTCAAAGGGTTATTCATTTAAGGCGGATACAATCTGGCAGAAAGAACTAGAAGCGTCATTCTTTTACGAGGATACACCGGACCAGTCAAAAGTTACGGAAGAAGTTAAGAATGATATGGAGTCTGAAAGCCCCATGGACAGGCTCGTTTGCGGCGATGTTGGATTTGGCAAAACAGAAATTGCAGTGCGTGCCGCATTCAAATCTGTAAATGAAGGTAAACAAACAGCGCTACTTGTACCTACGACAATTCTTGCAGAACAGCATTACAATACTTTTAAAGACAGGCTAAATCAATTTCCTGTTAATGTTGAAGCCATGTCGCGCTTCCAGTCCAAAGCAAAGCAGAAAGAAATTATTAAAGAACTAAGTGATGGTAAAGTTGATATAGTAATCGGAACGCACAGGCTTCTCTCCAAAGATATTCAGTTTAAAGACCTTGGTCTTTTAATTATAGATGAAGAGCATCGCTTTGGTGTGATGGCAAAGGAGAAGTTGAAAAGTTTTAAGCTGAATGTTGACACTCTTACTTTAACGGCAACACCGATTCCAAGAACGTTAAATTTATCATTACTTGGCGCAAGAGATTTGTCAATCATTGCAACGCCACCACCGAACAGGCAACCTATTTATACTCTTGTTCACACATTTGATATTTCCAAAGTAAGAGAATGGATTTTGAGTGAAGTAAGACGCGGCGGACAAGTTTATTTTGTTCACGACAGGGTTCAATCAATTTATAAAATTGCCGAGTATGTTAAAAAATATTTACCGGAAATTAAATTCGGTATTGCCCATGGCCAGATGAAGCCGCTCCAGCTTGAAAATGTTATTTATGATTTTCTGAATAGGAAATTCGATGTGCTTATCTGTACAAAAATTATTGAATCAGGAATTGATATTCCGAATGTTAACACAATAATAATAAACCGTGCGGACAGGTTTGGGTTAGCTGAGCTTCATCAGCTTAGAGGAAGAGTTGGAAGAAGCGATCGCCAGGCATATGCTTATTTTCTTGTTCCGTCTCTTGATTCAATAAATAAGAAAGCTGTTAGAAGATTATCGGCAATTGAGGAATTTACTGAAGTTGGTGTGGGATTTAATCTAGCAATGCGGGATCTGGAAATCCGCGGCGCAGGTAATTTGCTTGGTACAGAGCAGACTGGTTTTATTGATGCCATTGGATTCGATATGTATGTTAAGCTGCTTGATGAAGCAGTTGAAGAATTGAAGCGTGTTGAGTTTTCGGAAGTATTCAAAGATCTGCCGAGACAGAAACCGAAAACAGATCCTACTATTGATACATACTTTGAAATTGGAATTCCGAAAGTATTTATGCCGGATCAGGCGGACAGGTTAAGTTTTTATACGGCATTGTTTTCTATTAAAACATTGGAAGAAGCAAAAGAAATTACGGATGAAATGAGAGACAGGTTTGGTAAACTTCCATTGCTTGTAGAAAGACTGGTGGCTACTGCTATTCTTAAATATTATGCGGCTTATGCAATGTTCGAAAGAATTATTATCCAGCAGAAGAACATCATCATAATTTTGCCAAAGGGAACCAACGAGGAATTCTATAAAGAAAAATTTTCTTTGCTAATGAATTACATTATGGAAAAACATTTTAACGAAATAAAATTTACACAGCAGAAGGAAACGCTGAAGCTTGTTATCCTCAATAAATTTGAATCACCGGAAAAAGTTTTTGATTACTTATTTGAATTCTGCCGGAAGGTGGAGAGAATAGTAAATTCGAATAGCTAAAAAGTTATAGTAAGCATAATAATTTTCTATTCTTTTATGTGGTAGGTTATTAAACTCATCACTATCTATAAATACTGCAGATTATTAGGATTTAATAAAAATTATAGTATTTTAGTGCTGTAAAATGTTAAGGAGGGAATATGCTGATGCGTCATTTTCTCTTAAGTGTTTTTCTGTCAATAATGATTTTACTCTCTGCCTGTAAAAAAGATTCACAACAAATAACCCAACCAGAAGAGAATAACAACACTGAATTTATCTTGCAATCCACAAAAACAATTGGCAATAGTGGTGGTACAATACAAACGCAGGATGTTGAAATTGTTATACCTGAAGGCGCTTTTACTTATGACCATGTTATTAAGTTTTCAAAAAGAACTATTCAATCCTATCTGGGATTAACAACAGCATCGGTCTTTTTCAGACTGGAAGGTTTAGATCGTTATTATAATTTTCCGATACAAATAAAAATCAAGATAACTTCCGGTACTACATCCTCCAAAGTAATGCTGGTTACTGAAGATGCATTTATTAAGTCCCTAAATAAGATTGATAAAGGATCTTTTCCTATCAATGGAACTGAGTCCGGTGGATATTTTATTTGTGAGCTTCCTGCTTTAGGCGGAAGAAGATTAAGTGTGCAGAAATCTGGTAGCGATGATGAAGCGACAATTGATTTCGGTTTGGTTTTAATAACTTCCAAAAGCAGTACTACTGGTAAATTTAAAATTCAGTATCCTGCAAAAATTGCGGAAGTACAAGTAAATAATTTACTTTCATATCTCGATGAGGCATATACTACGATAAACTCTCTGGGGTTTGACATATCTTCAAAAAGAACAAAGTGGCCTGTTGAGGTAATCCTGGTTGAATTAGCTGATGATGTTGATGGATATTCTGTTAATTCAATATGGGGAGATAATTATGGTTATATACTTATCAATATGAATAAGATAAACGATGTGGAGGCCATGAGGGTTACTACAGGTCATGAATTCTTTCATATTGTTCAATCTTTATATGATTTCAGGGCGGCATACTTTAAAGCAAAATTTTCATCCGACCATTACTGGATTGATGAAGCAACTTCTACCTGGTCTGAAGAATTATTTACCGATGAACAGAATTACATCCCGAATAATCGTGATGGCTTTGAAACCGCACCTTTAAAGGGTATGCTAAGCGGCGGATCAGCAAATCCTCGCGAACACGGATATGGTCTGTCATCATTTATAAAATTCCTTTCTGAACGATGTGGACAATCTTATACTTCTTTACTATACAAAAACATTTATAACTTAGACAACATTTACTATGCTTTTGAAAAGGCTGCTAACTCAACTCTTCCTGATTTATGGCTTGATTACCTCAAAGAATTAATCCTCGGTAACATCTATGAAGATAATATCAATACATATATTAATTCTGAGATGACAACCAAATTCAGAATAAAAACCGAGGCGGATTCAGTCGCAGAATTTAATAGTATTTATCTTAATTTTTCAGGTAAACTTTATAATATTACATTAGAGCGCAGTTTTAGTGAAGATGAATCACTTGAATTAAAATTAGTTCAGGGTAATGACTACGGGAAAATTATGGTGTTCAAATATAAATCGGCTTCTATTGAATTAATATCTTCTGTTTCCAATAAACTGACCATCAAAGATATTAAAACACTTCAGGAATCCGGTTATAATATTCTGGTTTTAGTGGCGGATAATCATTACTCACCCTCCGGATTGAATGATGAGATTACCATACACATGAAAATAACTAAAGAAGTAAAAATTAATTTAGCTGATTTTAAATACGCAACTTTTAATCTTGCAGCTAATGGCACAAAAAATTGTACAGGACAAGACCCTTCTTTTGGAAGCATTTATATCAACATTGGTAACAAACAAGCTGGCAGTTGGAGTGGTAATAGTTTTACTGCAACCTGGGATACTTCTGATGGAGTTAATGATTACCAGGGTTATATTACTGCAACAGTAAGTGATGATGGTGTATTAATTTCTTTTAGCGGATATGAAAAACGTACAGATCATGCTACTCCATTATATCCTGTTATTGATGAATATTCTCTCTCCGGCACCGGGGCTAAAATGATTTTGGTGCAAACCGGTAATAAGCTAAAGTTATATAATGAAATAATCGGAGAAAGTGCTTTTGGTTATATCTCAAGCAATAGTTGGTCGTCATCTATTCCATCTCTGAACAAACTTTGTACCGGTACTGCTACTGGTTGTGATTCCGGAGGAGGATTCCAGTTTAGTTTTAGAACATATTTGCAATGAAGTAAAATCAAAAAAAATCATAGCAGAAAGAAATATTAAAGCTGGTTATTCCCGATTAATTTAAATCACCGGAAAAAGTGTTTGAGTACTTATTTGAATTCTGCCGGAAGGTGGAGAGAATAGTGAATAATGATTAAAGCAGGTTTTCTTTAAGTAATATGTCTTCTACTTAAGTAAAGAAATCTTCTGTTGATACTTTGTTACTGCTTTCAGTAAGTCAGTAATCCAAAGAATTTTTGCTTTTTCATATCAAATCTTATAATTTGAACAATAAGAATGGAAAAAAATTTTTTTAATGGAATGTTATAATCCTTTTTTTTGTTAGAAAGCATAAAACAAGTTTTAATTCGGAATTATAGGAATCTTAAATGAACGGAAATAACAAACAATCTCAGGATATCGAAAAGATTGAATCAAAAGAATGGCGTGATTCATTAGATTATGTCCTTTACCATAGCGGACCGCAGAGAGTTCAGGAATTACTTAAGGAGCTTCAGATTCATGCCAGGAAGAATGGAGTTGAAATTCCATTTACTGCAAACACACCTTACATTAATTCTATTCCTGCAGATAAACAGCCACCTTTCCCCGGCAGCCGCGAAATTGAACGACGAATAAAAAGTTTAATCCGCTGGAATGCAATGGCAATGGTTGTTCGTGCTAACCGGGAGTCATCAGGAATTGGCGGACACATTTCAACTTATGCTTCTGCAGCAACTTTATATGAAATTGGATTTAACCATTTCTTCAAAGGTAAAGATGATCCGAGCGGTGGCGACCAGGTTTACTTTCAGGGGCATGCTTCTCCCGGTATTTATGCCCGCGCATTTCTTGAAGGAAGAATTTCCGAAGAACAATTGAAAAATTTCAGAAGGGAACTACGCCCAGGTGGTGGATTATCTTCTTATCCTCATCCCTGGCTTATGCCTGATTTCTGGCAATTCCCAACAGTATCGATGGGATTAGGACCAATTACAGCTATATATCAGGCGCGCTTTAACCGGTACCTGGAAGATAGAGGATTGAAGCAAAAGGGAAATGGAAAAGTCTGGGCTTTTCTTGGTGATGGTGAAACCGATGAACCGGAAACCCTTGGTGCTATATCATTAGCTTCAAGAGAAAAACTTGATAATTTAATTTTTGTAATCAATTGTAATTTACAACGCCTTGATGGACCTGTTCGTGGAAATGGAAATATTATTCAGGAATTGGAGGCCAACTTCAGAGGTGCCGGCTGGAACGTTATTAAAGTAATCTGGGGAAGTGATTGGGATCCGTTCCTTGATAAAGACAGAGATGGCTGGCTGTTAAAAAGAATGAATGAAATTATTGATGGCGAATCACAGAAATATATTGTTGAAGCAGGCGATTTTGTAAGAGCTCATTTCTGGGGAAAATATCCTGAACTGAAAGAAATGGTTAAACATTTATCTGATGAGCAGATTGCAAAAATGCGCCGCGGCGGCCACGATCCTGAAAAAGTTTATGCTGCCTACCAGGCAGCTGTTGAGCATAAGGGTCAGCCAACAGTAATTCTTGCAAGAACAATTAAAGGTTATGGACTTGGTGAAGCAGGCGAAGGAAAGAATATTACACACCAGCAAAAGAAACTTAACGAAGATGAACTAAGAATTTTCAGAACGAGATTTGGTATTCCGATTTCCGATCAGGAAGTTGCTGAAGCTCCTTTCTATAAACCACCTGAAGACAGTGCTGAGATAAAATATATCCTGGAAAAAAGAAAACAATTAGGCGGTTACCTTCCAAACAGGACAGTAAAAGCTGAACCAATAAAACCACTACCGGATGAAATCTTTGAAGAGTTCTATGCCGGTACAGAAGGACGCGAAGCATCTACCACTATGGTGTTTGTAAGAATTCTTGCAAAACTTTTACGTGATAAGGAAATTGGAAAACTTGTTGTTCCAATAGTTCCTGATGAAGCTAGAACTTTTGGAATGGAAGCATTATTCCGCCAGGTTGGAATTTATTCACATGTCGGACAATTATATGAACCCGTTGATAAAGCAAGTCTTCTTTATTATAAAGAAGCAATAGACGGGCAGATTCTTGAAGAAGGAATTACAGAAGCCGGATCAATGGCATCATTTATTGCTGCCGGAACAGCTTATGCCACACATGGAATAAATACTATTCCTTTCTTTATCTATTATTCAATGTTCGGCTTCCAGAGAATTGGTGATCTTACATGGCTTGCAGGCGATATCCGTTGCAAGGGTTTTATGCTTGGTGGTACTGCAGGCAGAACTACTCTTGCCGGCGAAGGTTTACAGCATCAGGATGGACATAGTCACCTGCTTGCTTATCCAATTCCAAATCTTAGAGCTTACGATCCGGCTTTTGCATACGAGCTTGCAGTAATTATCCAGGATGGTATTAAGAGAATGTATGTAGACAGGGAAGATATCTATTATTATATAACAGTCTTAAATGAAAACTATGCAATGCCTCCAATGCCCGCTAATTCAAAAGAAGGTATTCTTAAAGGAATATATTTATTTAAAGGTGCAGCAGAAAAAGCCCAGGCAAATCTACTTGGCAGCGGCTCTATAATGAATGAGGTTATTAAAGCCGGGGAAATTCTTGAGAAGAATTATAATATTCCAACAAACATCTGGAGCGTTACAAGTTATAAACAACTTCATATAGATGCGATGGAAACTGAAAGATGGAATATTCTAAATCCCGGAGAGACACAAAAAATTCCATTTGTTAAACAGCAATTAGGTAATGAAGATGGAGTTATTGTCTCAGCATCAGATTATGTACAGATATTAGCTGATTCGCTTTCAAAACATTTGAAGAAACCCATCCTGTCTCTAGGCACCTTTGGTTTTGGCAGAAGCGAAAACCGTGAAAGCTTGCGCGACTTTTTTGAAGTAGATGCCAAACATATAGTATGGGCTACTCTATCTTCTCTTTCTAAAGAAGGAAAAGTAAAAGCACAAACTCTTAAGAAAGCAAAAAAAGATTTAGGAATTAATCCCGATAAGAAAAATCCTTTAAAGTCTTAGTTCTCTAATTCCTTGGACAGTGCCCCAAATGGGAATGGTTTGATTTGCATTATTTAAAGGTTTGTTTTAACAAATCGAAAGAAGACGTTTTTTGATTAAGTAATATTTAATAAAAACAATTTGTAATATTTAGAAATAAAAGCCCTCTCCTCTTGGGAGAGGGTTGGGAGTAGGCTTTTTTATGTTAAAAGAATTTAAACTTCCCGAACTCGGCGAAAATATATCAACAGCAGATATCTTAAAAGTTCATGTTTCTCCGGGTGATGAGGTAAAGAACGATCAGGTTATACTTGAGATTGAAACTGATAAAGCAACAATTGAAGTGCCTTCTGATGTTAGCGGGGTTGTTAAAGAAGTTCTTGTTAAGCAAGGTGAAAAGGCAAAAGTAGGGCAGGTTATTCTTGTCCTTGAAGATTCAACCGGTAACGAAGTTATAGAACAGAAAGAATCAAAGCCTGAACAATTAACACCTGAAAAGAAAATTGAAGTATCGCAACCGCGTGAGGAAAAAAATCAGACAACTTCAAAAGCAGGATTAGTAACGTTTAAGCTTCCTGAGCTTGGAGAAAATATTACTTCTGCCTCTGTTCTTGCTGTAAAAGTTAAGGCTGGGGATAAACTTGAAAAAGATCAGATCGTTCTGGAAATAGAAACCGACAAAGCTACAATTGAGGTTCCTTCAGATATTGAAGGAATAATAAAAGAAGTATTTATTCAAGCCGGAACAAAAGTTAATGTTGGTCAGAGTGTATTAAGCGTTCTTGTTGAAGGGGGCTCTTCAGAAATTAAACAAGTTGTGCAGGAAAAATTGGTTGAGCAAAAGCCGGCAGCACAAATTGCAGAAACAAAAACCGATGAACAAAAAGCAGTAAAGTCAAAAGTGTATATTGAAGATAAACCTGCGACCGATCCCGTTAAAATTGCTCCTGCTGCACCAACTGTTAGAAGATTTGCAAGAGAGATTGGAGTTGATATAAATAAAGTTATTGGTACCGGTCCCGGTGGCAGAATATCTATTGCCGATGTTAAAGCTTATTCACGTGAAGAAAATTTTAAAAAGGATGCTCAACCCGAACAGAAATTCTTTGGCGGAATTGTTGCGGAACAACTCCCTGATTTTTCTAAGTGGGGAGAAATTGAAAAGAAGGAGATGGGCAACATCCGCAGGAAAACCGCAGAACATTTAAGTTATGCCTGGGCTTCTATTCCTCACGTTACACAGTTCGATAAAGCTGATATAACAGAACTTGAAAGATTGCGTAAAATGTATGCAAAGAACGTTGAGAATGCCGGCGGCAAATTAACAGTTACTTCTGTATTGATTAAAATAATTACTTCAGCACTTAAAGCTTTTCCTCAGTTCAATTCAAGTATTGATATGGCTAACCAGACAATTATTTACAAAAAGTTTTATAATGTGGGTGTTGCAGTTGATACACCAAATGGTTTGCTTGTTCCTGTTATTAAAAATGCTGACAGGAAAAATATAATTGAATTGTCTGTCGAAATGAATCAGCTTGCAGAGAAAGCGAAGAATAAAAAACTTTCACTTGATGAAATGCAGGGAGGTACATTTACAATTACAAATCTTGGCGGAATAGGCGGGACATACTTTACTCCAATTGTAAATTCGCCGGAAGTTGCGATACTTGGAGTATCACGTGGCAATTATGAACAGGTTTATATTGATGGAAAGTTTGAAGCCCGTTTGATGCTTCCGCTTTCACTTTCATATGATCATAGAATTATAGATGGTGCAGATGCAATAAGATTTTTAAGGTGGATTATCGGTGCAATCCAGCAACCATTCTTAATGGCGCTGGAAGGATAAGTTTTTATTAATTGTTTTAACTAATAAAACAATAGAACACAGATGACACTGATTTTTATGATTACCGCTGATCTGTGCAAATCAGTATAATCCGTGTCATCTGTGTTCTATTTAAATTTGGAGAGAAATTTTAATGGCTACAAAAACTCAATTAGCAATTATTGGTGGTGGTCCCGGCGGTTACGCAGCAGCATTCCTTGCGGCAGATTTAGGTATGCAGGTTACACTTTTAGAATTGGAAAAAAATCCCGGCGGAGTTTGCCTTTACCGTGGCTGTATCCCTTCTAAAGCATTATTGCACGTTGCAAAATTAATAACAGAAGCTGAAGAAGCTAAAAAATGGGGAATAGATTTTGGCAAACCACAAATAGATTTGGATAAGCTTAGAACATTTAAAGAGAATGTTGTTAACAAATTAACAGGTGGTACGGGTGTACTGGCCAAGCAAAGAAAAATTAATTATGTGCAGGGCAGAGCATCATTTATTAATTCATCTAAACTGAAAGTAGAATTACTTGCCGGCGGTACAGATGAAATAGAATTCGAAAAAGCAATTGTTGCAACGGGTTCTCTTCCAACAAGAATTCCTGCTTTTGATATTGGCTCTGATCGTATAATTGATTCAACAGGTGCGCTCGCTTTAAAAGATATTCCCAAAACAATGCTCGTAATCGGCGGTGGATATATCGGTCTGGAATTGGGTTCTGTATATGCATCATTGGGAAGTGAAGTTTCTGTTGTTGAAATGATGCCGGGTTTGTTGCCGGGAGCAGACAGAGATCTTGTTAACATTCTTGCAAAATCTCTTGAACGTAAAATGAAATCAATTATGGTTAACACAAAAGTTGTAGAGATAAAAGAAGTTGATGGTGGAATAAAGGTTAAGTTTGAAGGCGATAACATTAAAGAACCCGAACAGGTTTTTGAAAAAGTTTTGGTTTCCGTCGGGCGTACACCAAACGCGAAAGGAATTGGATTAGAGAACACCAAAGTTGAAATTGATCAGAAAGGATTTGTAAAAGTAAACTCCCAGTTGCAAACTGCCGATCCGAACATTTATGCAATTGGTGATGTTGTCGGCAATCCGATGCTTGCGCATAAAGCATCCCATGAAGGAAGAATAGCTGTTGAAGTTATTGCCGGGCATAATGTTGAATTTAAACCTGCTGCTATTCCTGCTGTTATTTTTACGGATCCCGAAATTGCCTGGGCTGGTCTTACGGAGAATGAAGCAAAAGAAAAAGGAATCGAAATAAAAGTGGCACGTTTCCCATGGCAGGCATTGGGCAGAGCAACCACAATTGACAGAAACGATGGCGTGACTAAATTAATTATTGATCCGAAAACGGAAAGAATATTGGGAATGGCAATAGCCGGCGTTAGCGCGGGCGATATGATTTCCGAGGGTGTGCTTGCAATTGAAATGGCTGCACTCGCAAAGGATGTTGCATTATCAATTCATCCGCATCCAACATTGTCTGAGGCAATAATGGAATCTGCCGAAGTGTTTTACGGACAAAGTACGCACCTGTACAGACCAAAGAGAAATTAATTGTTTAATAAATGATTTACTGATACGGAGAGTAGGTGATCCGGAGAATCGGTGAAATTTTTATCTCCGCTTCCCCGTCGGTCCCATTCCCCGTTTCATAAATAAACTCATTCTCTTTCTTTAAAGTGATTGATTAAATAAAAACAATCAAATCTGGTTGGAACTTAGAAAAATGGAATGCGTCCAAACTAAAAAAATAAACAGTGATTAAAATGTCTCAAACTTCAGGTAACAATGCGAACTTTGGTAAAACAATAATAAATGACTTCCGCAGTACAGATCTTAAAACTTCAGTTTCAAGCGACTACAGAGATTTAAAAGATTTTTACCTTGATGATGACAGAAAAAGACGCCTTAAAGAGATGGGTAACTTTAAAGGATTTTTCTATTCTGCTTGGTGGTTGCTAAAAGAAATGTTCTTAAAACTTACTCCGCCAAGAAGAGTACTGTTAATAATCGGTTTGTTCTTTACACTTAGCATAAGAACGAATGAAAATCAAAATAATCTTTCGCTGCTTGGTGCGTTAATCCTGTTGTTTATACTGATGCTTGAGCTTAAAGATAAATTGCTTGCAAAGACAGAACTTGAAGCGGGGAAAAAAGTTCAGACGGCGCTTATGCCGGAAAAATGCCCAAAAGTTGCCGGCTGGAATTTATGGCTTTACTCTCAATCTGCCAATGAAGTGGGAGGAGATTTAGTTGATTTCATTGCTATAAATAACGAACGCTGTGGTCTTGCTCTTGGTGATGTTGCCGGTAAAGGTTTCAGTGCGGCTTTGTTAATGTCTAAACTTCAATCTACTATAAGAGCATTGGTAGCAGATTTTACTTCTCTCTCTGATTTGGCCTCTAAAGTGAACCAGATATTTTTCCGGGATGGTATCAGAAACATTTTTGCTTCTTTAGTCTATATTGAAATACAACCTGATTCTGATAAAATTAGATTTTTTAATGCAGGACATCTTCCGCCGGTTAAATTGAAAAAATATGGTTTGGAAGAAACACATAAAGGTTCTCCTGCACTGGGACTTATGCAAAACGTTAGCTTCTCTGAGCAGGTAATTGATATGGAAGCCGGAGACTTTTTAATAGTTTATTCTGACGGTATTACCGAAGCTCAGAATTCACAAGGCGAGTTTTTTGGCAGTGAAAGATTTTTTAAATTGCTTATAAATAATAACTCTTATTCAGCCGAACAGTTTGGAAATTACATTCTTAATTATCTTAAAAGTTTTACCGGAAACGCCCGGCAGCATGATGATATTTCATTAGTCATTATTAAAAAAGAATAGTAACCTGCTTGCTGCAAAAGCTTTGCTTTTAGTTCGTTTTCTAAATATATCCTCTTTTTAAGCGGCAGATATAAATTCTCGTCAATCATGTACTTTCCATTATTTTTAGTATCTTTCCTACCGTAATTTTTGTGGCAGATATGTATTTGCCAAACCATTTTCTAAAAATTTAACGAGGATAGAAGTGTCAATAGCAGGAAAAATTGTTGATTTTTTCAGAAGGAAAGACAAGGTTGCTGCAGGTGGTGGGGAAAAGGCGATTCAAAAACAGGTTCAGATGGGTAAATTACCCGCAAGAGACAGATTAAAAATCTTATTGGATACAGGTTCTTTTCAGGAAACAGATTTGTTTGTTGAACATCAGGCAAAAGATTTTGATATGGATAAAAAATTTCTTCCGGCTGATGGAGTTATTACAGGAACAGGTACAATAAATAACCGGCCGGTTGGAATTTTTGCACAGGATTTTACAGTTGCAGGCGGTTCGTTAGGATTAATGCACGCCAAAAAGATTACTAAAATCATGGATCATTCAATAAGAATGGGCGTTCCCCTTATTGGAATTAACGACTCCGGTGGCGCAAGAATTCAGGAAGGTGTAAACTCTTTGGCAGGTTACGGAGAAATTTTTTATCGCAATACTTTGGCATCAGGAGTTATTCCGCAGATTTCTGTTATACTTGGTCCATGTGCAGGCGGTGCAGTGTATTCTCCGGCATTAACAGATTTTGTTTTTGTTGTGGATAAAATTTCCAAAATGTTTATCACCGGGCCTGAAGTAATTAAAACCGTCCTTGGTGAAGAAATATCGATGGAAGATTTGGGCGGCGCACGCGTGCAAACAGAAATTTCCGGCAATGCTCATTTTTTTGCTTCAAGTGAATATGAATGCTTTGAACAAATAAAAAGATTATTATCCTTTATTCCCTGGAACAATAATAAAAAGGCTGAAGCATTTCCTTCTAAACCGCCAAAGTCTATTTACAGAATAGATAAAATAATTCCAACCGAAGCGACGAAACCATACGACATTAGAGATGTTATTAAATCAGTATGTGACGATTCGGATTTTCTTGAGATACAGGAAAAGTGGGCATCCAATATTGTAATCGGGTTTGCCCGCCTTGATGGACAAACAGTTGGAATAATTGGTAACCAGCCGCTTGTGCTTGCCGGTGTTCTCGATGTTGATTCTTCTGATAAAGCTGCCCGCTTTATTCGCTATTGTGATGCTTTCAATATTCCACTTATTACTTTCGTAGATCTGCCGGGTTATTTACCTGGTATAGACCAGGAGCATTCTGGCGTTATACGTCATGGAGCAAAAGTTCTTTATGCTTATAGTGAAGCCTCCGTTCCTAAACTTACAGTTATACTTAGGAAAGCTTACGGTGGCGGATATATTGCAATGTGTTCACGCCACCTTGGAGCAGATTTTGTTTATGCATGGCCAACGGCTGAAATTGCTGTAATGGGTCCGGAAGGTGCGGCTAATATTATTTTTAAAAGTGAAATTGCTTCTGCTCCTAATCCTGATGAAGTCAGGAAGCAAAAAGTAAAAGAATACACGGAAAAATTTGCAAATCCTTATGTTGCAGCAGCGGCAGGTCATATTGATGCAGTTATAAATCCTGAAGAAACAAGGAATACTTTAATTCATTCTATCAGGTTCTCAATGAATAAATTGGAAGCCAGACCAAATAAAAAACATGGTATTCCACCTTTTTAATCAGGAGCAAATTATTTTTTATGGAAGAGCTAAAAGAATTTTATAAAGTTATTATAGATGATACTCCTTACGAAGCGAAACTTACTCCAAAATTCCTTCGCAGGAAAAAATACAGTGCGCCGGATACTTCAAAAGTTACAGCATTAATCCCCGGTCTTATACAGGAAATTTTTGTAAAGCAGGGGCAGCAGGTTAAAACCGGAGAGAATCTGCTGATACTTGAAGCAATGAAAATGAAAAATTCAATTAAAGCTTCAAAAGATGGGATTATTAAAGAAGTTTATGTTAAATCCGGAAGTGTGGTAGCTAAAAACGAAGTGCTTATTGAATTTCAATAAAATTATGTTGCTGAATATTGTTTAATTCTTGATACGAAGCTCACCTTAACAGATGAGCTTCGTATTTATATTAGTGTGGATTTTTAGCGTGATTCGATTGGAATATACTTTTGATTTACATTCCCGGTATATATTTGCCGTGGTCTGTTAATTCTGGATTGAAGATTGCTTCTCATTTCTTTCCAATGAGCAATCCATCCTGGTAATCTTCCCAAAGCAAACATAACAGTAAACATTTCTGTTGGAATCTTCATTGCCCTGTAAATTATTCCGCTGTAGAAATCTACGTTCGGATACAACTTCCTTTCAACAAAGTAATTATCTTCAAGTGCAATTCTTTCAAGGTTCTTTGCTATATCAAGCAGTGGATCTTTAATTCCAAGTTCGTTTAATACTTTGTCGCAGGCTTCTTTTAATATTGTAGCGCGCGGATCAAAATTTTTATAAACTCTGTGGCCAAATCCCATAAGTTTGAATCCGGAATTTTTGTCTTTTGCCATGTCCATGTATTTTTTATAATTGCCGCCGTCTTTCTGTATCTTTTCAAGCATTTCTAAAACAGCCTGGTTGGCTCCGCCATGTAGCTTTCCCCATAATGCTCCAACTCCTGCAGATATTGCCGCAAATAAATTAGCTTCACTGCTTCCAACCATTCTAACAGTTGAAGTGCTGCAATTCTGTTCGTGATCAGCATGAAGAATTAAAAGAAGATCAAGAGCATCTTCCAAGACTTTAGGCACTTCATATTTTTCTGATGGAACTGCGTACATCATATTTAAAAAATCCGCCGCATAGCTAAGATCATTCCTTGGATAAATATAAGGCTGACCTATAAGTTTTTTATACGCAAACGCTGCAAGAGTTTTTATCTTTGCAATAAGACGGATTATGTTAAGGTCCATATCATCTTTCTGAGAATAATATGCCGAGAGTGAAGAGATCATTGCAGCAAGAATTCCCATTGGGTGTGCCGATGGAGGATAGCCTTCAAAAAACTTTTTCATATCCTCACGGATGAGACTATGGTGAGTGAGCGAGTAATTGAAGTTATCCAGTTCTGTTTTTGAAGGCAGTTTGCCGTTAATAAGTAAATAAGCTACTTCGGTAAAGTTGCTTTGTCTTGCAAGAGTTTCAATAGGGTAACCACGGTAATGCAATATTCCTTTTTCTCCGTCAATAAAAGTTATTGCACTTTCGCAGGAACCTGTATTTCCGTAACCGGAGTCTAAAGTTATTGCTCCGGATTTGCCTCGCAGTTGGGTTATATCAATACCAACTTCGCCTTCGCTTCCAACTATAACAGGAAGCTCATATTCTTTGTTATCGAGAATAAGTTTTGCGGAATTCATTCTTTTGCCCTCCTAATTGTAGATTTCAACAAAGTTATTTGATGAGTTAAAAATATTTTCGGTTCAATATCATTTTTTTTATTTTTAATATCAACAAGCACATATACGGAATGAGAAAATATTTTTAGTTTTAGTTAATTATTAAATGTAAACAGTAAATCTTAAATTTTAATTCAATTCATTTTTTGTTAGATTAATGTGCGGTTTAGCAGAAAAAAGATCAATAACTGGTAAATAAATTTTAATGAAGCAGGAAATCAACTATCGTAGCATACTAGATAAAATAGAATTGCCGCTGATTATTTGTGATGCTCATGGAAAGATACATGTTTATAACAAAAATGCCGGTGAATTGATAAAACTGCGTTTTAAAGGATCTGACTTTAATGAATCCCTTTGTAATGCAGAACAGTTTTTCTCGTTGGATAATGCAGTAAATGAATTACTGAATTCCGGTTTGACAAGGTTAAACAAAAATTTTGTGTTAAATCGCGGCAGCAAAGAACAAATCTTTTTCTTCCTTGATATTCATAAAATAAAAGGACAACAGAATAAACCGGGAAATTTTCTTGTTACAATTACAGATAAAACAGAAAATTGGACTTTTAACAACTCATTCCTGGAAGTAGTAAAAAACATTGAGTCGGTTATTTATTCTGTAACTCCTGCAGCAAATAAATTTCTTTTGTTGACTGAATCCGTGCAGAAAATATATGGTTATACATCTGCGGAAATTATTAATAATCCAAGATTAGTTGTTAAGCGAATTGATTCTAAAGACTTTTTAAATTTCAAAACGTTTCTATATGAATTGCGTCAGGGCAGAAATTCCGTATTTGAATATAAAATCGTTAATAAAAACAATGAATCATTTTATTTAAGAAACTCGGGCTTTCCCGTTTTACAAAACGGTGAGGTAATTAGAATAGACGGTATTATTAGCGATATTACGAAAGAAGTTACCGCAAAGATTGAACTGGAAAAATCGGAAGAAAGATATCGCTTACTAACTGAATCGGCAAACGACCTGATTTTTAATCTTAATAATTTCGGAATCTTTATAAGCGTTAACACTAACGGTGCACTAACACTGGGCTACAATCCCAAAGAAATGACAGGTAAACATTTTCTTGATTTTGTTAGTGTTAATAATAAAATTAATGCGGTACAGGCTTTCCGTAAAATATTGGAAACGGAAACTGCTGTCATCTTTGAAACGGTATTAATTTCAAAACTTGAAGAAGAAGTTGTATACGAAATACACTGCAGACCACTGGTAGACGATGGAAAAATTATTGGTGTTCTTGGTTTTGGAAAAAACATAACCGAGAAAAGGCTTATTGAAGAAAAACAAAAACAACTGTATGCAAGACTAGTAGAAGCCAACAGGTTAATCTCCGTTGAGCGTGATAGGGCTAAACAGCAAATTTCTGTTCTTGAACAAGTTAACAAGTTAAAAAGCGAGTTTATTTCGAATATATCTCATGAACTTCGTACGCCACTTGCTTCAATTGTTGGTTTTGCGGAAACGATAAGTTCAGATCCCGAATTATCAAAAGATTTGGTGATAGAGTTTAACGAGATAATACTTAGTGAAAGCAAACGGCTTGCACACTTAATAAATGACTTCCTGGATTTTGCCAAGATGGAAGCAGGTAAAATGGACCTGATAAAATCTGATTTTGATGTTGTTGAGCTTTTACTCTCTGTTGTTGAAAGACTAAAACAGGATGCCGATTTAAAGGGTGTATCTGTAAATACGGAAATTCCTATAAGACCGGTTAAAATATATGGTGATAAAGAAAGATTAGAACAGGTTTACAAACATCTTATTGCAAATGCAATTAAATTTACCGATAAGGATGGAAGAGTTTCTGTTTTTGCGCAGGAGTTTCCAAAAGAGTTTGAGGTGATTATAACAGACACCGGCATTGGAATTTCGGAAAAAGATCTTGAGAAAATTTTCCAGAAGTTTTTTAAAGTGGAAAATCCCGGTACTGTAAATACCGGCACCGGCATTGGGCTCGGTTTAATAAAACAGATTGTAGATTTGCACGGTGGTTTAATTACCGTTCAAAGCGAAAAAAACAAGGGAACAACTTTTGTTGTTAAGCTTCCTAAAAATCCAAACTAAACTACTGAGGATTACGTGGAGAAATTAGTATTTATTGTTGACGACGAAAAAGCAATTTCAAGATTATTAACCCACTGGGTTAAAGAAAAGTGGGGCTACAAAATTGAAGTGTTCGAGAACGGAGAGGAAATGCTTAATAAACTTTACCTTAACCCCGACTTAATACTTCTTGATATAATGCTGCCCGGTATAGATGGCATTGAAATACTTAAGAGAATAAAAAAAGTTGATTCCAATTTCCCTATAATTATGCTTTCGGCACAAGGCAGTATCGAAATTGCTGTTGAAGCCTTACGCCTTGGCGCTTTTGATTATTTCCCGAAACCAATCGATATCCAGCGTCTGGAACCGGCGATTAAAAATGCAATTAAAAATTTTGATCTTCAGCGTGAACTGATGCTGCTTAAAGAAACAGTTCAGCGTGAGTACGGCTTTGAAAATGTTATCTCCGCCGATAAAAAAATGCAGGATGTTTTTAAACTAGTCTCAAAAGTTCTCGATAATGATATTACAGTTTTAATCCAGGGTGAAAGCGGTACCGGTAAAGAGTTAATTGCAAGGGCAGTTCACTACAATGGTTTGCGTAAAGATAAACCGTTTGTAGTAGTTAATTGTGCATCTATACCGCGTGAACTGCTTGAAAGCGAATTGTTTGGTCATGAAAAAGGATCTTTTACCGGAGCGTATCAAAGGAAAATAGGTAAATTTGAATTGGCTAAAGAAGGCACATTATTTCTTGATGAAGTTGGTGATCTTCATATGGCACTACAGGCTAAACTGCTAAGAGTAATTCAGCAGAAGGAATTTGAACGTGTGGGCGGTACCGAAGTAATTAAAACAGACGTTCGGATTATTTCGGCTACAAACAAGGATCTTAAAACTGCTGTCGATATGAAAGAATTCAGGGAGGATTTATTTTACAGGCTGAATTCCTTCCCCATCGTTATTCCTCCTCTTAGGGAAAGACGGGGGGATATACTTATTTTGACTGAGTATTTTATTTCTCAGTCGAATAAAAAACTTAATAAAAACATTAAAGGGTTTTCTAAAAAAGCGCTCAAACTATTTTATGATTATAGCTGGCCGGGTAATGTTAGAGAGCTTGAAAATACAGTTGAACGTTGCATGATTTTAACCGAATCGGAAATTATTGATGTTGATGTTCTGCCGCCTAATATTAAAACATCGGATGGTTCTTCCGGCGGCAGTCTGCCAGCTACATTCTTTACGGATGATACAGTTATAATTCCTTTTGAACGGCTGAAGGAAGAAGCAATAAGACATGCATTAAAGATTACAAAAGGTAATATACTTGAAACTGCCAAACGACTTCACATTGGCAGGGCAACACTTTATAGACTAATGGAAAAATATAAAATACCAAACGATTAACTCGTTAAATAGTAGGAGTAAAAATGGATTTTATTAAAGAAAAATACGGCGATGTAATTGTAGAAGTTGTTAACTTAGACAGGGCAACTCTTAAAGAAGCGGAGAACTTCAAAAAAATTCTTATAAAAGATATTGATGAAGGAAGCCGTAAACTTGTTGTAGACCTTTCCCAGTGTGAATTTATTGATTCAACATTTCTTGGTGCTTTGGTGGTTAGTTTGAAAAAAGTAACCTCACTTGGTGGCGACCTTAAGCTTGTTGGTTTTCAACCGGCTGTTCATGCGATGTTTGAGCTAACAAGAATGTTCCGCGTGTTTGAAACATTTGGTGAAAAAGAGGATGCAATAAAGAGCTACTCCTGATTTTTTTATAGATTACCGAGGTAATATTTTTTAGGTATGGAATTCATAAACAGAAATATATTAATTGTTCTAAAGGATAACTCACTTAGCAGATTAGTAGAACTTTATCTTGCCGATGAAAAATGTTCGATTCGGACCGTTGAAGAATTTTCAAGTGCATTTGAGATAATTGAAAAGGATCAGATCGATCTTGTTATAACAAACTATTCCGAAGGATATAAAGAGTTTTACTCGTTACGCAACGATAAATTGAAGAACCTGCCCTTCCTTTTTATTGTCCAGTCAAACGATCAGGTTGATCAATCATATTTGCTTAAAGAGAGCGCCGAAGATTTTATTAATTTTCCACTTGATGAAGCTGAACTTAAATTTAAGATGCTGTCGCTTATCAAAAGAAGCGATATCTACAAGGCATTTGTTAAAAAAGCAGATGAACAAAAACAGGTTATTGCCGAAGCAAACAAGGTTCTGCTTGTTGATGACGACCTTAAATTATCAAAATTGTTTGAGTATAATTTAACCAAAGCAGGATTCGAAGTTAAAGTTGCTCACAACGGATTGGATGCATTAAGTGTTATTGCCAAATATACACCGGATATTATTGTGTGCGATATAATGATGCCCGAAATGGATGGTTATCAATTCAGGCGTGAACTCCTTCAGCATCCGGCTAATAAAGAAATCCCTTTCGTGTTTCTTACTGCTAAGGGAGAAGAGAGTGATATTCTAGACGGGTATGATCTTGAAATAGAGGATTATATTATTAAAACTTCCGGTCCCCGTGTTGTTGTGGCTAAAGTAAGCGCAATACTGAAAACGCTCGATAAAGAACGAAAGAAAATGGTTTCGGAAATTAATAAGGCGGCTGATTCTTTTCGCGCTAAGGTTGTACCGGATGAATTTCCTGTGTTTGAAGGATTTGACATTAAACACTGGCATCAGCCATACAAGGGAATTCCTGGCGGAGATTTTATAGATTATTTCCAACTGGATCAGGATAATCTTGTAATTGTTCTTGGTGATGTAATGGGAAAGAAATGGGGCGCCTGGTATTTTGCTTTTGCTTATGCTGGTTACGTTCGCAGCGCAATCCGTGTTGTACTTCAGTCTGCCAAAGAATTTTCTCCGAGCGTTTTACTGCAGGGAATAAATGAATCTGTTTACCAGGATGCAAAAGTGTCGGAAGTATTTGCTACGCTTTCAATTGTTATAGTTGATAAGAAAAACAAAACGGCAAAATATTCCGGTGCAGGAGATCTTCCGATTGTTTATAAAAATTCTATTACCAGAAGTGTTGAACAAAAAAGTTCTAAGGGAATGCTGCTTGGCTTTATGGCAGAGGGAGGTTACAGCGATGTTGCTATTCCTCTTAATCCGGGGGACTACCTTGTATTACATTCGGATGGTATAATTGAATCACGTGGCTTGAACGGTGAACAATTTGGTTCAGACAGGTTAAAGAAGACTCTTGCTGAATTACCTGACCGTGATGTTTTTATTGATACAATTAAGCGGGAACTTACTTCATTCACAAATGATAACTTTGAAGACGATATAAGTCTTGTGACAATAAAAGTCTGTTAAAAAAAATCCCTCTGAAGCGAGGGATTTTTTATTTCCATTTTCAATTCATCAATCAAAAGAAAACACCCACAAGAAAATCAAAAGATTGGTTTTTTACTTTCACGTTTTCGTTTGAATAAACATTTGATAAATCATAGTTATATCTGAATTCTGCAAGCAGAGAAAGCGGTAATACTTTAATCAACTCAGTACCAACTCCAATTGTCAATCCGAAGTTTCCTTTTTTGAAATCCTTGTAAGAGGTTTCAAATCCTTTTTCAATATCTCTGCCCAACTCTATATCTGCGCGTGGGCCGGCAATAAGGTAAGGTGAAAAGAGAACAAGGTTGTACCGTATTTTACCAAGTAAGAATAAGGACAAGTAGTCAATTCGGTTATTTAATGTGGTGGTTCCTATTATATCCGGGCTATCCGGACCCGTTGTTGGTAAATTTAACTTCATTCCTTTCTGCGTATAATCAGCTTCTGCAACTACACTTAAAAAAGGTACATCAAGAAATTCTACAAAACCACCAATGTTTAAACCAAATCGGTTATCCGGTTCCATAGAAAAATTAATTGAATAATCCCAAACCTGCTTTGCCAATGAACCACCGACCTTAATTCCATAACTTCGTATAAACTGAGCTTGAAGTGTGGTTGAAATGAAAATGAATCCGGTAATAAAAAATAAAAATCTTTTGAACATAGCTAAACTCCTCAAATGTTTTGTGAAATGTATTGAAAGGAATATGAAAAATTCAAGGGCATATTTAAGGGAAAAGAAAAGTCTCCTGTTGTAAAAGGAGACTTTTAATTTTGTTATGTTGAAGTGATTCCTTCCTTCAGACTTTTCTTCAGGTATTCAAAGAATTCTGTTGAAAGAGTAACTTGCCGGAAAATATCAACTATCTGATCTTTGTTTAATTTGTTAAAGTCCTTTTCCAGTGGAGTAATAAGAGTGCCGCCCATATCAACTCCTGCAGGACTAAGCAAAATATTTTCATCTCCCTCCGCAAAATAATATGAAGGACGATGGCGTGAACGCGGAAAAATTACTACACGCCATTTATTGTTCTCATAAAAGGAAAGTATATTCATCATCGGCTCTTCACCTTTAGATGAAATTTTTTCGAGAATACTATACAACACATCAAAGGCTTTGATGATTTTATATTTGTTTTCAGATTCCATGGAAATGAATTTTCTAAGGTAACCATCCATGGCAGATACGCGTAAATTCTTTCCTTCAATCAATGTAAGGCCCAGGGTTGATACAACACTATCATACTCAGAGTCAATTGGCATAAAGAATTTATTGCCCGCCTGGAAATGAAGATGATCCGGTGCAGATGCGCCGCATTTAGGTCCGTTATAAAATACGGTATAGTATTTTCCTAAGTCCCTGCTGAAATCCAAAAACACGGAGAATGAATCATCAATTAACTGTGGAAGATGTTCAACATTTGGTAATGTAAAATGCTCGTTAAAAATTGGGAAAGGATTACAAAGTATAAGATAATTGTTCTTGTATAAAACACCCTTTTGTTCTTCGGGTAAATGATTAAAACATAAAAAGCATTTTCGTTCTTTAATAGATTTATCATCAACTTTTGCTGCGGAAGAAACAATCCTGCCGGGATTAAATTGCACCTTAATATTAAAACCATCAAATTCAAAATTCCTTACTTCAACACTATCAAGACTGTTATAACCTTTGGAGCATAATGGCCAAACGGCCTTTTGCTGCAATAGCAAAGCTTTTGTTTTATCCGCTAAATCTTCACCGGACAAAAATGGATTAAGGTCTGTATCAGAAATTAATTTATCTTCTATCATAAAGCATTTTTTCTTTGTCTTGCTAAAACTTCAATGCTGCGCAACCTATCCTTGTAAAGATTATGCGAATTCATTTTAACTATGTCCAATGAAGCATCTGTGTTGTCTTCCCATCTGCGGCAAAGATAAATCGGTTCGTAAATTCTGCCAATCTGGTATTTTCTGCTTATGGTTAAACCAAGGGCATAGTCTTCACCATAGCTAACGTTAGGAACATTTATTTTACGGAGCACCGGAGTATAGAATGCTCGTGGTGCACCTAAACCATTAATTCTTAATGCGTTATTTCTGCCGTTGTCAGGTGTCCATTCTTTATGGTCAATAAGTCCGGGAGGAATTTCTTCTAATTTGAAATTAACCATTTGGTATGAACCAATTACCATTGCACACTTTTCTTTTAAGAAGACATCAACAACTTTCTGGACTGTAGTTTCATCTTTATAAAGATCATCGCTGTCTAACTGGATGGCAAACCTTCCGCATTTTGGATG
>CAZIDB010000008.1:0-13087 GCA_964537965.1 uncultured Melioribacter sp. | reverse complement strand
TACAGAAGCTTCCATTTCAAATTTATGATCTTCTATATCGATCTGTTCAAACTTGGGCTCAAGGTAAGCTCCAATCTTTTTAAGATGATATGTACAAGCAATTTCCATCTCAACCTGTAATGTCCGGTTCCTTGGGTCAACGTAATCAAACATTTTCTCACCGGATTTTCTTGTATCGCTTTCAATAGTTGTGTAAAGAAATTCCGGAATTCTGATGATTGGGTTGTTCTGTGAGATTTTCAGTCTGAGATTGTATAAACCGGCAAATTTATAATCTTTCTTCTCTTCGTCCTGCAAAGCTTCTTTAAGTAATGCTGAATTAAGGAAATACATATACCCGAAATCGAAATCATTTCTAAGGCTGCCAATCTGGTAATCAATTACAGGATGCGTAAGGCGTACATCATTTTTCATTTCATAATAGTCAGAATAAACCAATCCGGCACCGGTATCTTCGGCAACAAGTTGAAATCTTTCTATTCCGTATTGCCCGAATTCCAGCGGGTTATCCTGAATAACGAGTAATGTATAAGGTGTATCGGCAGTTTCCTTTATCCGGTTTATTGTAGAACTGCTGTATAAATCTTCAACTTTCAACAGTTTACAGCCATCCAATGGCTTTTCTACATCTCCCAAACCAAGCAAATAGATATCTTTAATTAGGGGACTTTTTCTAAGTTCGCTTACTGTTTTTGATGTGTGGTTGTAACCACTATACGGTAAATAAGCATTGATTATTTTTGTCATTAACTCCTCCTGTATTTGTTTGGCAAATTTATTAAAAAATTATCTGAAATATTTCATGAATTTTCTGTGTTGCATTAATAAGAAGTTAGATTTTCAAAATAAATCCGACTATAAAAATTATATATTCGAATAATTTGGCTTGCTGTTCACCGGGTACCTGACGGAAATAATTGGTTGCTATTTGTGGCTGTGAAGGCTTTATTTAAATGTAAATTTTATAATTAAAGAGAGGTATTATTGACTTCACTAACAAAAGGAATCATATTTAGTATTATGCTACTTTTGCTAGGATTCACTATTATCCAAGATGAATTGAGTCCTGAAACCGAGCCTGTAGTCAATGTTCAGATTAATGAGCATGAATATAGTACTCCTGATTCAGCAGTAACAACAATAGAAAAACAATCTATTATCAAATTTGTTGAAAAAGGAAATATGCTGGCTTCCTGGTATGGTCCAAGATTCCATGGTAAAAAGACAGCTAACGGCGAATATTATGATCAGATGGCATTTACTGCTGCACATAAATCTTTACCGTTTGGTACACTGTTGAAATTAACCAATCCAAGGAATAACAAGACTGTCATCGTCCGGGTTAATGACCGCGGACCATATAGTGGAAACAGAGACCTTGATCTTTCCAGAGGTGCCGCTGTGGCATTAGGTATGGTAAGACGAGGTGTAATTAAGGTTGAAGTTGCTGAGGTTGCACTGGCAGATGAAAACCGACCGTTATTGGCTATAAATTAAACATATATCCACAGAAAGTTAACCCCGCACTAAGCGGGGTTTTTTATTTCCTCATTCCTATTTATCAAGTATAGTCTGTTTTGATTTCATCGATTGGCTGATCGGAATAATCATATTTTGTTCGCCTGTTGCGGCCATTGTCATTTCATTATCAAGAAGGACATCTACAAAGACTATTAAACCTTTTGCCGGTGCAAAATAAAGTTTACCGGAATTCTTACCGTTTCCTTCAATAAATAAATCCATACCCATTATTTTAGCGCTACCTTCCGAGGAAGTCTTTCCTGTAAAAGTAATGACGAGGCAACTATAACCTAAAGTATCAATCTTACCTGCAAGAGTATAATCTAAATTAGAAGTAGTTAATATTTTTCCGCCCATCATTACAACTGAATCAACACTTGTATTATTCCAGGTTTCACCTGGTTTAATTTCTTTATCAGGCAGAACAACGAGTTTTGTAATCTCATTTCCAAAACTACCCATCTCTTCCATTCCTGCCATTACAGTATCAACAATTTCCTTTTTTGTTACTTTACCGTTCTTCTCAACAATTATTCTTGTTCTTTTACCTTCGTTTTCTTTAAGGTTGATAGTAGTATCTTTCATAGGCATACTTGTGCGAACTTTACCCGAATCAATTGATAATAATAGAGAAAACTGGTCTCCCATTACATCTTCAGTTTCCATCTTAAGGAATATTTTACTTTCCAACCCAATCTTCATTTCCTGGCCCATCATCGATTGAGTGATGGTTCCGTCAGTTATTGAAGAATACTTATAAGATTTTCCCTTTTCAAAGTTATATTTCAGGTTGTAACCGCTTTGTGCATTAATAATGCAGCTAAAAGAGAAAACGAAAAGTATTGTAAACAAACCAGTGAAATTCTTTTTCATAACGCCTCTTAAATAATTTATATTAATGAAATTTTCTTTGGAATCACTTTGTAATACCGGCTCTCGTTTGCAATCCTATTAATTATGTAGAAAGATAATTGCGCTATCTTTTCTATTTTTTCCGGATTGATAAGCCAAACCTCGTCTGTTACTTTATGATAATCCGGATGTTCGCCGCTCGTTAGGTAAAGGATTGGTATTTTTTTATTTAAGAAAGATGCCTGGTCACTTCTGCCGATAAAACTTTCATAATCATATCCTAATTTAAAACCAATCTTCTCATTTTCTTCTACTGCAATTTGTTTTAAATCCGGGCTTCTTGTACCGCCAACAATATAAACAGAATCGATAGTATTTCTTCCGACCATATCATAGTTTAACATTGCCACTGTTTTTTCTAAAGGAAAGAGAGGATTATTTACATATGCCGAAGAACCTAACAAACCAAGTTCCTCACCCGCAAAACCAATAAACAGGATACTTCTTTTAGGTTTTATTTCAAGTGTTCCAAACGCTTTGGCAAGTGCAAGCATTGCCACCGTGCCGGAAGCATTATCATCTGCACCGTTGTTTATTATATCATCTGTGGGTTTTTCCTTTTTCTTAAGACCAATATGATCGTAATGTGCACCAACAACTATAATTTCATTTTTCAGTTGCGGATCAGAACCTTCTAAATAACCAACAACATTTTTTGCAGGAGCCTTTTCAATTTCAGTAGAAGTCTTAATTGAAGCAGTAAAGCCTTCAAGCACGAATGAATTTGGTTTTACATTCTTGTCAATTTCCTGTTGAATTGTTCTTAAGTTATCAACGCTGCCGAATAAAAGTTTTATTACCTCTTCACCAACATGTATAACGGGAATTTTATTTTTCTCTTCATCAATTAAGGAAATTGGAAGAGCATCCTTCGGAATTATTTTAGACAACGACGGCCATGGAAATCCTCTCGGTATCAGAAAAGAGTGGTTGAGCGGATCAGTAGCAACCATTACTGCACTTGCTCCATGCTCAATTGCTATTTTTACTTTTTCATTTACTTCCGAATAGTCTGTGGCTTTTTTGCCGTCAAATTTTGAAAAGGTATCTTCCTCACCCGGTTCGTGTCTTAATACAAACACAATTTTACCTTTAACATCAATGTCCTTATAGTCATCATAATTATACTCCGGGGCAGTAATACCGTAACCGGCAAATACAACATTTCCGCTAAACTGATTATTTGCGGTCATTTCAAACGGAATGAATTCGTCTTTAATTTTAAAAGATACTTCTTTTCCATCTTTTGAAATTTTCAGGTGATTGTCTTTGGCAAGTCTAACTTTCCCAATATTAACTTCCTGGTAATAAGAACCGTTAACCGGCATAAGATTATCATGTTTAAAACAATTGGCAATGTATGCGGCGGCAGTATCCTGCTCGCGGCTTGGTGTAGGTCTGCCTTTAAGTGAATCGGAAGCCAGGAATGTGATATCTCTTAATATTGTTCTTGAATCAATAGAATTATACCCGGTATTATCAGCAACACCAAAAAAGCTGCAGCCGGAAAAATATAATGCTATAGCTAAGTAAATGGGAATAGATAGTTTCATTTTCCTTATAGTATAGTGGATTATTGGGAAGAAAATTAGCTATAAATAAATCAAAATAAAATAACCGGGTTGTTAAGTTGTAATAGATAGTTTATAAGAAGAAGATGTAACCCGGTAACCATTTTTAGTTGACTTTGAAATGCTGGCAATTTATGTTGTACCACGAAAACTGTTTCTAAAGGATTTTGTGAATTTATGGTAAAGGAAAATTTATTTGAGGCTGGTTTTAAATATTTCAAAGAATTACCTTTAGTTGAAAATAATTTGGGAATACATGAAGAAACTTAACGTTGGCTGCGGGAAAGATATAAAAAAAGATTATATCAATATTGATATAGTTGATTACGGCGGGAATGTAATACACGACCTAAACTTGTACCCGTTTCCGTTTGAAGAAAATTCATTTGATGAAATATATGCTTCTCACGTTCTGGAGCATCTTGA
Source organism: uncultured Melioribacter sp. (assembly GCA_964537965.1). Taxonomy (GTDB): domain Bacteria; phylum Bacteroidota; class Ignavibacteria; order Ignavibacteriales; family SURF-24; genus SURF-24. Next base: position 8,657 of record CAZIDB010000008.1, on the reverse strand, counting down.
TAACTTCCACAAAGCCGTAACTGAACTTTACAGGATATCCAAACCGGGAGCAATAATAATTGTTTATGCGCCTTTCTTTCTTAACACTAAATATTTTGGCGAACCGGATCATAAAATTCCGTTTTCAATACGAACGTTTGATAATTACGAGTACATTGAAAACAGGAAATTAAAATTCTACGAGAAGTGGAAGCTAAACCACAGAACAAACTATGAAGGTAAAGCTCAGTTTGAGATTTTAGAGAAGAGATTTATTACCTCTCATTTTTCCGTGCTAAAGTGGATGGATTTAATTGTAAATATTGAGCCTGTTATTTATGAACGTTTTTTTGCCGGCATATTTTCACCGGAAGAAGTTTACTTTAAGCTAAGAGTAATAAAATAATTTCCGGCTTAATTATTCATTTAGAAGAATTGGAGTTCTGAAATGCCTATTCAGACAATCAACCCGGCTACAGAGGAAGTCATTCAAACTTTTAATCCAATTTCAAAAGAAGAGATTAATAAACAGATTGATAAATCCTATGAAGCTTTTAAAAACTGGACAACAACTTCGTTCTCTCATCGTAAAGTGCTGATGAATAAAGTAGCGAAAATTCTCAGTGCAGAAAAGGAAACATTTGCCAAGACAATGACGCTTGAGATGGGGAAACCTATTAAACAGGCGGTTGCAGAAGCGGAGAAATGCGCTTTAGTTTGTAGCTTTTATGCAGAGAATGCAGAGAAATTTTTAGCCGATGAAATTATTCCTACTGATGCTTCCAGTTCGTTTGTTCAGTTTGATCCTGTTGGAGTTGTTCTTGCAGTTATGCCGTGGAATTTTCCATTCTGGCAGGTGTTCAGGTTTGCGGCTCCTGCTCTAATGGCCGGCAATGTTGGTTTACTAAAACATGCATCAAATGTTCCTAAGTGTGCCCTTTTAATTGAAGAGATTTTTACAAAAGCCGGTTTTCCGGAAAATGTATTTAAAACATTACTTATAGATTCCAAACCCGTTAGCGATATTATAAAGCATCCAAAAGTAGCAGCAGTTACTTTAACAGGAAGTGAACTTGCCGGTAAAAATGTTGCGGAAGTTGCCGGTAACTGCCTCAAGAAAAGTGTGCTTGAACTTGGCGGCAGCGATCCGTTTATTATTCTTGAAGATGCAGACCTTGCTGCAGCAGCAAAAACAGCAGTAACCGCACGAATAATTAATAACGGGCAAAGCTGCATTGCAGCAAAGAGATTTATTGTTGTAAAAAAAGTTGCAGATGAGTTTGAAAAACTATTTGTCTGGAATATGAGCAATTTAAAAATTGGTGATCCGCTTGATGCTGAAAAAGATTTGGGTCCGCTTGCACGGGAAAATCTGCTTTTGGACCTGGAGGCACAAGTTAATAAATCAATTGAGCTTGGAGCAAAAGTTTTAATCGGTGGAAAAAGATTGGAGCGAAAAGGTTACTACTATCCGGGTACAATTTTAACAAACATTAAAAAAGGTATGCCCGCTTACGATGAAGAAATATTCGGTCCGGTAGCTTCGCTGATAATAGCTGAAGATGAAGATGATGCAATAAGGATTGCCAACGATTCGCTGTTTGGTCTTGGTGCAAGCCTTTGGACAAAAGATTTGGAAAAAGCTAAAAGCATTGCCCACAAAATAGAATCAGGTTCAGTCTTCATAAACGGAATGGTTAAGTCTGATCCGCGCCTTCCGTTTGGCGGCGTTAAAGCTTCCGGGTATGGAAGAGAGCTTTCTCATTACGGTATTAAAGAATTTGTTAACATTAAAACCGTATGGATAGGCTAAAGATTTTTTCAATATAATTTTCTATGGAGCAATTTATGTTGAAGTTAAAAATTGGCGCTTATATTTCAACAATACTTGGTACTGTTTCTATTCTTTGGATTATTTATGACTACATAATTCTAACAAACACAGCGTACAAACCGGAGGATTTTTATTCCGTTGCCTGGCGGAACGTTTCTCTTGGTTTTGTGCCGATAGTTCTTTTTCATATATCTGCATTTATAACAATGTATTTTCTGTTTGGATATATAAGAAAACAAAAAGAATTACTTAAAGCTAAACCTGATTCTAAGAATCAAAAAGAAGATGAGAAAACCGTCATCAAATAAACCCGTAAAAGAATTTTGGCTTGGTACTTTTTAATCCAAACAGTTTCATTATTTTCAGGCAGAATATTATCTTTGACCGCAAAAAATATCAATTAGTATAAGGTAAAAATCATGGCCGAGTTTCAATCTAAAAGAGTTTCAAGAGAACGTGTTTTAATAGTAAATGCCCCAGCCGCAAAAATATTTCCTCTGCTTTGTCCTCAAAAGGAAACGGAGTGGCTTGACGGCTGGAATTACAAAATGATTTATTCAACTACCGGCCTTGCAGAAAACGATGCAATATTTTCAACAAAGCATGATGGTGATTTTAACACGATCTGGGTGGTTTCCCGCTATGATAAAAGAAATAAGTTAATTGAATTTGTCCGGCTTACATGGGAAACGGTAATTACAAAAATCATTTATAAAGTAAAAGATAACCACGACGGCACTTCATCTGTTTTTGTTCAGTATAATTTTACTTCGGTAACAGAAAAAGGGGATGAGTATGTTCACGACTCTGGTGAAAAACAATTTGAACATATGACAAGGTGGATCGAGAAATCCCTGAATTACTACCTGCAATCCGGCAGAAAATTATTAATGCTTAATTCAAGAAAACCGAAAAAGAAAGAAGTTGTACCTGTTAAGAAAATGAAAAGAAAAATAAAGAAGGGATAAAAATTGAAAACCCGTTGCGGCTGGTCTGGCTCAGATCAATTATATGTAGATTATCACGATGATGAATGGGGCGTTCCTGTTCATAACGACAGACTGTTGTTTGAGTTTTTAATTCTTGAAGGAGCACAGGCGGGATTAAGCTGGATTACCGTTCTAAAGAAAAGAGAGAATTACCGTAAAGCCTTTAATAATTTTGAGCCGGAAAATATTGTCCGTTACAATTCTTCAAAAGTTGAAAAGCTTTTGTTAAACGAGGGCATCATACGTAACCGGTTAAAAATTGAATCAGCAATTACAAATGCAAAAGCTTTTCTTGAGGTACAAAAAGAATTCCACAGTTTCGATAAATACATCTGGCAGTTTGTTAATTATAAACCGATTATTAATTCATGGAATTCTCTTAAAGAAATTCCTGCAAAGACAAAAGAAAGTGATTTGATGAGCAAAGACCTTAAGAAACGCGGCTTCAAATTTATCGGCTCTACAATTTGTTATGCGTTTATGCAGGCAGTAGGAATGGTGAATGATCATACAACAGATTGTTTCAGATATAAAGAATTATGCGGTAATAAAAAAGCTTAACTATGATACACAATGAGTTCAACTGGAAATCCGAAGACGGCAAAAGAATTTTTGCACAATCCTGGCAGCCGGATGGGGACATTAAGGCGGTAATTTGCCTTGTTCATGGTTTGGGTGAACATTCATCAAGATATTCTGATCTTGCAAATGCTCTTGTTAATGCCGGATTTGCAGTAATAACTTTTGACCACCGTGGGCACGGAAAATCCGAAGGAATGAGGGGACATATTCCCGATTATAATTCCTTTATGAGTGATATTAATAATTTAATTAATGAGAGCACGTTAAAGTTCACCACTAAAAAGAAATTTCTTTATGGGCATAGCATGGGCGGCAACCTCGTGTTGAATTATGCTTTAAGAAACAGCGATAAAAATTTAGCTGGAGTAATAGCCACTGGTCCATGGTTAAAGCTTATAAAAGAACCATCACCGTTTATGAATTCGGTTGCTGACATTATTAACAGGATTTTCCCTGCATTAAGAGTTTTTCATGGAATAAAAAATTCTGATGTTGCCCAGGATAATTCCAATTTTGAAAATGATTTTACCAAAGACGAGTTAAAGCATAAGTGGATTTCCGTAAGGACTTATATCAATTTAAGAAATGCGGCAGCCTGGGCAATTGAAAATGCACACAACTTTAGCTTTCCGCTTTTACTTTTACATGGCGGCGCAGATAAAGTTACTTCCCCCGAAGGAACACGTGAATTTTCTTTACTTGCAAAAGCAGAATGCACTTTTAAAATTTTTCCTGCTCTTTATCATGAAATTCACCGCGATATAGGTAAAGAAGAAGTGTTTGCAGAAATTATTAATTGGCTGAACAAGCATCTCCAGGAATAATTTCGGAAATTATTTTAACCAACTAAGGCATATCATCATAAAGCCAACCTGTTCTTCTCCTTAAACTTCAAGTATGTTTCCGGATGGAATATGCTTACGCACTTTCTGGTAAATGCTGAACAGATTTAATGGTTTTCTCAGGTAATCCGAAATACCAAGTGCAAGCAGTTTATATAAAACAGATTGTTCATCGGAACCCGTAAAAATTATAACAGGAAGCAGCGAATTTTTACAATTCAATCTGAGATTTTCCAACACCTGTAGCCCATCCATAACCGGCATTGCAATATCAAGCAGTACAAGATCCGGTTTTTGTTGATTGATAATTGCCAGGGCATCTGCCCCGTTATCTGCAGTAAGAATTTTGCAATCAAAATACTTTGTTAAAATTATAGTTAGAAAATATTGCTGGGTTTTACTATCGTCAGCAATCAGGACTTTCTTCATAGTCTTTCCTCATTTCAGCGCTAAGTGTCTCTTAATTTATTTAACGATAATATCAAACAATCGTTGTGATAGTTGTCATTGAAGCGGTAAAGATTAATTTTCACCGAGTATTTATGTAAAGGCGATTATAAAATTCTGGGGGATACTGGTAAATAAAACACTTAGCTTTTGTTGTGAATTAGTCGTTCAATTATTTATCTGCCATTGTATGTTTGTAATAGTAACTTAAGGGTAATATATTTTGCGGACTCAATTTAAGGAATTTATATGACCTCGAAGTTCAAACTACTTTTTCTCAGCATACTTTTGTGTACTGTAATTTCTGCGCAGGCAGATAATTTTCTTGTATCTATTCCGTTAAAGGATGATTCCGGATATTTGGATAAACTTGATAACATGAAATTACCGGTCTATCATATTACTGATGAGGTTTTAATTACAGAAGCAAATACCGAATGTGTAAATAACTTAAGATCTTTCGGAATTAGTGTGAGTGTTTTAGATGAGAATGCTTCAGACAATAAATTTTTTCTTCTTACTCCAAAGAAGAATCTATCTGATATCGATTTGATGGATGTGAAAGTAGTTTACAAGGGTAAAAGTTCTTTAATTGTAAAAGCTGATGAAATTAATTATTCCGCAGGATTGAAATTCGTCCAGTTAAGGAAGACACCATTTTATTTCAGCAATCAAAAAGTATTAATGGGAATCCAATCCATTACCGGAAATGATTCTCTCATCCAGCAAATTGTTGCACAAGTAAATGCAGATTCTGTTCGCTCATATATACAGCATCTGCAGGATTTCGGCACTCGTTTTTATCTTGCAGAAAACAGGAATAAAGTAGCCGAATGGCTTATGAACAAATTTATTTCAATGGGGTATACCGAGGTAATACTTGATTCGTTTTACCAGGGAAACATATGGAATAAAAATGTTATTGCCGCTTTGCCTGCTTTAAATTCTTCAGATTATGAAGTGGTTGTTGGTGGGCATTATGATGCAATTACATATGTTAATCCACTGCTTAAAGCTCCGGGTGCAGATGATAATGCAAGCGGTACTGCTGCCGTTCTTGAGATTGCACGTGTTCTTAAAAAAATGAATTTCATTCCTGATGTAAAAATAAACTTTATGACATTTGCCGCTGAAGAGATGGGGCTTTGGGGTAGCTGGTATTATGCCGAAAGTGCTGCATCTGATTCTAAAAAGATTAAATTTATGATAAACCACGATATGATTAGTACAAATCCCGGGGCAGTTTCCGGCAGTACTGTTTCTATTAATTATTATACAGGCGCCGAAGACTACAGGGAGATTGCTAAACAAAGCACAAAAAAGTTTACTCAGCTTAAAGCAAGCAACGGAAGCCCTAACAGCGGCGGCTCGGATAGTTATCCTTTCTGGTCTTATGGTTACCCGGCTGTTTATTTTGAGGAAAATGTTTTTAGCCCGGTTTATCATACAGAACAGGATTTAATTTCCAATTGCAACATTAATTATTGTGCTGAGGTTATTAAAGCTTCCTGCTCTACCTTGTTAACTGCTATGGTTATACCATCTAAGATTGAGACTTTTAATATTGTGGATCTTGGCGATGGAAAATCGCTTCAGCTTAAATGGACCAAAGAAGAAGAAAGTGACTTGGCGGGTTATAAAATTTATGTCGGTAGATCGTCCGGCGTTTATGATTCAAGCATCTCTGTTCCACCGGCATCTTTTAGCTATGTAATAAAAAACTTAGTGGAAAAGAAAAAATATTTCCTTGGAATCTCTGCTTTTGATTCCGATGGCAACCAGAGCCTGATTGTCGAAAAATCATTTACACCGCAGAGTATTCCATTAACTCCTTCATCTTTAACAGATAAACCATTGATGCATTCTGTTCGGCTTGTCTGGGAATCAAACAAAGAAAATGATTTGCTTGGATATAATATTTACCGTGTTGATCTGGAATCCGGTCAGCAGGTTAAGCTGAATACAAATGTAATTTCCGATACTGTTTTTACAGATAACACAACTCAGGATAGGAGTTATTACAACTATTACATTAAGGCAGTTGACAGTACATTAAATGAAAGCGTAGCTGCAGTTGTTAAATCCCGTGCGGTTTCCTTAAACAGTGGGATTGTGGTTGTTGACGAAACGGCCAACGGCAACGGCGCACAGTTAAAACCAACTGATGAACAGGTTGATGAGTTTTACAATTCAATATTGCATTATTATTCCAAAGATGATTTTGATATTATTGAAGCGGGAAATATAAAACTTGCAGACTTTGGAATTTACTCCACTGTTATCTGGCATGGAAATGATAATTCTGAATTTTCTTATCCGTTTGGGACTGCTGAAGATATTAAACAGTATTTAGAACTTGGCGGGAATTTTTTATATGCCGGGTATTTACCCACTAAAGCATTTGAGCAGAATGTAGTATATCCTGCTAATTTCAACGAAACAAGTTTTATTAATGGAGTATTGAAAATTGGTTCTGCACAAAAAATATTTGGCTCAAAATTTTATAGTGCAATTGGTACGGATGACTATAATAATATTTTTGTTGATACGACCAAGACAAAACAAACGATGAACTATCATCTCTCTGATATTGAAAGTATTTATCCAACAGCAGAAGGAAAAACAATTTATTACTTCGATACTAAATTTGATTCAACCACCGTTTCAGGTTCAATGAAAGGAAAGCCGGTTGGTGTTGAATATATCGGCAATGATTATAAAGCGATTACGTTAAGCTTCCCGTTGTACTATATGGATTCGGATCAGGCGAAGACATTTTTAAATTACGTGCTTACAAATAAGTTTAATGAACTGACGGGTGTTGAAGATAAAAATGATGAAAGAGTGCCGCAGCATTTTTACTTATCTCAGAATTATCCAAACCCTTTTAACCCTACTACAACTATCCAGTATCAAGTATCCGGTATCGGGATGGTGACGCTCAAAGTATTTAACATTTTAGGCAGAGAAGTAACCACACTTGTAAACGAAGAGAAAACAACCGGAAATTATAAAGTTGAGTTCAATGCTACTAATCTTCCCAGCGGCGTATATTTTTACAGGTTAACAGCCGGCAACCTGGTGGAAACAAAAAGTATGATGATTTTAAAATAGAGCGGAAAGCAGTTAAAATTAATTTTTAACTTTATATTTTCCTTTAATTATAAATCTGTCCAATGTTGTTTGAGATTTTGCAAACGGTCTGGTAGTGTCATAAACTGCAAGATATCTGGATGAATCTGGCAGCGAAGCAGGGAAGTTTCTACCAAATGGTTGAAGGAATGGAAAAATAATTTCACCTGTTTCCGGAAATATATTTCTTCCGGGTGTGAAATCAAATTTACCATCCGGAGATAGATAAAAATTATCATTAAGCAAATCTAAGTTGAAAGAATTAAGCAACTTCATTGTAGATGATAAACCCGGGTAATATGGTAGCAAATCACCGCTATCGGTTTTGTAATATATTCCAATTTCAAACCCATCTTTATCAATGTTCATATCGCCAAGGAAATAAATATTTTTTAGCATTAATTTCCAGGCAATTTTATCTGAAGGTCTTATGTTCTGAGGTTTAATTAATTTTAAAACCAATGTTGATGTTTCAGAAATACTCTCGATGAAATCTCCATAAGCAATATCATCAGAATCTGAAATTGTTTCTCCTTCAATTTTATATGCCGCAGCAATAGCGTCTGTTTCAATTATCTCATTAATAAAACTAATCATTCCCGTATAAGGATTTAGAAGGTAATCGACTCCCTCTTTCATCAAAATAAATTTGCCGAGTATAGTTTTTCCCTGGTAAGTTACCTCTTCCTTGCGTTCAGTATCATACGGTATATTATTCTTTACTCTTAAATCAATAAATGCTTTTACATCTCTCTCAATATTTTGGCTTATATCTGTTTTCATCTTCCAAACTTCAATTTTCTTTATTTTATATTGAAATTTATCTATTGGGGGATACGGGTAATAGTAATA
>CAZIDB010000007.1:19167-44020 GCA_964537965.1 uncultured Melioribacter sp. | reverse complement strand
TAGCCTAACTGTGGAGGAATGAATAACTGCCATTTATCTCCAACATGCATAAGCTGAAGAGCTTCTGTCCAGCCTTTAATAACTCCGTTAACCGCAAAGGTAGCTGGTTCGCCGCGTTTGATTGAGCTGTCAAATTCATTACCATTAATAAGTGTTCCCTTATAATGGCATTTAACTTTATCTGTTGCTTTTGGCTGTTCGCCTGTCCCGGATTGTAATACTCTGTACTGAAGTCCGCTTGGAAGAACCACAACACCTTTTTCTGATTTATTCTTCTCTAAAAATTCATCGCCGGCTTTTTTGTTTACATCGCCTTCGGCTTTCATCTTTTCCATTTGCTTCTTCATCATTTCGGTCTGAAGATTCATCATAACTTTCTGCATTTCAGCATCTGTTAAGTAATAAGAACTGTCTTTAGCAATTGCGTCTTTTATGCCCTGAATAAGGAAGTTCGGTTCAACTTCAATCGCATCCTTTTTTAAACTTTTGCCAACGCTAATTCCGATTGTATAGCTGACACTATCCTTCTGGGTTTTAAAGTCTGATTTCTTTACTTCTCCCTGCTGGCAGGAAGCCACACCAAAACAAATAAGTGCAAAACCAAGGATTAATTGTCCTTTCATTTATTCTCCTGAAAATATTATTTGAAAAAATTGCCTACAAAGTTAGGATAAACCGAAAAGAATTCAAAGGAAGATAACTTATCCCTATAACATTACTTTAATATATGCTTCTCAAAAAATACAATTTTTATAGCCACGAATAAGAAAAAATTGAGAAGATACAGTTAAATAACCAAAAATCTTTTTGAATAAGATACTTTTAACTTATTTTTACTGGCAGAAATTTTGTAATTACCTCAGGTAAAAGACAACCACAAAAAATTAGGGTTGCAAATGCAAATAAAGATCAATAATACCATTGACGCCTTCGCTGAAGAAATTCAGAACTATTCCGGAATTAATGTTTACAACTGTTATCAATGCGGAAAATGTTCTGCCGGCTGTACAGTTTCATCATTTATTGAAGAATCACCCACACGACTGATCCGCTTAATTCAGCTTGGGCAGAAGGAAGCAGTATATAAATCCAGAACGCCTTACATATGTGCCACATGTGTAACCTGCACATCGCGCTGTCCAATGGAAATTGATGTTGCAAAGCTGATGGAGACAATCCGCATCTCTGCAAAGAAAGAAGGAATTGAACCGCCGGTAAAAGAAGTGCCTGCGTTTGCAAAAGCTTTTCTTGCTCCTATTAAATGGGGAGGAAAATCTTTTGAACTTGGAATGATGATCGGATATAAACTAAAGACTATGACGCCGTTTACAGATGTGGAGCTATCCCCTGTTATGCTCAAGAATAATAAGCTTCCTTTTATTCCAGGTAAAGTAAAAAACACGGAAAGAATAAAGAATATTTTTGAAAGAGCCGACTATTTTGAACCGAGAGAGAAAAAGAAACACGGACATTAATTTAAGAATACAGAAAACAGAATACAGAATATAGAATGGACGGAGCAAAATCTTTTAAGGATTTGATTGTTTGGCAAAAAGCGCATGAATTTGTACTTGGTGTTTATAAGCTAACTGACACTTTCCCTAAAAGCGAAATATATTGTTTAACGTCCCAGTTTAGAAGAGCGGCTATATCTATTGCGGCAAATATAGCAGAAGGTTTTAAGAAGTTTGGCAAACAGGATAAAATAAGATTTCTTAATATTGCACAAGGTTCTGCTGAAGAATGCAAATATTACCTTATTCTTGCTAAAGATTTAGGTTATGGTTTCTCAAATGAATTAGAAAAATTGATTGAAGAAGTAAGCAAGCTACTTGCTTCTTACTCTAATAAAATTCAGGAAGATAAAGTTTTAAATTCAGAATATAGAAAAACTACCATAGGTTAATAACAAATTAATTTAAAGTTTTACTTCTGTATTCTGATCCGCCTAAGGCGGACAGTGTTCTCTATTCTCTTAAGTATAGGAGTCAACAAATGAGTTTCGGTTATTACCCCGGTTGTTCTGCGCATGCAACAGCTAAAGAATATGAAAAATCAATGCGGGAAGTTTGTAATGCCTTCAACATTCAACTGGAAGAAATTGAAGACTGGAATTGCTGCGGTGCTACTCCTGCCCACACAACAAAAGAAGAACTTGGTGTTGCCCTTCCTTATGCAAACATTGTTAACGCATCCAAACAGGGGCTTGAAAATATTATTGCTCCCTGTGCCGCTTGTTATAACAGGTTAAAAGTTGCCGATTACGAAGTTCATCATTCTACCACGATGAAAGAAAGAATGAATTATATAATAGGCGAAACTGCTGAAAAAGATTTACGCATAATAAATGTTCTTGAATTCTTCAGAGATATTTACGGAATTGATAAAATAAAAGCCGAAGTAAAGAAGCCGTTAAAAGATTTAAAGATTGCATGTTATTACGGTTGCCTGCTCGTTCGTCCCGGTAAAATTTTACAGTTTGATGATGAAGAAGATCCAACATCAATGGATGAATTGATTTCTGCATTAGGTGGAACGCCGGTTCAGTGGTCAAGCAAAACAGAATGCTGCGGCGGCAGTCACGCAATTCCATTGAAAGATGTTGTTTTGGATTTAGTAAAAAAGATCCTTGACTCAGCCCGTATTACCGGTGCAGATTGTATTGCCGTTGCGTGCCCGTTATGCCAGGCTAATCTTGATATGCGCCAGGAACAGATTAATAAAAAATATAAAACCGATTTTAAGTTTCCGATCCTTTACATTACCCAACTGCTGGGACTTGCGCTTGACATTCCGGCTAAAAACCTTGGATTGACTTCGCAGTTTATAAGCCCGGCAGAAGTATTAAAAGAACACAACTTAGTTTAGAACTAAGAACGAAGAGCGTAGAACTATTTCGTTATTCTTAACTCTACACTCTACGTTCTAAACTTACAAGGAGCAATAAATGTCTCGTATTGGAGTTTTCGTTTGCCACTGCGGTGAAAATATCGGCAGAACAGTAGACTGTGTAACTGTTGCAAAGAAAGCAGCATCGCTAAGAGATGTGGTCTTTTCAACTGAGTATAAATATCTCTGTTCGGATCCGGGCCAGACAATTATTAAAGACGCAATTAAAAATTATAACCTCAGCGGAGTTGTAATTGGAAGTTGCAGCCCATTGATGCACGAAAAAACATTCCGCCGCGCAGTTGAATCTGCGGGAATGAACCCGTTCCTATGCGAGATTGCAAACATACGCGAACATTGCTCCTGGGTTCACGAAGATAAAGAGAAGGCAACGGAAAAAGCTCTTGATCTTATTAGAATAATGGTTGAGAAAGTTAAAAGAAATCTTCCGCTTGCTCCAATAAGAATTCCTGTTACTAAACGCGCCCTTGTTATTGGCGGCGGTGTTGCCGGTATTCAGGCAGCGCTTGATATTGCAGACGGCGGACAGGAAGTAATTCTTGTTGAAAAGTCTCCGTCAATCGGCGGACATATGGCTCAGCTTTCTGAAACGTTTCCAACGCTGGATTGCTCGCAGTGTATATTAACTCCAAAGATGGTAAGCGCCAACACTCATAAGAACATTAAGGTTTATGCTTACAGTGAAGTTGAAAGTGTTTCAGGCTACATTGGAAATTTTGAAGTAACGATAAAAAGAAAAGCAAGCTACATTGATAATTCAGTTTGTACAGGATGCGGCATCTGCCAGGAAAAATGCCCGATTAAAAAAATTCCAAGTGAGTTTAACACAGGATTAGGCACACGCAAAGCTATTTACGTTCCTTTCCCGCAGGCTGTTCCAAACAAACCCGTAATTGATGCTGAATACTGCACTCATTTTAAAACAGGCAAATGCGGCTTATGCGAAAAGATGTGCGGACCTAAAGCAATCCGCTGGGATCAGACAGACCAGTTTATAAAAGAAGAAATTGGAGCAATTGTAGTTGCTACCGGTTATGACCTTTACAAAATAGATAAGAAACCAACAGACTCAGAAATTAAAGGCTACGGCGAATATGGTTACGGAAAATATCCGGATGTTATTGACGGGCTTCAGTTTGAAAGAATACTAAGCGCAAGCGGTCCTACATTTGGTGAAGTAAAAAGACCATCAGACGGAAAAGTACCGGAGACAGTTGTGTTTATTCAATGCGTTGGTAGCAGGGACGAAGCAAAAGGTGTTAGTTACTGCAGTAAAATTTGTTGTATGTACACTGCAAAACATACAATGCTCTACAAACACAAAGTTCATAACGGAAAAGCAATTGTATTTTATATGGATATTAGAGCGGGCGGAAAAAATTATGATGAGTTCGTCCGCCGTGCAATTGAAGAAGACGGAGCAATTTATTTACGCGGGAGAGTTTCAAAAATCTCACAGCAGGGAGATAAGCTTTTAGTTAAAGGTGCAGATACATTAAGCGGCGCACAGGTAGAGATTGAGGCCGACTTAGTTGTTCTTGCAACGGCAGTTGTTGCTCAATCGGATATTGTTCCACTTGCACAGAAACTTGGTGTTGGTTACGATAAATATAAATTCTTATCTGAAGCTCATCCAAAACTTCGCCCTGTTGAAACAAATAGCGCAGGAATATATTTAGCCGGTGCATGCCAGGCGCCAAAGGATATTCCCGAAGCAGTTGCACAAGCATCTGCAGCAGCGTCTAAAGTTTTAGGTTTGTTCAGTTCATTTGATCTTGAACGTGAACCTTATGTTGCAAGAGTAAACGAAACAACTTGCGTTGATTGCGAATTCTGTATTACTGCCTGTCCTTATGCTGCAATTGCGAGAAAGGAAATTAAGAACCGCGCGGGCCAGGTTATACGCATTGTTGCAAATGTGAATGAAGGTAAATGCCAGGGCTGCGGTACGTGCGTTTCAATCTGCAGATCAAAATCTTTAGATCTTGCAGGATTTACAGATCAACAGGTTTACGCTGAAATTAATGCATTGTTCATATAGAAGAGATGGTAATTCAATTGTCATTCGATAGTAATTCATAGTCATTCAATTGTAGAATTTGGAGGCATGTGAAACTAGAAGAGCTTAGAGTATATCAATTATCAATGTCTATTGCTGATGAAATCTGGAATCTTGTTTTTAACTGGGATTACTTTGCAAAAGATACAGTAGGAAAACAGCTTATAAAAGCAATCGATTCCGTCGCTGCAAATCTTAGTGAAGGCTTTGGAAGATTTTTTTATAAGGAAGAAAAACAGTTTTGTTATTATTCCAGAGGTTCTTTATTTGAAACAAAAACGTGGCTTACAAAAGCTTCGAACAGAAAATTAATTAGCAGCGAAGACTTTGAGAAATTTATTCAAGAAGTAAATGATATTGGAGTAAGATTAAATAATTACATTTCTTCAATTGGCAAAAAGCCATTGAATGACGATTGAATGACAACGATTGACAGCGCAGCGAATGACGGAAATTAATAGTGTTGTGATGATTTATGGACGATAACAATGTGAAAAGTAAATTAAACGAGAGTTTACAAGGAAATAAAATGGAAGAGCAAAAATTAAATAATCACTTTGAACCCAACATTGCAGCTTTTGTATGCCAGTGGTGTACTTATACAGGCGCAGATTTAGCCGGTACAAGCAGATTAAAATACGAACCAAATGTTCGTGTTCTTCGCCTGCCTTGCACGGGAAGAATTGATTTCTCATTTATCATCAAGGCGTTTGAGAACGGGGCTGACGGGGTTCTTGTAAGCGGCTGTCATCCGAATGATTGCCATTATAATGCGGGCAACTTTCACGCACGCCGCAGGTTTGCAATGCTCCGCAAGCTGCTTGATTTTATGGGAATAGATTCCCGAAGAATACAATTCAGCTGGGTATCTGCAGCAGAAGGCGCAAAGTGGCGGGATGTTGTAAACACAGTTACAGATGAAATCCGTACGCTCGGTCCATTTACAAATTATAAAGAGATAATTAAGGAATCTTTCCCGTTTCAAAATTTTGAAAAAGAAACACGGGCCGAATTAAGTTGAGTTCAGATTTGCACTTGTTATGGTAAGATTACTTTCAACATATAAAAACTCTTCAAATATGCAACCACTGTTTGCAGAAATAAGCTGGAATAGAGAATAAACATGGCAAACAGGTTACAAAAGCGAATAAACATTTCAGTCTTGATTCATTATTTCAGGAACGAAAAAGTGATTCTTGATCGCGACCTGGCTTTTTTATACGACATTGAAACAAGAGCTTTGAAACAGGCAGTAAAACGAAACATAAAAAGATTTCCCAAAGATTTTTTATTGATTCTTAACAAAAAAGAAATTGATTTTTTGGTATCACAAAATGTGATACCATCTAAAAAATATTTAGGTGGCGCTTATCCCTATGCTTTTACAGAACAGGGTGTAGCAATGCTGTCAAGCATAATTAATAGCGAGAAAGCCATCGAGGTAAATATTGAAATTATGCGCGCCTTTGTTAAGCTGAGGAAAGCTATAGATGAAAATAAAGAAATCTCTGAAAAGCTAAAGGAATTAGAATTTAAAATTGCTTATCACGATGAGCAATTCTCCGAAGTTTTTGAAGCAATCCGGCAATTATTATTACCCCCGGAACCGCAAAGAAAACACATCGGGTTTACACTGAATGATAAAATAAAATTGTAGAGCAAATTATGCTATCACCAAATCAAATAGCGAAAGAATTATTAGAATCCGGCAAAGTTGCTGCTGTTGTGGGCTATGCAAATGGCACTGTTCCCGGCAAGACCCAAACGCTTATTGCTAAAACTCCGCAGCAGGCAGGGAAATTTATTTTTAATAAATATTGCGTTAACAATCTTACGGTTTACCTTACAAAATCTTATAAGCTGCCAAAGCCGATTGGAATTTTTGTAAAAGGCTGCGATGCAAAAACAATTGTAGGATTAATACAGGAGCACCAGATTAACAGAGAAGATGTTTATATAATTGGTTTGCCCTGCGAAGGCGTTACTGAACAAGTAAACGGAGAAGTACTTGGCAAATGCCGCATGTGTGCTGTTCACACTCCAAAAATATATGATGTTCTTGCAGGTGAAGCAATAACCGAAGTGCCGGTTGATATGAGTAAAAGATTTGCACGGCTTGAGATGATTGAGAAAATGCCGGTTGAAGAACGCTGGAATTTCTGGATGAAAGAATTTGATAAATGTGTACGCTGTTATGCATGCCGCCAGGTTTGTCCTTTATGCTACTGCGAACAGTGTATTGTAGATAAAACCCAGCCGCGGTGGATAGAATCGAGCCCTCACCCGGTTGGAAATTTAAGCTGGCATTTCATCCGCGCCTTTCATCTTGCAGGCAGATGCATCGGTTGCGGCGAATGCGAACGCGCATGTCATCAGAATATTCCGCTTGGATTACTGAACATGAAAATGGCAAAAGAAATATTTGAAGAGTACGGCTATGTTGCTGGCATTGACCCTGAAGCAAAACCGCCGTTAACAGATTACAAAATGGAAGACGACGAACACTTTATAAGATAACATTGAAGTGTTGCGGTAATAAACAGTATTCCGGTTTTTGCCGCAATAATTCTCTTATTCTTTTTGAACGCTTTTTTTATATTATGATCAAAGAATGCTTAACAATATGCCTTTAGAAGAAATTAAAAATATTATCGTTCCTATTCTTAAAAGTTATGAGGTAACTAAAGCGGGAATTTTTGGCTCCGTTGCAAGAGGAGAAGACACCGACGACAGTGATATTGATATCCTTGTTGAGATAAAGAGCAATTACAGTTTACTAAAATTTATTGAGTTAAAAATTAAGCTCGAAGAATTATTAGGAAGAAAAGTTGACCTTGTTGAATATGATGTTATTAAACCAATAATAAAAAACAATATCCTACGGGAAGAAATTGCTTTGATATGAAAAGAAACATTATAACCTACTTTAAAGATATCGAAGAATCTCTTCAGAAGATTGAAGCATATACTAATGCGATTGATGAGGAAAAATTTTATTCGGATTCACAATTACAGGACGCTGTTCTAAGAAGACTTGAAATTATTGGAGAAGCAGTAAAACGTATTCCCAATTCAATTAAAGAGAGTCATTCTGAAATTCCATGGAAGAGTATAGCCGGTTTAAGAGATATACTAATACACGATTATTTCGGATTAAGTATAAAACGTGTCTGGATTGTAATTAAAGAAGATCTCCCGTTACTGAAACAGGTAATACAAAAAATAATTTTTGAATCTGGTACAAATCAGGAAAGGCTCGATTTCTGATTTGCAAATAATTGAAGCCGACTATTGAAGGTATAATAATGAAAATTTACAAACTTAAAACAGGCTACAAAGAATTTATCAACGCTCTCCTAAATAAAGGGAAAGAGGTCGTTGCCCCGGTAAATTATAAAAACACTTTACTATTCAGACAAATAACATCTGCAGATGAGATTGTTGAACCTGGAAATTATGTTAACACTGTCCGTTCCGCAAAAGAATTTATGTTTCCTATTACTGAACCAATAATCGAGTTCTCTTTTAAGAACAAAGATATTCAGTTAGATGATTATGCCCCGGAAGCAAAGCAGAAAATTATTGTTGGCCTTCGTCCTTGCGATGCTGCGGCTTTTCCGATAATTGATGACATCTTTAATTATGAATATAAAGATGAGTTTTATAACAGCAGAAGAACAGAAAATATTCTTATAAGCATTGCCTGCGAGAATGCCGATGAAAGCTGCTTCTGTACATCGGTTGGTATTACGCCGGATAGTTTACAGGGAAGCGATATTCTGTTAAAGAAAAACGCAGCCGGAAATTTCTTTGCCTATACAAATTCTGAAAAGGGTGAGCAACTTGCTGCTTTATTAAAAGATGTACTTGAAGAAGTGATTGAGATTGTTGATGAGAATCCTGTTTACAAACAGGTTGCAGAAAAGATTCGTACACCGCTTGAACTTGATAAGATAAAACAATGGCTTGATAAGAATTTTGATAATCCTGCATGGGATGAATATGGCGCACGTTGTATTGGTTGTGCAAGCTGTGCGTTCTTATGCCCTACCTGCCACTGCTTTGATATTGTTGATGAAATGAAATATGACAAAGGATTAAGAAGAAAGAACTGGGATGCATGCCAGTTCCCGGTATTTACAAAGCATGCCTCCGGCCATAATCCCAGGGATATACAAAACAAGCGTTACAGGCAAAGAGTGATGCACAAGTTTAAATACTATGAAGAACGGTTTAACAAAACACTTTGTACAGGCTGTGGAAGATGTATCCGTTCATGCCCGGTTAATTTGGATATTTATCAAGTTGTAACGGAAATCAGTAGTACTACCTGTGAGTGTAATAAAACGGAATGATAAATTGTTACATTGATAAATTGCTTTTAAACAATTCGACAATAAAACAATGCAACAATTGAACAAAGAATTTTTGGAGCCTAAATGAATAACATTTATAAACCATATCTCGCAAAGATTGAATCTGTAAACTGGGAAACGCCGGATACAAAAACTTTCAAACTTGTTTTTACCGATCCTGAAGTGTTAGACAAATTTGATTTTAAAGCCGGGCAGTTCGGCGAGTACTCCGCATTCGGTGAAGGCGAATCAACCTTTTGTATTGCTTCTTCGCCGACAAGAAAAGGATATATTGAATGCAGCTTTAAAGTTGTCGGAAAAGTTACCGCTTCACTTAACAGCAAAGATGTAGGCGATGTAATTGGTTTCCGCGGCCCGTACGGCAACTGGTTTCCTATTGAAGATATGTATGATAAGAATTTAATTTTTGTAGGCGGCGGAATTGGTATGGCTCCTCTCCGTTCTCTTATATGGAATTGCCTTGACCTCCGCGATAAGTTTAAAGATATAACCATTCTTTACGGCGCACGTTCTGTAAATGATCTTTGCTATAAAAATGAATTGAAAGAATGGGAAGAACGGAGTGATATTAAATTTGTTAAGACTGTTGACCCGGGCGGAGAAAACGGAGAGTGGAATGGTAAGGTTGGATTCGTACCAACCATTTTAGACCAGCTTGCTCCATCACCTGAAGATACTGTGGCAATTACATGCGGCCCACCGATTATGATAAAGTTTGTTCTGCAAAGTTTGGATAAGCTTGGCTTTAAACAAAGTCAGGTTATTACTACGCTTGAAAACAGGATGAAGTGCGGGCTTGGTAAATGCGGCCGATGCAATGTTGGCGGAACTTACGTTTGCATAGACGGACCGGTTTACACTGCTGAACAACTTGCAAAACTTCCTGATGATTTTTAAGTCTTTGGATTTCTTACCTGCATTAACTAAGTTGGTTTAAGTATTAAATAATTATTATGGAAAATGGTCGGGCTTGCCTGACCATTTTGTTTTTATGATTCTTGAAGAAAAAGCAATACGGGAAAAGAGAAAGATAGCTATGACTTCTGTTGTAGCTGCAATTTTTCTTACTTCATTTAAATTGATTATTGGCATCCTTACCGGAAGTCTTGGAATTTTATCTGAAGCTTTACATTCAGGTTTAGACTTGGTTGCCGCAATGATTACTTTCTTTGCCGTGAAATTTGCAGACAGACCGGCAGACAGTGATCATCATTACGGGCATGGAAAAATTGAAAATTACTCCGCACTTGTTGAGACAATTCTGCTTTTCATTACTTGCGGCTGGATTATCTATGAAGCAACAAAAAGATTAATTTCCGGTACAGTTGAAATTGAAGTTACATACTGGAGCTTTATTGTTATAAGCACTTCAATTATTGTGGATATCTCGCGCTCGCGTGCGCTTTACCGTGTAGCAAGAAAGTATAACAGCCAGGCGCTTGAGGCTGATGCTCTTCATTTCTCAACTGATATATGGAGTTCTGTTGTTGTTCTCATCGGATTATTTTTTGCATCATTGAATTTCTTTTATGCGGATACGATTGCAGCATTAATAGTTGCCTGCATTGTTTTAATTGTAAGCTACCGCCTTGGCAAAAGATCTTTTGATGCTTTAATTGATAAAGCACCGGAAGGATTGAATGAAAAGATTTCTGAGCTGTTGGCGCAGATACCGGAGATAATAAAATTCCACGATATAAGAGTAAGAGAAGCCGGACCGAATAAATTTGTTGAGCTTAACATTCATGTTGATAAAACATTAAACATAAACGACGCCCATCGTATTTCCCACAAAGCCGAAGAGCTGATTCTTACCAACATCAGCAACATTAAAGTAACAATTCACATTGAACCGGAAGTAGAGAAAGAACAAATCTGAAAACCGCTAAACCTTCAAGGTTCTACTTCCGTTAAGTTCTGAAAACCTTGAAGGTTCTGCATGGTGCCATCAACTTTTACCGCGAATTAAACTCCTCCTTGCCCAATTGACTAAATTTATATAAATTCAGTCAGTTAACTGACGGATTTTATATAAAATATGTACATACACCAATATCTTATCGATAGAATAGAAAAATTTATTAAACCCAATAAAGCTATCATTATTTTCGGCCCGCGACGCGTTGGCAAAACTACTCTTATAAATAAATACCTTGAAAGCGTAAAAGAAAGTTACTTACTGCTTCAGGGAGATGACATTTTTGTTCGCGAAACTTTGAAACTACAATCAATAAATCACCTTAAAAATCTTGTTGGTAAACATAAACTTCTTGTAGTTGATGAAGCACAAAAAGTAAAAGACGTCGGCACAGTATTCAAGATTCTCCTGGATAACATTAAAGGAATTAAGATAATTGCTACCGGGTCTTCCTCGTTCGATCTTGCAAGAGAAATAGGCGAACCTTTAACGGGCAGAAAATTTACTTTCCGGCTTTATCCTCTTTCCCAAATGGAAATTAAAACTCTTGAATCTCCCGTTGACACCAAAGCAAACCTGGAGCAAAGACTTATATTTGGTTCCTACCCTGAAGTTGTGCTTGCAAAATCCACTGATGAAAAAATAACTTACCTGCGGGAATTAGTCTCCTCTTACCTGTATAAAGATATACTTGAAATGGAAGGAATAAAACACTCGGACAAAATCTCAAAATTACTTCAGCTGCTTGCATTACAGATTGGACAACTTGTTTCTTATACTGAATTGGGAACAGCATTAGGATTAAGCAAAAATACCGTTGAGCGATATATTGATCTGCTTGAAAAATCATTTGTGATTTTTCAACAAACGGGATTCAGCAGAAACCTTCGTAAAGAAATTATTAAATCACCAAAGTATTACTTCTGGGATATTGGAATAAGAAATGCCCTCATCAATAATTTTAATCCTCTAACTCTTAGGACCGATGATGGATTCCTCTGGCAAAATTATATTATATGCGAGCGAATAAAAAAACAGGAATATGAAGGCCTCCACACGAACAATTATTTCTGGCGAACTTACGACAAACAGGAAATTGATTTAGTTGAAGAGCGTAACGGTAAACTATTTTCTTATGAAATTAAGTTTGGAAAGTCAAAAGTATCTGTTCCAAAAGCATGGAAAGAAAATTATTCCGGAGCTTCTTTTGAAGTAATAAATAAAAATAATTATCTGTCATTTATTTCATAATTCTTTGAGATGCTTTTACCAACCTACTAGTCGTTTGATGGAATTCTCCGAGAATTTAATATCTGTAACAATTGCAAGAAGCCCTTCAAGGTTCTACTTCCGTTTAGTTCAGAAAACCTTGAAGGTTCAGAAACTTACAGCGGCATTACCGGAATACAAATATCCACGATAGCAAGCCCTTTAGGATGTGTCTTAGGGTCATTATGATACATCTCGTAGCAAAGTCCGTCAGTTGGCTGAAACCCGCTTTCGGGAAGCCACCCGCCGTAAACTAATTCCCATGCTTCCTTGTATTCATTACTTTCAAGTTCAAATCTTGCAATTGCATACTTGCCGGTTGGAATTTTCATAATTCCAAATTCACCATCAGCTTTGGTTCCGGGATCAACATTAATGCAAACGCTCAGTCTTAGTTTGCTTTCATCGGTTACATCAGGATTGTCATGGTAAACGCATATAATTTTTGTCTCGGGAAATTTCAGAAGTCCGCGCGGCCCTGCCCATTTACAAAGTTTGTTAATCAGCCCTTCAAACAGTGATGGATTTCCCTGGTAAGGTCCAATGTGCCTTACATATGCAAGTTCTGTTTCCGGCATGTCTTTTACTACAACGTTCAGTTCTTTCTTGTCGATCATTGTTAACCTCCATATTAAATTATTAGATTCGTTGTAAAGATACATGGAGGTTATTCCGAATTCTTTACTGTCTTTGCTGTGTGGTTTTCCAATGTTGTCATTCGTTTTGCAAATCTTGCTATTTCTTAATTCTTCATCCTCTCTCCATTCGGTTGCACTTATTCCAAAATAATCCTTAAATGATCTCGCAAATGAAGATGAAGAAGAAAACCCGCAGTCTAATGCAATTTCAGTAACAGATTTTTTAGGATTCATAACAAGCTGCATTGCTGCTTTTTCAACTTTAACTCTCTGGATAAAAACATTTACTGTTTCTCCAATAATCGCACTGAATATTCTGTGGAAGTAATACGGAGAAAAATTTGCGATGGATGCAATCTTGTTAAGAGACAAATCTTTGTCCAGGTTATTTTCAATGTAATCCAGGACTTTATTTATCCTTGCAAGGTATTCCGATTTTGAAGTTTCTTTATTCATTATTAGGTGAATGGAATTTTTTGTCGACTGTTCAAAGATAAAAGAGAAAGTTCTCATATCAAAAAAATTCACACCAACAAATTTGTATTTCTAATACTTTCCTATTTCAGAATTTCTTTAAGCGTTCTATAGGTTCTGCAAGATGCCCGACAGAATAGAACAAAAGAAAGTCAAAATGTTTAAGTTTAATAAAACGTATCATAACTATTGTTCAGGGTAATTATGAAAAATATATCTATCCCTTTTATGCTGCTGCTGGTTGTTTTTTCTGTTTGCAATGCACAGGAAACGACAGACTTTAAAAAGCTAACCGGAGAATACCTTGGTCAAAAACCGCCGGGAATGATTCCTGAAATATTTGCACCCGGAATTATATGTACCGGTTTTAATGAAAGAGATATTAGCATTTCTCCTGACGGAAAAGAAATTTACTATGGCTTTTTAACAGGTAAACACATCACCATCATGTACACAAAAAATGAGAATGGAACCTGGTCTGAGCCTGCGGTTGCCCCGTTCGCCGCAGATGAAAAGTTCTATTATCTTGAACCTTGTTTTTCTGCAGATGGTAACCGAATTTATTTTTTGTCCACTCTTCCACCCAAAGGTAAAGAACCAAAACCAAGGTGGACTTATCAGAATATCTGGGCTGTTGATAAAAAATCAGACGGCTCGTGGAGCGCTCCATATAACCCTGATACATTATTAAACAAGGATAATGTACAATTCTATCCTTCATTAACTAAAAGCGGAACAATCTATTTCACAAAAACATATTTACAGGAAAAGAAATCATTTATCTGCCGCTCCCGGTTTATTAATGGAAGTTATAAGGAACCGGAGAAGTTACCTTCCGTTATTAATCAGGAAGGAACCAATGTTTATAATGCATTTATTTCACCCGATGAAAGTTTTTTAATTGCCTGCGTTGATGGCAGGAAGAATGAAGTTAATCCGGGCTATGCAAATTACTACGTGTTTTTTAGAGACAGTCTTGATAATTGGAGCGAAGGAGTTTCATTTGGGCCGGAGGTTAATATGAAGGGATCATCAGCAATGTCGGCCTCCGTTTCCCCAGACGGCAAGTATTTATTTTTTGCCGCCCAGAAAGTAAGTGAACAACTTGAAGAAACATCTAAGAGAAAAAATCTTAGCAGTATGCTTACTTTCTTAAACAACCCTCAAAATGGTAATTATGATATTTACTGGGTTGATGCCGAAATTATACATCAATTAAAAAAATAAATTAAACTCCATACATATTATTACTAAAGGAATAAATTCATGTTAAAAACTGTTAGAATGGAAGAAATGACTTCTCCGGCAATTAATAATGCTATAGCCGATGGATATACAACCGCAGTAGTAGGAGTCGGCTCAACAGAACAGCATGGTCCGCATCTTCCAACAATGACCGACACAAGAATTGCGGAAGCAATAGCAAATACAGTTGCGTTAAAGCTTGGGAATGCTTTGCAGGCAAGGACCATTTCAGTTGGAATTTCAGAACATCATATGGCTTTTGGTGGAACAATCTCTTTTAGACCGGAAACATTAAAGAGAATTATCATAGATTACATTGAGAGTTTGATAGCCTGCGGTTTCAAACAAATAATTTTTTTGCCATGCCATGGCGGCAATTTTTCTACTGTCGAAAATGCAATAAAAGAATCGCGGGAAAAGTACCCTGATATTAAAATTACAGGCTATACAAACCTGCTGGGATTTGCGCACTTTCTTAATTCATTATCAAACGAATTCGGGATATCCGATGAAGAGTCTGGCGCTCACGCAGGTGAGAATGAAACATCTTTGATGCTATTCCTGGAAAATGATCTTGTTATAAAAGATAAATTCGAAAAAGGCTATTTGGGTCCGTCGGGCGAGAAAGAAGTAGCTATCATTCTTGAGAAAGGAATGCCTGCCCTTACTATAAACGGTGTGCTTGGTGATCCCACGAATGCATCCGCAGACAAAGGAGAAATTTATCTTGATCGTTTTACAGATTTTCTTATACGGGAAATAAATAAAGAATAAAAGAATTTGCTCTAAGAAAAGATTCTTTATAATTTCGCAGAAGCGAAAATGGCACATCATAAATTAAAGAGCAAAGAATGTCTTAATTGCGGTTTCACTTTTACCGACGCGGATAATTATTGCCCTCAATGCGGTCAGGAAAATCACACGCTTAATGTCCCGTTAAAACATTTCTTTCTTGAACTGCTTGAAGGGACAATCCATTTCGATACCAAATCAATAAGAACTTTTCTTGCATTATTGTTTAAGCCCGGTCATTTAACCTTGCTGTATAATGAAGGGAAGCGCGTACGGTACGTTCCGCCGTTAAGGCTTTATATTTTCATCAGCTTTATTTTCTTTTTGGTCATCGGATTAATTCCAAACAAACCGGCAAGCGAAAAAAATAAATCAAACTTTTCAATTACGTTTGGCTCTATATCCTCAAATGAATTACGCGGGGTTAAAGAAGAAAAACTTGATTCCCTTTTTACAGCAATGAAAATTGAGCGCGGCGGTTTTGATGAATACGTAATAAGAAAATTCTGGGTAATTACAAACGAAGGGTGGAAAGAATTCGGACACAAGCTTTTAAAAAATATTTCTTCAATGATATTTGTCCTTATGCCTTTTTACGGATGGCTGGTTTATATTCTGCACAGGAAAAGAAAGAGATATTACTTTGAATATTTAATCTACTCACTGCATTTCCACTGTTTTCTTTTTCTAGAAATGCTTTTATTTTTTCTGATTATTTCTATCTGGTCTAACATCTTCATTCTGATTTTATTTTTGCTCTGGACAATTATTTATCTCTACAAATCCCTGCGAAGATGTTTCTATCAAAAAAGATTGATTGTGCTGCTAAAATCATTTTTATTATCTGCCCTGCATTTATTTTCTCTCGTTCTGTTCTTCCTTCTTACGATTGTAATAAGCATCGCTTTTTTCTGAAAAATACCGACAAATACTTTTCGCCCGAAAAGGTGTTTACTTATTGTACTTAATTCAATTTACTAAACTACCCATGTCATTTTCACGGTTGACAAAAGAATTATTTATCCTTAAAATGCAGAAAATAAATTAATGCCCTGCTAATTAAATTATTTCAATTCATTCAGGATATTCTTTAGAGACTCTTATTCAAAAATAAAAATCTTAGGGTGCGTACATGAAAAAGTATTTGGTCGCTTTATTCATTTCGCTATTTCTAATCATCCTCTATGGCTGCGGTTTACTTGGAGATTATGTAAGTGTAACCGACTTCAGCCCGCAGGGAGTAGTAAAAAAATTATCCTCTTTCAAAATTGAATTTTCTGAAAACCTTGCGCCACCCGATATTCAAAACAAGTGGTTAACAGATCAGTTTGTCGAGTTCGAGCCAAAGCTTGAAGGAAAATTTAAATGGACTTCCGGCAACACACTAATTTTTTCTCCCGATTACCCGCTTCAGCCGATACAAGCATACAAAGCAAAGATTACTAACAAAGTTTTGTTCAACTCAAAATTCTCGCCGGACTTTGAGACATACGAATTTCATACTCCGTACTTTGATGTTGAGAAAGCAGAATTTTTCTGGACGCAGATTCCTAACCAGAATTATAAGGTAAGCATAAAAGCTAATCTCCATTTTAATTATTCCGTAAATCCCGGTATGCTTAAGGATTACCTTGTTATAAAAAACAGGGGAGAAGAATTAAAAAATTATAAAATAATAAGTGAAGAAGCTTCTGATATTATTGCAATTGATTTAGGTGAAGTCCAACAGACAGATAAAGAGCAGGAACTTGAAATAATAGTCAGGAATGGCTTGTTCTCTGTTATAGGGAAAAAGTCGCTGGAAGATGAAAGAAGTTTTTCCTACGATCTTCCGCCAATAACAAAGCTCGCAATAACCGAAGTTGTTTCCGGATTCGAAGACCAGTCCGGCTGGATAGAAGTATATACAACACAGCGTGTAGATGACAAAAAAATAAAAGATTATGTAAAGATAGAACCGCTTAACGACATTCAGTTTTTTGTAAATGAAAACTCTTTCAGAATAGAAGGAGCTTTTACCGAGGCTCAGGTTGTAAATTTAAAGATTAAAAAAGGATTGCCCGGTTTATACGGAGGAGAACTTGAATTTGATTTTGAACAGGAAGTCTCTCTTGTGAATTTAGAACCCTCTGTTAGGTTCACAGACTCCAGGGGAAAATATATGCTGCTCTCCGGTAATAGAAATCTTGAATTACAAGCTGTTAACATTACTGATGCTGATGTTGAAGTCTCGCAGGTTTTTAAAAACAACGTACTTTATTTTATAACCAACAACTATGATTATTACTACGAAGATTACGGTTACCAATATTCGCCAAGTTATTACGTGGGCAATTACGGCAAGCTTTATTATAAGGAAGATGTTAGATTACAAAACCGGGGTAACGCTCTTAATAAGTTTACTATCAACCTTGATAAGATTTTTAACGGAAAACAAAAAGGAGTTTTTGTTGTTGATGTAATGTCCGGCGAAGACCGGTGGATTAAGGCAAGCAAGATGCTGTCTCTTACAGACCTTGGCATCATCGCAAAAAAAAGTGAAGATGAACTAATTGTATTCATTAATTCACTTGCAACTGTTCAGCCGGTAGAAAATGTTGAGATAACTCTCATCTCATCAAACAACCAGACTTTGCTTTCGGGAAAAACAAATTCCGAAGGTGTTATTCACTTTAAAGAAACAAAAGAAAAGCTGAAAGATTTTGAACCGAGAATTATTACAGCAGAAACCGAAAATGATTTTAACTATATCGACCTGAAGGCAACAGGAATAGAAACATCCCGGTTTGATGTGGGAGGCGCTTCATCCTATAACAAGAATTATAAAGCATTCCTTTACGGTGACAGGAACCTTTATCGCCCCGGTGACCAGGTGAACATTACCGGTATTGTACGCAACGACCAGATGCAGATTGTTAAAGATGAACCGTTAATAATTAAAATTATTTCCCCGGCAGGAAGAGTTTATAATCAATACAAAAAAATATTAAATGATGAAGGTTCGTTTGAAGTATCCTTTAATGTACCGGATTATATTCAAACCGGTGGGTATAGAGCAGAGGTTTATAACGGAGCAGAAAGCCTTGTTGGTTCATACCGCTTTAGCGTGGAAGAAATTGTGCCGGATAAAATCCGCGTTACCGTTAAGGGAGACCGGGAGGATGCAAAACCCGGCGATCAGGTAAAAATATCTGTTGATGCAGAATATTTATTCGGAGCAAAAGCTTCCGGTTTGCGCTATGAGGCAAACTTTAGCGTTAATCATAGTTATTTCTCAAGCAATAAATTTTCTGCTTATGATTTTTCAAACTCCACTTACGAGAATACAATTGTTCAAAACACATTTATGGATGGCGTTCTTGATGAGAACGGTAAAAAAGATTTGTTATATACCGTTCCAAAGGATTTGAAGTCCGGGGGCATAGCAACAGTATATGGATATGTAAGTGTATTTGATCTTACCGGAAGAACGGTGAACAGGGGAGCAAGTTTCAAGGTTTATCCTGAACAGTACTATGTGGGAATAAAATCTCCCGGAGAATATTTTGGTACAAACGAAACGCTGAGGTTTAAACTTGTTGCTGTCGATAAAAATGATAAACATCCGAAATCATTACCGGCGATGGCTCGACTGGTTCGTTATGAATGGCAGACTGTTCTGAAGAAAGATAATTCTTCGCGCTACTATTACGCATCGGAAAAGAAAGAATTTAAAGAATGGGAAAGGAATATTGATCTGTCAAACGGCGAGAAAGATTTATCATTCAGCGTTACAAAAAGCGGTGAATATGAATTAAGAATATTCAAAAAGGGAAGCCCGTTCTGTAACAAGGAAACATTTTATGCATATGGCTGGGGTTCTTCAACCGCTGCTTCGTTTGAAGTTGATAAGGAAGGCAAGGTAGAAATACTGGCAGACAAAGAAGTCTATGACCCAAATGACAGGGCAAAAATTCTTTTTACAACACCTTTCTCCGGAAAGATGCTTGTAACATTAGAACGGAACGGCGTATATGATTATCAATATATAGAAGTGAATAACAGGTCCGCACAGTTAGAGTTAAACCTAAAAGAGATTTACATGCCGAATGTTTATATAACGGCTACATTGTTTAAGAAACATACTTATGATAATTCAACTCCGTTCTTAGTTGGACATGGTTTTGCATCAATCAAAGTTGAGAAAAAAGATTACAAACTTCCGGTATCTATTTCCGCACCAAAAAAAATAAAGCCTAACAGAAAAATAGATGTAGTTGTAAAAACCATTCCTGAAAAAGACGTTTATGTTACACTTGCTGCGGTTGATGAGGGAATACTGCAGATTAATAATTACAGCACGCCTTCGCCATATAACTTCATGTATGAAAAGCAGAGATTAGCAGTTGAGAGTTACGATCTGTACGCTCTCCTTTTGCCGGAAATACTAACAATAAAATCTTCCTCTGGCGGTGACGGCGCAATTGGTGAAGAACTTAAAAAAAGAACTAACCCCATAACAACTAAACGTTTTCAGCTTTTATCTGTGTGGAGCGGAATACGAAAAACCAACAGCAACGGAACCGTTACTGTTTCTCTCAACATTCCGCAGTTTAACGGTGAAGTGCGTTTGATGGCAGTTGCTTATACCGGGCCAAAGTTTGGTTCGGCAGAATCAAGTATGAAGGTTGCCGATGACGTTATAATTGAACCGCAGATACCGAGATTCCTTGCTCCAAATGATTCCTTAATAATGCCGGTAACTCTTATAAACACAACGGGTAAAAACGGAAACGCTTCCGTAAATGTTAAAGTAGAAGGCCCGCTAAAAGTGCTTTCAGGCAGTAATAAAAATTTATCAGTGCCTGCAAATGCTACTGCCCAAACTTCATTTATCATAAAGACAAATCATGATGCCGGTGTTGGAAAAATAATTATTGAAACTTCCGGTTTTGCAAAAGCAAAGGAAGTTGTAAACATAAGTGTCCGTCCAATTTCTCCGTATATAAGCGAAAGCTCATCAGGATTAGTTAAAGCAGGAAATGATTTTAAAATTTCTTTGCCGAATAATTTTATTCAATCAACCAAATCGTCTATTTTAACGATAAGCAGATTTCCGGCTGTACAATTTGCAAAGCAGTTAAGATACCTTGTTGGCTACCCGCATGGCTGCGTTGAGCAAACGGTATCAAAACTTTTTCCACAGCTATACTTTGAGGACCTTGCTAAACTTGTAGCGCCGGAGTATTACAGGAATAACAATCCTGTTTATTATGTTAAAGAAGGAATAAGAAAGCTTGAATCAATGCAGTTGTGGAATGGCGCTATATCATATTGGCAAGGCGGAACAGAACCAAGCTGGTGGGGAAGCGTTTATGCCGCTCACTTTTTAGTTGAAGCTAAAAAGGCAGGCTTTGATGTCTCTGATAATACTATAAATAAACTTCTGAATTATCTTTCAACTAAAGCTAAAGAAAAGAATACGTTTGAATATGTAACTTATTCTAATAACTCCCGCACAGTAAAAGAAATAGCAAACAAAGAAATTCTCTACTCGCTTTATGTTTTAGCGCTTGCAGGCAAAGGCGATGTTTCAATTATGAACTACTATAAAAACAGGATGCATCTCGTTTCTAGGGATTGCAAATATTTACTTGCAGGAGCGTATGCCTTGGCAGGAAAGTGGAATTCATACTATGAAATAATTCCTCAATCTTTTACTGAAGAGCGAACCGATAGAGAAACCGGCAGAACATTTGACTCCGAGATTAGAGCAAATGCAATTATGCTGAATGTACTTCTTGAGGTTGAACCAAACAACAAACAAGTACCCGTAATAATAAAATATCTTACCAAGAAGCTGAAGTATATCTATTCAACACAGGAAACATCATTTGCTTTCTTAGCTTTAGGCAAGGCGGCAAAACTTACTTCAGGCTCCAAGTTAAAAGCAGATGTAATTGCCGATGGCAAATCAATAGGAACATTTACAGGAACTGATCTTACTCTTAACATCGGCAATAATGTAAAGTCTCTTTCGTTCAAGACATCGGGACAGGGAGAAGCCTATTATTTCCAGAATACTGCCGGTGTAAAAACAAGTGAGGTAAAAGAACGAACTTCTAACATGAAAATTACCCGCACCTATTATGATTACAGAACCAGAAGCGCTGTTAACAACAACAATTTCTACCAGGGACAATTAATTGTCTGCAAAATCTCTTTAACAGGATTTTTTGCCGGCGCAGAAAATATTGCTATTACAGATTTGATTCCATCGGGATTTGAAATTGAAAATCCAAGGTTAACGGATTTTAACCAGGCGGATTGGAAATCAACAATGGGTGTGCAGTATCTTGACGTACGCGATGACCGGCTGGTCCTGTTTACAAATCTTGTAACTTATACACAGGATTATTACTATTTCATCCGTGTAGTAAATAAGGGGAAATTCCAGTTGCCTGTAATTAGTGCCGAAGCAATGTATGATCCCGAATATGCTTCAGCAACAGGAAGAGGAACTGTCTTTGTTCATGATTATAAATAATTAAAAAGATGTTAAATCAGTTAAAGAAAATATTTCAAACTAAGATTTGGTCGAGTTACAAATTCTCATCGCGACTTAGCGCCTTAGCTGTAAAAAGAAAATTAACCTTGCTGTTAAAATCAGGAATTACAAGGTTGCTTATAACTTTCATCCTTGTAGTTTTTCTTCTTGATCTGCTGTTTCCTCTTCCGGAGCCGAAACCATATTCAAAGGTTATTTATGCAAGTGATGGTTCTATGCTTACGGCGTATCTTTCCAAAGATGAAAAGTGGAGAATGCAGATTCATCTTAACGAAGTAACAAACGATTTAATAAAAGCAATAATTGAAAAGGAAGACAGTTGGTTCTCCTGGCATTACGGAGTTAATCCTTATTCTTTAATCCGCGCAGCATTTCAGAATATAACAAGTCAAAGGAGAATTTCCGGAGCATCTACAATAACGATGCAGGTTGTACGTATGCTGCAGCCTGCAAAGAGAACATACTTAAACAAACTGACCGAAATATTCCGTGCTGTTCAATTAGAACTTCATTACAGCAAAGATGAAATTCTTGAGATGTATCTTAATCTTCTTCCATACGGAGGAAATATTGAAGGCGTAAAATCTGCGGCTTATATTTACTTTAACAGGCCGCCGGGAAAATTAAGTCTATCTCAATCCGTTTTGCTTACAGTTATTCCTAACAATCCGAATGAATTGCGCCCCGATCAAAACCTGAAGAAAGCAATCAGATCAAGAAATAACTGGTTAAAAATTTTTACCGATAGAAAAACTTTTGACAAGCAGGAATTAACAGATGCGCTTGAAGAACAGGTGAGCGTCAGCAGGTACTCTGTAGTTAAAAAGGCGCCGCATTTCTGCCGGTACGTTTCAAATAATTATAAAGGGAATGAAATAAGGACAACATTGAATTCATCTATACAGGAAACAGCGGAAAAACTTTTATCCGGTTATATTGAAAGAGTCCGTTCAAAAGGAATATCAAACGGTGCGGTGATTATAGTACAGAACAAAACAAATTCTGTTGTCGGTTACTGCGGCTCATATAATTTTGAAGATAGTGTTTCGCTCGGACAGATAAATGGAGTTACTGCTGTAAGATCTCCCGGCTCTACATTAAAACCTGCGTTATATGCAATGGCTTTTGATGAAGGAATTTTAACTCCCGCAATGCGGCTGCCTGATATTCCAACAGACTTTAACGGATACGAGCCGGAAAATTTTGATGAGAAGTTCAGAGGCAACGTTACAGCTAAGTATGCACTCGTAAATTCATTAAACATTCCCGCCGTTCAGTTATTACAGCAGGTTGGTCCGGATAAATTTATTTCAGTTTTAGACAAGGCCGGATTTTCGGAAATATCCAAGAACAAAAACTCTTTAGGCCTTTCATTAATTCTTGGCGGTTGCGGCGTTAAGCTTGAACAGTTAGTACATCTTTATTCTGCTTTCAGTCATGAAGGAAAAATATTTTCTTTAAATTATTTAAAAGATCAACAGTTAAATGATGCGGATGCCACCAGGTTATTTACACCGGCTTCATCTTTTCTTATATCAACCATACTCTCTTCAAATGAGAGGCCTGATTTCCCTGCCGGTTTTCTTTACACTACAAATCTTCCAAAGATTGCATGGAAAACCGGAACATCATTCGGTAAACATGATGCTTGGGCAATTGGTTATAATCCCGATTATACAATCGGAGTCTGGCTTGGCAATTTTGATGTGACGGGTTCTCCGGATTTAACCGGCGCAGGTGCCGCTGTGCCTTTGCTCTTTGAATTATTCAACAGCATAGATTTCAAACCAAAGAAACTCTGGTTTGATACACCCGCAAATGTACTTGAAAGAGAAGTATGCAGCGAGACCGGTTTGCTTCCGTCAGATAATTGCAGCAATCTTATAAAAGATTATTACATCAGGAACGTTTCGCCAAACAACAAATGCGATTTATATAAATCATTTTATGTTGATGCAAAAGAAACAATGCAGTACTGCACAGAATGTCTGCCTGATTCCGGCTACAAAAAAGTTTCTTACCCTGTTTACAAATCAGAGTTAACTTTGTGGTATCTGAAAAACAAAATACAGGTTAAAAGAATTCCTCCGCATAATGCATTATGCCAGGCCCGTCATTCGGGTGACGGACCAAAAATATTATCTCCGCAGGAAAATTATGAATATTATATCGAGACAAATACCTCGCAGCAAATATATATGCAGGCAGCATCTGATCCGTCAATAAAAAATCATTACTGGTATATTGATAATGAGTTTTATAAGAAATCACTTCCCGGTGATAAAATATTTTTTACACCGCGGAAAGGAGAATCAATAATTGCCTGTATTGATGATCTTGGAAGAGAGGAGATTGTAAAAATAAAAGTGAACTATTACTAATTACACTCTCCCCTTTCAATTGCCGCTGAATTTATATATCCAGCCAGTAAGTAAACTTAACAAGGTAAACGTTATTCGGTTCTGTTCTAAGCAGATTTTTAAAATCTTTCTTAAGTGAAAATTCGCCCGGGTCTTCAAAGTTTTGTTTATTATGCTGCCATACAAAATAGAATGCAGAGCCCGGCAGGAATTCCCATCTTAATACAAGGTTGGCAATAATTGATTTATAATTAAAGTCCGGGTT
>CAZIDB010000007.1:13931-19067 GCA_964537965.1 uncultured Melioribacter sp. | reverse complement strand
TCTGCAAAAATATATCTTGCTCCGTAAGTTTCTGCTGCCAAAGGATCATCAACTCTATCAACCCACTGAACCTTTTCCGAATTCACTTCGAATGACGGATTAATAGAAACATCAATAGCAGTAGACGGTTTCCACTGAAGACCAAAACCGTAGCTATAATACAAGCTTCCAAATCCATCGCCGGAGGCATAAGCATTTACATCTAAAACAAATTCTTTCCGGTTATCACTATACGAATAAAAGTTTACCTCGTAACCATTTGGAATTTTAGCAATTGGACCGCCGCGTGTTAAACGGTTGCTGTATTTTTCCGGAGCGTAAAAGAGATTTAATTGAAATCCATAGTAGTTAAGAAATTCAGCGCTGGTAAATAAACCAAAAACATTGTTGTCGATATTTCCTTCAAAGTCATAGTTTCTTGCATGAGCAAGGTTAAAACTTTTTCTTCTGAAAATATTATCAGGATCAAACCATCTATAACCAAGAACAAGATGAGCGTTTATTGTGTTTGCACGCCATTGGAATCCGGCATCATTTGCTTCAAATCCTGGGGATACTATTCCAATTGCTGAATTAAGCGAAAAGTTTCCTTTCTGTTTGTTCAATGCAATGCGGGAAATAAAACCAGATAACGATGTTCTGTTGCTGTCTAATTTTTCATAAGTGGCATCCGGTCTTTGATAATAATGAAGAGAGTTATTCTGTAGTTTTATTAAATATTCTTTTGAACCCGCAACATATGAGCCGCCGACAAAACCATTTACAACATAAGTTTCCGAGCTATCCAGAAACGTCCAGCCATCAAGACCAAAAGTGTATGCCTGCCTGCTTAAATTTGCTTTAAGGTTATCGCCTCTAAGGTCCCTGTTCACTGCTGTAAATATCATTCCCAACGCTTGCTTACTTGAATTAAATTCTTTCTGGGATCTTAGTATTGTATAATTTGTAAGTGGTTCAACTTCCGCTTCACCGCGCGCACCGTTGTAAGAGGTTTGAGCAAATGTTCTTTCTGTTACAGCTTCAATTGCACCCAAAGACCAGTTCTCGCCTATCTTGCCCGTTACCTTTGCGGCACCAAGTATTCTTGTCTCAGACGGATAATCGGCATAGTCATAATCTCCTGCATCGCCCTGCGGCGCTCTCCCAATTCTTCTTGAATAAAGAAAATCAGGATTGCCCCAGTTGAATCCCCAGTTACTGTTTGCTCCGCCATAACCGAAAGAAAAAATATTAGAGCCTTCAATAAAAAACGGTCTCTTCTCATCATAAAAAGTTTCAAAGGCAGAAAGATTAACAACTGCAGGGTCAACTTCTACCTGGCCAAAATCAGGATTAAAAGTTGCATCAAGAGTTAGGTTGCTGCCAATTCCAACTTTTAAATCCGCACCAACGGCAGTACGATACTGATTTGCTTTATAGTAAGGATCATTCTTGTCGTGTACCAGATATTGTGCTTTCTGAACGAGGTAAGGAAGAATTTCGAAACGTTGTTTTGTTTTAATATGATTTAGTCCAACCAAATCTGCAAAGTGAGATACAAACCCGCTTTCTTTCTTAGGAACCATAACGAACTGTGCTTCTTCATTTTTCCGAACGATTGTCCTTATAAAATTTACACCCCAAACCATTTCATCTGATTGGTTAAACCGCAACTGTGAAAAAGGGATTTTCATTTCTACACACCAGCCGTCAGCACTACGGGAAACAGCATAATCCCAAACACCATCCCAGGAATTATCACTCCAGCTATCATTATAAAAAACGCCATCTTCAATTGAACCGGAAGGATTGACAAGAAAATAAAATGCTGTCTTCTTATCGTTATATGAATCAACGGCAAGAGCAAACCAATCCGAGTCGTCAAAGTTATCTCTTCTTGCGAGCCTGGTTATAATAGAATCGGGATGAGAATCATACAGTTTAGCCGCACAATAAAGAAAGTTATCATCGTAAGCTACCCACACATTTGTTCTCTCGGAGGATTTTTCTCCTTCCTTTGGATCTTTCTGTGTAAAATCATCAATGGCAGGATTTAACCAGACGTCTTCAGTCAACTTACCGTCAAGATGCACCTCCTGGTTAAGACGATAAGCCTGTACTGTTTTGTTGGTTTTATTAGAAGCTGTTAGTATGTTATAAAATATTAAAATTAAAGCCGGGCAAAGAAATAAAGTTGTAACTTTTCTCATACGCAGAATCTTTCTTTTTTAAAGTTAGACGCAGCCAGTTACAAAAATGTTATCACGGAATTAAAAATTAATTTACTGCATAAAATCTTTTATGTGTCCCCCTGTTTTTAATTAACAGTTCTGCTAATTGAGTAAGTTTGCCGCGTACCCGTAAAATGACCAACTCTTCATCATCAGAATTAATTACAAACAGCTCCCGTATAGCATCATCATCTGCAAGGTTTACAAATACCATTGTGCACTCATTGTTGGTTTTACTTTTCACCAAATCAGACCATCCCTTTTCCCGGAAATACTTTGTAATGTTTTTCAATGAACCGGCTCCGGCATCTTCGCTTTTTTCTAAATTATAAACTCCAATCTGTACATTTGAAATTTTACTCAGCATTAATTCAATATCAAATGTCTTATCGGAAATGCTTGCAAGTTTCTGAACAAGGTAAACTTCAAAGTTACTTACTGTGTATTCAAACTCCCTGTCAACATCTTCTGCCTGCAAAAAGTTAAAAACTCCGTTCCTAACTTTTTTAAAATCACCGTCAACACCAAAACATCCTGCAGCAGAAAAAGCAAAGAGTAAAAAGAAAAAAGGTAAAAGCGCTTTTAACTTTTTCATTTTTGCTCCTGTTACTTTTTATCTTTTTTCTTGATGTAATCCAGTTCCGGAATATCAAACCTTTCTCCAAGCTTACTGATTGCTTCAAGGTTAATCTCTCCAACTACATTTACAAATACGGCTTCATTGCCATCAAGAGTAAGCACGGTTAGCCCGGAGAATCCTTCGCTTGCCGGTTTTAAGTATACGTTTACAGTCTCGGACTTTTCCTTAACGCGAACAATTCTTTCCCATTTATCGGCATTTAATTTTTGTGTAATCTTTTTAATTTTATCTTCAAAACCGGAGGCTTTTTCCTTTTCAACTCCAAAGGAATATACTTTAACAAGTTTAATTCCGCTTAAGAGTCTTGCTAATTCGGGGTCTTTATCTTTAGACATTTTAGCGGCAAGATTCAGCAACGGGGCTTCTACATTTACCTCGGTAAAGTTATCTTCGTTATAAAGTCCTTCAAAGCTTCCAAAATCAACATAGCCCGGAAGTTTTTTTACTTCATCCTGGGCAAGTAAAATTCCCGTTAAGATAATTAAGCTTAAAAAGATTTTAATTGTTTTCATTTTTTCCTCCTGGTTCAAATAGATCATTTATTACTGTTATACTTTTTCCCAATGGTTTGGCAATATGTTTAGTAATTACCTCATCATTCAGTTTTGATTGAGTGTTATTCAGAATTTTACCAACCAGGGCTAATGCCTGCTGTGCCTGCCTGCCCGCTTGTTTTATTTCTTCCGATGAATATTGCTGCCTGCCGGTTTCCTTTTTATCTCTTAATAAAAATACCCCTACAGTAAAGCACATTATTATTAAGAAGCCGGCGGCAACGGTTCTGAAATTGAATCTTGCAAAAATTGTAGCAACATCTAAAATAAAGGATGGGACAGTAAAACCATATTTGCCAATGCGTCTTTCCACTTTATTAATTACTTCATCCGGGCAATCAATAACCGGAAGTTTATGAATTGCCGATGACGCAGATTTATACTCGTTATAGAGAGAATTACATTCCTTGCAGCTTTGTATATGAAAATGAACTTTTATCTTTTCCAAAAAACTGCCATCGCCAAAAGCTGCATTGATTATTAACGGTTCAAGCTTTTTGCATATCTCATTCATATTAAACCTCTTCTGCCTTTAGTTGTTTTAGCAGATTTTGCCTTGCTCTTAGCAGATAAACTTTTAATGTATTAACAGGCAACTTCAGAATTTCACTAATCTCTTTATACTTAAAGCCATGAATTTCATATAAAAGCAGTGCATGCTTCTGAACATCGGGAAGTTTCTCAATTGCGTCGAGAAGAGCCTTCTTTTCAATCTTTTTTTCAGTTATTGTGTCCGGCCTGTTTGATTCATCAGCCATGGTAACTTCTTCCTCATCATCATAATTAAGAACCGCCTGCCGATGATAAACAAGGCTGCGTTTTCTTAACATATCAAGACATTTATTATGTGTTGTAGTCATTATCCACTTTTTAACTGAGAGGGCATTAACACCGTCTATATTTTTCCAGATAGCAACAAGGACTTCCTGGGTAACATCGTCCGCATCCATTTTGTCTCTAAGCAAGTAATAAGAATAACTATAAATCTTATTCTTGAACTGCTGAAGAATTATTTTATATTTTATTGCTTCTGTCATAACCTGATTTAAAGACGAACGGAGAATTGGAATTGTTACACCTAAAAATAAAATTTTATAATTAATGCCCTGAAGATTTTTTTTACAATATTATTTATTTTAGACATAGCAACTGTCCGGCTTCTGTTATTGAAAAGCCGAAAAATATTTAGATGACTTAATGGAAAACTTAAAAAAAGAACTGGAAAATATTTTCAGGGAGTCTTCCAAACCTGAAGAATTGTTTGATGCATTTAAAAGGGCGATAGACAACAAGGTTGAAGATCTTTCAGTTTATAAAATTCTGCTTGGCAATATTGCACTTAATATTGATGAGCTGAAAATGTATACAGAAAAAATCTGTGATGTCTTTCCTAATATCTCATCAGAAATTCTCCATTGGTCCGGCAGTATAATTGAAAGTGATCCTTGCAACTATAACCTTGAAACGGCATTTGAGTATTATAAACAATCAATTGAGATTGATTCCGATAACCTGCCTGTTTACCAGTCTTTGTTCAATCTTTATAATCCCGATATTGATTTCCCACCATTATCATCAATTGAAAAAATAATAAATAAAAACCTTGAACGTGTTATTCAGAAAAGTAAGTACTGCAGAACAGTCGCTTCTTTTTACAATAAGCTGGACAATCCTTTGATGAAGAATAAATTCGCTTCTCTTGCGGCAAAATTTTCACGAAGCGGAAAATAGT
>CAZIDB010000007.1:0-13831 GCA_964537965.1 uncultured Melioribacter sp. | reverse complement strand
ATGAAGAATAAATTCGCTTCTCTTGCGGCAAAATTTTCACGAAGCGGAAAATAGTTTGGATTTTCTTGGGCGTGGTTAATACATTTTAGAATTAATAATAATATCCTATTGTAAAATAGAAGTTGGTTGGTCCCCACATTAACGAGCTGTAATTTAATCCTCCTTTAAAGAGAAAGCTTTTACCAACAGAAAAATCAGCAGGACCAAGAGGTGTGTCAAGAGAAAATGTTAATCCCAAACCATGCCTTAAATCTTTAAAGCTAATCTGTTCTCTGAAAACCCAGATTGAACCAAGATCGTAACGTATGCTCAGGTAACTATCGAAAAATATTTTTTCCGGAAGTTTGTACCTCCAGTTAGCAGAAGCAAGGAAAATTTGTCTGCCCCGGTATTCATTATCCTTTAACCCAAAGAAAGAAGCCTGCCCGCCTAAAGAGAACTGCTGACTTAAAGGAAGAGTATGATCTGCAAATCCAAAAATTACTTTCGGATTAAGAGCAAAATACTGTGAAAAGGAAAAATAGCTGCTGTAAGAAAAATAAAATTTAGAATAGCCTACGTCACCGCCAAAAAATTTCTGTGCAGTCTCGTAAGATGTTCTTACAAAAACACCTTCATTGGGATAAGGATATTTGTCCAACAAATCGATTGTAGATGAAGCAGAAAGGCTTATTATTTTGGCTTTGTAAGTTCCATCATAAAAATCCTGCTTATTTTTTACTTCATCCCACTGGTATTTTCCTTCCAGTATTACGTTTCCAAATCTTTGCACCTGTGTGCCCAGCGCTAAAGAGAATCCTTTATATATTTGCCTGTATTCACCTATCAAAGATCTTTTAAATTTTCTAGAAGATGTTGACGAATCGTTCTTATATACATTAACATCATTAAACTCATAAAAAATTCTTGCTTTATAAGTAAAATAAGTATCAAAGATTCGGTTAGCCTTGTGCTCTAAAGCCAGAGTCCGGTTTCGTAACCCGCCGCCAAAAATAAAACCGAGTTCAGTGCCTGATTTAGCAAAGTTCTCATCTCTTAAATCAATACTAACCTGCGTCTGATTTTCATTATCTATACGCAAACCAAAGCGCGCAAGCTGTGAAGGTTTTTCATCTACAATAAAATGAAGGGCTTTGCCTCCTTCATCATCGGTGATGATTAATGTAATATCATTAAACAGATTAATACTACGTAAATTTCTTAGTCCTCTTTCAACTTTATCGTATTGAAAAAATTCTCCTCTTTCAAAAGGCAGTTCTCTTCTTATAACCCAGTAAGCTGTTTTCTTATTCTGTTCAATTTCAATTCTTGTAATTCTTCCCTCGGAAAAAGCAATATCCAAAACTCCCGTATCTTTATTAAACACTATCTTATCAACTTCTGCAAGAGAGTATCCGTTCTTCCTGTAAAGAGTTAAAACGCTTGTAAGCTTATCAAATATCTTTAACGGATTATATGGATTGTGAATTATAGTGATAAGAATTGAATCTACAGTAGATTTTGGAATAAGAGTTATTCCCGAAATATTAACCTGTGTTACTTTTATATTTTCTATTTTATTAAATTTTACAGTAGTAAATTCTTTATCGGGAATAACAGAAACATAAACGCTGTCATAATTGCCCGATTGGTAAACCGAAACAATATCCTCCATAATCTCATAGTTACTAACGGAATCTTTTTTAGAATATTTTAGAAGAAACGGTCTTTCTATATCCGAACAGTTCTCATCATAAACAATATTCTTTATAAAATATTCCTTTGTACCAGTTTTACTTCTGAACAGGCGTTGAATCTTTTTTTCTATTGTATCTATTTTGGAAACAGTTGCGTTATAACCTGCAAGTATAACAGAATCAAGGTTTGTAAAGTCGTCATTCTTTTTTCTTCCGAGATCAGGCTCAATAACAACATCGGCATGCTGAAGCTGCTGGGAGCTTAAAAGCTTCATGGGAATGCTTACGATCTGGTCTGCAACAATCCAGGGATATGCAAGTTCTCTTGCCGTATTAAGCGGGCTTGTGGTATTGGAGGCAATTATTAAATCTGTACCTAAATCCTTTGCAACTTTAACGGGGATATTCGCAACAAGTCCTCCGTCTGCAAGTAAAAGAGTATCTAATTTTATTGGAGCAATAAGTAAAGAAATACTGGAGCTTGCCCTCATTGCCTGGCTTAAAGATCCTTTGCTAAGAGAAACAGCAGTACCAGAAATAAGATCTGTACATACTGCTCTGAAGTCATATTTCAATTCATTAAAATTATTCTCTGCATGGATTGGTGCATTAAGAGTAATTAAGTTAAGATAGTTTGAAAGGACTTCACCGGAATTTACTGAAGTGGGCAAAACAAAATTTAGGTTTTCCAATCTTAATGCAAAAAGAGCGCGGTCTTCGGTAATCTTTTGTTCAATAAAAAGATCTCTCCGGTTTCCTTCACTTTTAGCAGTTAGAAAATCATTCCATGGAATAACTGTGACAAGGGAATCAAGAACATTAATGCTGTAACCGGAGGCGTAAAAGCCGCCAACTATGCTGCCCATACTTGTGCCAACTATCCGGCTTACAGGAATTCCTCTTTCTTCAAGAGCCTTCAGGCTTCCTATCTGCGCAAGGCCCCTTGCGCCACCTCCGCTTAAAACAAGTGTAACTTCAGGAATCGCTTTAACCGTTTTTTGAGTTAATCCAAAAGGAAGCTTTTTTTCCTTATACTCCAAGGAGATAGTGCTGCTTTGAGAAAAAACAGGACCGGCAAATAAAAGCAGCAAAAAAATTATATAACTTATTTTCTGCATCAACCTCTCTGCAGATAATATATCTAACAGAAATCTATTTTTTCTTTCTGGTGGCAGCTTTTTGCTGAGACTGTTTTTCGGCTGCTTCCATCATTCTTGCCATAAAACCACCGGACTTTTTAGGATTTTTAACCGGCACCAATTCAACATTTGCATGTGAATGATTAACATAATACTGCT
Source organism: uncultured Melioribacter sp. (assembly GCA_964537965.1). Lineage (GTDB taxonomy): Bacteria > Bacteroidota > Ignavibacteria > Ignavibacteriales > SURF-24 > SURF-24. The sequence goes on along the minus strand of CAZIDB010000007.1, from coordinate 10,857 downwards.
GTACAATAGAGAAAAGATTGAACATAAAATAATAAAGATTCAGTCCTGATGGAAAACCCATGAACATAAGCGTAAACATAACCGGCATAAGGTAAACCAGCATTTTTTGCGATGGGTCTTTAACGGACATCTTTTGTTGAATGAACATAGTAATGCCAAGCAATAATGGCAGGGCACTAATCTGGTTAATACCAAAGATTGGTATTCTGAACGGCAGAGTAAATATTACATCAGGAGCCGATAGATTATTAATCCACCATACAAAATTTGCCTGTCGTAATTCTATTGCAACATTAAACAATCCCCACAATGCTACAAGTATTGGCATTTGCAATAATAACGGCAAACACCCGCCGGCAGGATTTATTCCATAAGTGGAATAAAGTTTCATAGTTTCTTTATTCATCTTCTGCGGATCATCTTTAAACTTCTCTTTCAGCTCTGTAATTTTTGGCTGAAGCATCTGCATCTTCTTCATTGATTTCATCTGGCTGCGTGTTAACGGGTGAAGCGCAACTTTTATAATCAATGAAAAAACAATAATTACCAATCCCCAGTTAGGAATAAATAAATGTAAAAACTTAAACAACGGCAGCAGGATATATTCTGAAATAGGTCTTATGATAAACTTTAATCCGAAAAAGCTTCCGAAATCAACAATGGATTCAAAGCTCCTTCCATATTTTTTCAGGATATCATATTCAACCGGACCCATATAAAGTAGAAAAGAATTCTTTTGATAACTTTGGTTATTGAACGGTACTTTAAGGCTGGCGTTATAAATTTCTCTTAACCCGTCACCTATATGCTTCTGTCGTCCTTCAATATAAGCACCGCCCTCATCAACGGGTTTTTGTGGAGCAATAAGTACAGCAAAATATTTATTCCTTATGCCTAACCAATCAACTTTACCATTAAATTCTTTATTTATCTTTTCATTCGAAGGGGCTTTCACAATAGCCTGTTCACCGCCGGAGAATGCGCTTGCATTAGAGTAGTTTGCCTCGTCAACAGAATTTCTTTCGACGAAATTAATTCCATTCGCCCAAATTACATCATACCTGTAATTGCTGATATACTTATCCATGTTAACCATTTCAACATCGCACTTCAAAGCATAATCATTTCCTTTGATGATGTAATTCTTTTTTATATAGCTGTCTTTCCCAATCTGCAAACTAAAGCTTATTAAAAGAGAATCCTTTTCTTCAAGTTTATAATATGGCTTAATCGTTTCTACTGTGAATTCTGCATGCAAAGTGTTTACCAGCTTTCCGTCTTTTGTTATAAACATTAAATTGAAGTCACCGGAATCTGCGGGATTTATTAGTTGAACATGGTTTTTATAAAAATTTTCTTTTTCGCTGTTGGCATACCACGTTTTATAGTTTTTAAGAAACAATCTTTTAATTTTTGCGCCAACCGAATTAAATTCAATTTTAACAAGACTGTTTTCTATGGTAATAATTTTTTCCTTAGCATCAGCAGGATGAAATACTTTGCCAAAAGAAGAAGTATCTTTTTGTGTTTCGGTTTTAGAGACAACCTGTTTTTCTTTCTTAGTTGTATCAGGGACTTGTTGTTTAACAAGAGTTGAATCTGTGCTTTGTTTAACCGGTTGTGGTTCTGGATTATTTAAAAACAGCCATAAGATCAAAATAAATCCAATTAAAACGAAAGCTATTGTGGTTTGTTTATCCATTTTATTTCCTGATTAAATTAGCGGATCGTATCCGCCTTTATTGAAAGGATTGCATCTTAAAATTCTCCATACCGATTTACCCAGGCCAATAATAACTCCATACTTTTGAAAAGCCTGAATGCTGTATTCCGAACACGTTGGATAAAACCGGCAGGAAGGGGGAAACAATGGAGAAATAATTTTTTGATAAAGCTTAATTAATAAAATAAAAACTCTTCGCATTTTATATCTCAGCAATAACTTTTCTTAAAACGTCTTCAACTAAATACCTAATATCTTTCAACTTTATTTTTGGGTATCCGCTTTTATTAAATCCAATAGGATTAATAATAAAATACAGTGAGCATTTTTTAACTGAACATGTTAAGAACAATTCCTTTTTACTTAGACGGTAGGATTCTTTTACAAGTCGTCTTAACCTGTTTCTCCAGACAGCGTTTCCGTTTTTTTTATTTATTGTAACAGCAATTTTGATTTCAGTGGTGTCGGTTTCTTTTATAAGGAAGTAATAAACCCTTAGCTTTTTGTTGAGAGAAAGTATTGCCTTGCCCTCTTTAAAAACTTTCCTGAATTCAGAAAGTTTTTTAATTCTTTCCTTAGCAGAAAGACCGAAATTTTTCAAAATTCCTACTTCTCATCGCTAACGGTTAATTTTTTTCTTCCTTTAGCTCTGCGGCTGGCTAAAACTTTTCTACCGTTTTTAGTGCTCATGCGTTCTCTAAAACCATGTTTATTTATTCTTTTTTTTCTGCTTGGCTGAAATGTTCTTTTCATTGTTAATACCTTTTAATTCTAAAGGTTCAAAAAATACGCATAAGATCATAAAATTACAAGGTTTAATGCTGTCCCAAAGGCAGCTTTTATTTGCCTAACACTCTTCCAAAAAAATCTATAGTTTTTCTAATTCCATCCAACAAAGCAACTTTTGGCGAAAAATTCAGCTCTTTTCTGGTTAATTCAATATCTGCTAAGCTATGTTTTATATCCCCCGCTCTTTCCTGTTTAAAAATAATTTCGCTTTTACTATTTGTTTCTTTAATTATTAATCTGGCTAAATCTAAAATTGAAATAGAGCTCCCGTTTGCAACATTATATACATCAAAAACTTTTTCGTTCCCGGCAGCTTGTACATTTGCCATAACTACATCTTTCACATAGATAAAATCCCTTGTCTGGTTACCATCTCCATAAATTGTTATATCTTCATTTTTAATTGCTTTACTAATAAAGATTGGAAGTGCCGCGGCATATTGACTTTTTGGGTCTTGTCTTGGACCGAAGACATTGAAGTATCTCAATGAAACAGAATTAACTCCAAAGGACTGGTGATAAAATTGACAATAATATTCACCATCCAATTTAGTTATGCCATAAGGAGTTTTAGGTTCCGGTTTCATAGATGTTTTTTTTGGCAATTCGGGATTATCTCCGTAAACAGCTGCCGAGCTGCTATGGACAATCTTTCTAATATTATATTTTTTTGATGCTTCCAGCAAGTTAATCAACCCAAGAACATTTATTTCATTACATTCAATTGGATTATCAACAGATTCCGGAACAGATACCAAGGCTGCAAAATTAAAAACATAATCAGCTTTTTTAAGAACATCAAAGACAAGATTTTTATTTGTGATGCTATCATTAATAAATTCAACATTTTCATGTTTAGGAATGTTTGCCAGGTACCCTGTCCTCAAATTATCAATTATTGTAACGTTCGCTTCACGCTCTAACCAGTATTCAGCTAAATGCGATCCTATAAAACCAGCACCGCCAGTTATAACAATTTTCATTAGACTCCAAAAAAGTTTCTTGTTAAAACAAATATAATTCATAAATTAGTTTTGAAAAAACAAGTGCTGAAGAAAATTTAATTTGCTCTCATAGCAAAATGTTTCTATTTTTTCACTAGGTTATGCAGCCAAAACGTTGTTTATATTTTGTGGATAAGTTAATAATGTGGAACGGTTTCACAAACCTCATACTTCGTTGAATCTGCTCTTTTTATAACCACGGTTGGTTAACAATAAAAAGTGAGCCCGCTTAACTGGTTAAAAAATAAAGAATTATGCCGCCGTTTTAATTGTTAATAATTTGTTGATTAAAAAAGAATGGGCGAAACTTTTTTGGGAATAAAAATTCTGTTTGTAACTTTTATAAAATTTAATTGTTGATAACTATGGAAAACCAGATTATTGTAGAAAATTTTTCGGTTCTTTCTGATCCCAAGCTTGCCTGGAAAGAATGCCTTAAAATAATTAAAGATAACGTTCCTTTTATAACTTACAACACATGGTTTCTTCCCATTAAACCAATTACCTTAGAGAATTCTACTTTTCGTTTAGAGGTACCAAATACTTTTTTTATTGAATGGATTGATGAACATTACAATACACTAATTAATAAAACTATTAAACAGGTTCTCGGTTACGATGCAAAGCTTAATTATATAGTTACAGAAGATAATTCTACTTTTGATCCTTCCGCTTCTTCACAATTAGTTACCGGTTCCGAAATTAAACCGGCTCAAAAAAATGATGTGTTATTCGAATCATATTTAAACCAAAGATATACTTTCGAAAATTTCATAAAGGGAGAAGGAAACCAGTTAGCGCGTGCAGCTGCCGTTGCTATTGCAGATAATCCTGGAGAAACATCCTTTAATCCTTTCTTTATTTATGGTGGTGTTGGGCTTGGAAAGACTCATTTAGTTCAAGCCATTGGAAACAGAATCAACAAGACTTTACAGAATAAAAAAATCATTTATTTATCTGCGGATACTTTTACTGTTGAGTACATTGAAGCTATTCAATCAAATACAGTAAATGATTTTTCTAATTTCTATAAAAGTATGGATGTTTTAATTATAGACGATATTCAATTCTTAATTGGAAAAGAAAAAACACAGGATTTATTCTTTCAGGTGTTTAATACACTCCATCAGGCAGGTAAACAAATAATACTTACAAGCGATAAACCACCAAAAGATCTTAAAGGCCTGAACGAAAGATTGATATCGCGGTTTCAGTGGGGATTAACAGCTGATATACAGCCACCAGATTATGAAACCAGAATTGCTATTCTAAAAAAGAAAAGTGAAAACTATGGTATATCACTACCACCGGAAATAGTTGAATACATTTCTACAAACATTACTTCAAACATAAGGGAACTGGAAGGCTGCCTTATAAAACTTTTAGCCAATTCATCTCTAAACTCAAAAGAAATTAACCTTGAACTCGCTAAAAAAACTGTGAAAGAAATAGCGACAGATAGAAAGGTGGTTATATCCATTGAATATATAACAAAAACAGTCTGTGAGTTCTTCAATATTGATGAGAATAAAATCCGGGACAAAAACAGAAAAAAAGAAATTGCTCTTGCAAGACAGATTGCTATGTATCTTTCAAAATCACTAACCAAGTCATCATTAAAAACTATTGGATTGCACTTTGGCGGAAGAGACCATTCAACTGTAATTCATGCATTTAACAGCATCAGGGAAATGATTGAAACAGATTCTTCGCTAAGAGAAACAGTATCCTCTATTAAAAATAAAATTGAGATGAGTGTTGGTTAGCTTGTGGATAACTTGTAAAACATATGTGTGCAAGTTGTGTTTTATTTTTACTTATCAACATTATCTTAATAACTGATCTTTTTCTTTCAATTTATTAACATCCTTTGCTTACTGAATCATTCATTTTAACACTTATTTATCGGCTTCCTGTTGTTATCCACATATTCACATCGTTAGTATTATTATTAAATTATATATATAACTTATTAATAAAATAATAAGCGTTGTGTGGTGTTAATAAATTGAATATCGTTACCAAATTAGGTATTTTTGAAAGTCAATTTGGAGATATTATAATGGAATTTAAGGTTAACAGTAAAGCTTTAGAAAAGCTACTCACAAAGATAATTCCAGCTATTCCTTCCCGTACACCAATGCCTATATTGGAGAATTTCCTTTTTGATTTGAAGGATGGCTTGCTGATGATTTATGCTACTGATTTGGAAATAGTTCTGAAGTCATCTATTAATGTTTTTGCGGAAGAAAATTTGAAAGTTGTTATTCCTGCCCGCTTGTTATATGATATAGTAAGATCATTACAGGAAACAACAATTTATTTTGAAATTAACAACCAGGGAAAAATTAATTTAAAAACTGAAAACGGTATTTATACCATTAGCTATTTATTGCCTGAAGAATTTCCGGATGTTCCTTCATTTCCTGAAACAGGCTCTCAGTCAGAGGCAATAGGTGAAATAAATATCAATGGAATTGAATTAAAAAAAGCAATCGACCAGACCGCATTTGCAATGAGCAAAGAAGATATGCGTCCTGCAATGATGGGTACTCTTCTTGATTTCCAGGAAGAAGGCGTTCGCTTTGTTGCAACAGACGGACACAGATTAGTTAACTTGCTTAAGAAGAATGTTAAAATAGAATCACAGGAACAATATATTATTCCTGAAAGAGCAATTTCTGTTTTGCAAAAAATTCTTGAAGATAAAGATGTTAAAATTTTACTAAGTAAAACCCATATCTCATTTAAAGTGGGTGATATTGAATTTATTACCCGATTGATTGGCCAGAAATATCCTGATTACAACAGTGTTATTCCTTTTGAAAATGAGAGTAGGTTAAAAATTAATGTTGATGAAGTACACTCAGCAATTAAAAGAATGTTATTGTTCTCTCCAACTACATCAAGAAAAGTTAAGTTTACAATTTCAAAAGATAATGTGGAAATTTCTGCCGAGGACCTGGACCAGGGAGCATTTGCAAAGGAAAACGTTAAATGTTCATACAACGGCGAGGAGATGGAAATAGGGTTTAATTCGGCTTATGTAAACGATATGCTCAATCATTTACAGGGTGAAGACGAAATAATATTTAAACTGCATTCGCCAACTAAAGCTGTTATTATAGAACCGGTTAATATTGTTAAAGATGAAGAACTTATGATGCTGCTTATGCCTGTGCGTTTGAATAATTAAAATGATATTGCAAGATATAGAACTAAAAAATTTCAGACTGCATTTGGATACGAATCTTCATTTCTCCGATAAAAAAAATTTTATAATGGGCGGAAATGGAGAGGGAAAAACAACGATACTTGAAGCTATTTACTATCTGTGCACTTCAAAAAACTTTAGCTTGTACGATCTGGAGACTTTGAATTTCGAAAATTCATTTTTTCAGATAAGCGGAATATTTAAAGGTGTTACTGAAAATAAAGTTAAAGTTGTTTTTAGCAGGGAGGAAGGAAGAAAAAGCTATTTTGTTAATAATAAACAGGTGAACAGAACCTCGGAAATTATCGGGAAATTCCCAATCGTTATTCTAACTCCGTCAGATCATAACATAACACAGGGAACACCGGGAGACAGAAGAAAATTTTTCGATTCGGTAATTTCTCAGGCAAGCCAGACGTACCTGCAAACATTGCTTGATTATAATAAAACGGCAAGGCAAAGATCCTCTTTGTTAAATCAAATAAAAGAGACAGGTAACAGGGGATTGCTTGGTCAGCTTGATGCGTGGACGGAAAAACTGGTTATTACAGGAACGGAAATTATTAAGAGCAGAATAAAGTTTTTATCAGAGTTTCAGGAATACCTGAATCAATCGTACAACGATATAATGAAAGAATATGAAGAGCCGTCTATTGAATATGAATATCTTGGTAAGAAAAATGAAACGGACGACATTGAAGGATCATTCAGGCAAATAATAAATATATCTGCTGAAGAAGAGATTAGAAGAGGAACAAATCTTTTTGGTCCTCACAGGGACGAATACAAATTTAAGTTGAATAATATAGACCTGAAAAAATATGGCTCGCAGGGACAGCATAAAACTTTTCAGGTTATGTTAAGATTTGCTGAGTACTTCTACCTTAAAGAAAAACTTGGAAACGATCCTGTATTTCTTATGGATGATGTGTTCGGCGAGCTGGATGCTTACAGGGCCGGTAAAATAAGTGAGCACCTTGAAAATCTTGGACAGACATTTATAACAATAACAGACTTTACGAATCTTTCTTATTTGAAAAAATCGGAAAGCGATATTACAATTAAAATAAATAAAGGTAAGGCATCTTATGCCTGATTTCAGAAGTATTGAGGAAATTTTTAATACCGATACTGCTTTAACTAATGTAAGAAATTTTATAAAGCAGGCAGATGTAGTTCTGATGTTTCCTAAAATATTCCCGGATATAAAAAAATTTGTCGATGCCGTAAAATTGGAAAAACAGGTTTTGTTTCTCCGCGTTGAAAATTCGGTGTGGCGAAGTGAATTAAAGTTCAGGCAAAAATTAATAATTGAAAGAATTAATAATCACTGCGGGGATAACGTAGTGAAATCAATAAAATTTATTGCTTAATAAGATAAAGAATGAAGGTGAACAATTGACACAGGTTAAGAACAACAATGACTATACTGCTAAAAGCATAAATGTTCTAAAAGGATTGGAAGCAGTTCGTAAAAGACCGGCAATGTACATTGGTGATGTTGGATCAAGAGGTTTTCATCACCTTGTTAATGAAGTTGTTGATAATAGTATTGACGAGGCTCTTGGCGGTTATGCAGATAAAATTACTGTTATCATCAGAAAAGACGAAAGCATCAGCGTTGAAGATAACGGAAGGGGTATTCCGGTTGACTTGCATCCGGAAGAAAAAAGATCCGCACTTGAAGTTGTAATGACCGTACTTCACGCAGGCGGAAAGTTTGATAAGAATTCTTATAAAGTTTCAGGCGGCTTACACGGCGTTGGTGTTTCTGTTGTAAATGCTCTGTCTGAATGGCTCCAGGTGGAAGTAAAAAGAGACGGGAAAATTTATAAACAGGAATATGAACGCGGCATTCCAAAATATTCTGTTAAAGAAGTTGGTAAAGCAAAAAATAATGAAGGCGGAACAATAGTTACGTTCCTTCCGGATAATAAAATTTTTAAGAACGTAAAATTCAAATTTGATACGCTTGCTGAAAGAATGCGTGAACTTGCATATCTGAACAAGAATATTACTATCAGGTTGAAAGATGAAAGAAACGGCGGCGAGGATGAGAGTTATCATTATAAAGGCGGATTGGTAGACTTTGTAAAGTACCTTGATGAATCAAGAACACCGCTGCATAAACCGGTTTTTATTGAAGGCGAAAAAGAAAACACACCAGTGGAAATTTCATTTCAGTATAATGATGGCTACTCGGAGAACCTCTTTACCTACGTAAACAATATTAATACAACAGAAGGCGGAACTCATCTTGTTGGTTTTAAAACAGCTCTTACAAGAACTCTTAATAACTATGCTTATAAAAATAATCTGATTAAGGAAGGAAAGATTACGCTTTCTGGAGATGACTTCAGAGAGGGTTTAACAGGAGTAATTTCCGTTAAAGTTGCGGAACCGCAGTTTGAAGGACAGACAAAAACAAAACTTGGCAACAGTGAAGTTAAATCAATAGTTGAAACGCTTGTTGGTGAAAAACTTGCCGAGTATCTTGAAGTCAACCCTGCTGTTGGTAAAAAAATAATTGAAAAATGTTTAAGAGCGGCGGAAGCAAGAGAAGCTGCGCGCAAAGCAAAAGAACTTGTAAGAAGAAAAAATGCTCTCGATAGCATGCACCTTCCAGGTAAACTTGCGGATTGCTCCATTAACGATCCGGAGCATTGTGAAATTTATATTGTTGAAGGTGATTCTGCAGGCGGAAGTGCAAAGCAGGGACGGGACAGAAGATTCCAGGCGATACTTCCGCTAAGAGGAAAAATTCTGAATGTAGAAAAAGCAAAGCTCAACAAAATTCTTGAGAATAATGAAATCAAAGCGATGATCGCTGCTATTGGTGCAGGCATAGGCACTGAGCTGGATGTTTCTAAAGCAAGGTATGGTAAAGTAATTATTATGACAGATGCTGACGTGGACGGAAGCCACATAAGAACATTGCTTCTTACTTTCTTTTACAGGCATATGAATGAATTGATTACAAACGGAAGAATTTACATTGCTCAGCCCCCTTTATATAAAATTAAAAAAGGAAAAGAAGAGCAGTATGCTTTTGATGATGAAGAAAGAGATAATATACTTAAACGTTTTAAGGGTAACGGTAATACCGAAGTAACCGACGAGTTGGATGAACAGGGTGTACCAAAAGGAGTAGTTGTATCACGATATAAAGGCTTGGGAGAAATGAATCCCGAACAGCTATGGAGTACAACAATGAATCCGGAAACACGTACAGTGCTTCAGGTAAATTTAGAAAGCGCCGCTGCGGCAGATAAAATTTTTGAAACTCTTATGGGCGACCTTGTAGAACCGCGCAGAGAGTTTATAGAAAAAAATGCAAAGTACGTTAGAAACCTGGATGTGTAATATTCAGAAGATTTAGTCACGCAGATTGCGTGTTTAATATTTACTAAGGAATAAGAAAAGCTTTATGGCAACAATTTTTGAAAAGATAGTACCCGTTTCACTTGAAGAGGAAATGAAATCCTCTTACATCGATTATGCAATGTCTGTAATTGTAGCTCGCGCTATACCCGATGTAAGAGATGGCTTGAAACCGGTTCACCGCAGAGTTTTATATGGAATGTCCGAACTTGGTTTGGTTTATAACAGACCGTATAAAAAATCCGCAAGAATAGTCGGAGAAGTTCTCGGTAAGTATCACCCGCATGGAGACAGCGCAGTTTACGAAACCATGGTTAGAATGGCGCAGGATTTTTCACTTCGTTATCCTCTTGTAGATGGGCAGGGAAACTTCGGTTCGGTAGATGGTGACTCCGCTGCCGCTATGCGTTATACAGAAGCGCGCCTTAAAAGAATTGCAGATGAAATGCTCCGTGACCTCGATAAAAATACTGTTGATTTTACCGCAAACTTTGATGAGTCTCTGCAGGAACCGCTGGTACTTCCATCTTACCTGCCTAACCTTTTAATTAATGGCACCAGTGGTATAGCTGTTGGTATGGCTACAAACATTCCTCCGCATAATATATCGGAAGTTATAGACGGAATAGTGGCATTAATTAAACATCCTGATATGCCGGTTGAAAAATTAATGAAGCATGTTACTGCTCCTGATTTTCCAACAGGCGGAATTATCTTTGGCTATGATGGAGTTAGGGCTGCTTACA